>CANLBD010000175.1 GCA_947488215.1 Myxococcales bacterium | reverse complement strand
CGACTTGCATGTGTTAGGCACGCCGCCAGCGTTCGTTCTGAGCCAGGATCAAACTCTCCACTTAATCCTGTCGCCACCCCGGCTAAAGGGTGGCCATAAATACGAGAACGCGCTCGCACTTCCATCTCAACCTGATTTTCAAAGAGCCGACGACCTTTTGCTTTGTCGTCGAGCGGGTGGGCAGATTATCCATCAGCCAGGCACCCGTCAAGTTCTTTTTTTCAACCCCGTTCTTTTTTGCCGCCGGTTGCTTTCGCTTCCGTTTGGCCCCTCGAACGTGGGAGGGCTTTATAGGCGGGGTGCTCTTGGCCCGCAAGTTTTTTTTGAGGCCGTCGTCGCTTTTTTCTCCAGTGAGATCCGGATCGCGTTGGCGATCCCGCGGCTGCCCGACGAGCGTCGCTCAAGTGTGCGCTTCATCATTATATAGGCGCGGGGAAGAACGGAGGGGCGACCTCCGGTTTGGGGTGCATCTGGATTCCGGTCGCGCGACCTGATAAACAGGGCGGCCTTTTGTCAACAACGGAGTTGGGCGATCATGTTGAAGTCAATGCGGTGGTTGGGTGTCGCGCTGGTGTTGGGTGGCGGCCTTGTGGCTTGCGCGGAGAAGAAGGACGACGCGAAGCCGGCGGCTCCTGCTTCTACCGTGAGCAGCCCGGTGAGTGGAGCGGTCGAGGGGACGGCGGCGCTCAACCTGCCGGCCGGACCGCTGGCGAAGGTCAATGGGACTGAGGTCTCGAAGTCCGAGTTCGAGCAGAAGTACGTCAAGATGACCAAGGCGTTCACGGCCCGGAAGAAGGACATCCCGGAGAACCTGGCCAAGCGCTACAAGGAGTCGATTCTCAAGCAGCTCATCGAGAAGGAGCTTCTGAAGCAGGAGATCGCCAAGCAGGGTCTGCAGATTGACCCCGCTGAGCTGGATCGTGAGTTCGACGAGTACAAGAAGATGTTCCGCACTGACGAGAACTTCGACCGGTACCTGAAGTCGTCTGAGGTCACGATTGAGCAGATCAAGGAAAACATTCGGCACAACATCGGCGTGAACAAGCTGCTCGAGAAGGGCGGCACGCTGGCGGTGGGCGAGGAAGAGTCGAAGGCCTACTATCAGGAGAACATCAAGCGATACGAGGTGCAGGAGCAGCTCCACGCCGCGCACATCTTGGTGAAGCTGGACCCGAAGGCCGACAAGAAGGCGGAGGCCGAGGCTCTGAAGAAGGCCAACGAGTTCTACAAAGAGGTCACGAAGAAGGGTGCCGACTTCGCGGCGGTTGCCCAGAAGTCCTCGGACGGTCCGACGGCGAGCCGCGGCGGTGACCTCAATTGGTTCCCGCGGAACCGCATGCCGCCCGAGTTTGACGCGGTGGCGTTCAAGATGAAGCCGGGCGAAATCTCGAAGCCGGTGAAGTCGCCGTTCGGCTACCACATCATCAAGGCGATCGAGCACAAGGAGGGCAAGGTTCGCCCGTTCGAGGAGGTCAAGGAGTCGATCGAGAAGCTGCTGAAGAACAAGAAGCAGCGGACGGCGAAGCAAGCGCTGTTGAAGGACCTGCGAACCAAGTCCCAGATCGAGACCTTCATGCCGGAGGCGGAGGCCGCCGCGAACTCGATCGGCGCCGAGGAGGAGAAGCAGATGTTGCCGGGTGGAAGCGCGATCCCCCCGGGTGCGCTGCCGTTTCAGGGTGGCGCACTGAACCCGGCCGCGGGCACCCTGCCGAAGCTGCAGCTCCCCGCGACGGGCGCGCCGGCGCCTGCGTCGGCGCCCTGAAGCAGAGGCGTTCGGCCGACGGCGCGGCTTTCTTGGGCCGCGCCGTCGTCACGCGTAGACTGCGGTGACACCCTCTGATTTGAGGTCCTCACCGTGGACGCGGCGACCATCATCGGTATTTTCGGCGGAACCACGCTGGTCGTTTGGGCTTCGCTCATGGGCGGCAGCGTGGGGCTGTTCTGGAACTTGCCGTCCATCCTGATCGTTTTGGGTGGGACGGCTGCAACGATCTTCATTCGCTACCCGCTCGCCGATGTCTTGGGCACCGCGAAGATCGTTCGACACGCGTTTGTGACCCGGTTGGACTCGGCGAACGACGTGATCGCGGAGTTCTTGAACCTGTCTCACTTGGCGAGGCGAGATGGGCTGCTTTCGCTCGAGCATGTGGAGCTGAGTGACCCGTTCCTGGCGAAGGGGGTCGCTTTTTGTGTCGACGGACAAGACGTGCGCCAGATTGAGGCGATCATGTTGCGCGACATTCAGGCCATGCGCGCTCGGCACCAGACGGGTCAGGCCATCATGCGGGCCGTCGCCGCCTCAGCGCCCGCGTTCGGGATGATTGGGACGTTGATTGGCTTGGTGCAGATGTTCACCGGGATGGACGACCCCAAGAAGATCGGTCCGGGTATGGCGGTCGCAATCCTGACGACTTTGTACGGCGCCGTGATCGCCTACCTGTTCGCGATGCCGCTCGCGGACAAGCTTGCGTTTCGGTCGGGTCAGGAGACAGACCATAAGTTGTTGATCCTCGAGGGCGTGCTCGCGCTTAAGCGCGGCGAGAACCCGCGCATGATTGAGGAGACCCTCAACGTCTTCGTGGCGCCTAAAGAGCGGCTGCCGTCTCGCGTGGGCCGGCGGGATGCCGGGCCAGCAGAGGATGAGGCGTGAGAAGTCCAGGGCCAGAGTGGGAGCGGCCCTCATGGCATGATGAGGGGGGTGCACCCGCTTGGATTCTGACCTTTGGCGATACGATGTCGCTGATTTTGACGTTCTTTGTGCTGCTGTTCTCGTTCTCGACGATGGACCCGAGGCACTTTGTCGCGGTGTCGGGCGAAGTTCAGGATGCGTTCGGGGTCGCCAGCGAAGTCGACCAGAGCGAAGCGCAGGGAGCGCCGGACGCGCGGTCGTCGGGGGAGAACGCGACGACACTGCCCGAGGATGTGAGCCGGAGACAGCTCGCAGGTGCGTTGGAGGCGATGCGCAAGGCGAGCGTGGACGGGGCACAGTCGCTACGAGTCTTCGAGACCTATCGAGGCGTCGAAGTCCTGCTCCCCGCGGACCGCGTGTTCGTTGCGGAATCAACGGAGATTTCGAAGTCGTCGTCGGCGCTGATTGCGCTGGTCGCATCCGTCGCCAAGAGCCTGCCGATAACGCGGCGCGTCGTTGTGGAGGTTCCGGCGGACGCGGGCGAAGCGACAACCGAGCACGCCTGGCGCTTGGCGACGCAACGTGCGGAGGCCTTGGCGCAGAGGCTACGGGACGAGAGCGGCCTTGCACCCGCGCGCATGATTCCGGCTGCAGCGGGCGTTCGGCGAGGGCAGCGAAGCGTGACGTTTCTGGTTGAAGCCACATTGGAGGCACACCGGGGCGCGCCGCGAGGTGCGCCATGAGCGGACAGTTGCCGGACGAGGGCGCGGAACGTGATGAGCGGGACGCTGCCCTTGCGCGATTGCGCGCGTCGCTCCAAGGGGACACGCCCCGGGACGCGGGTGGCGCGGCCTGGGCGGTGACCTTCTCCGACCTGATGTCGCTGCTCCTCACCTTCTTCGTCGTTCTCTTGTCCTTTTCGCGGATCGACATGTCGCGGGCGGAGGGTTTTACGACGGCGGTCGCCGAGAGCGTCGGTGTGCGGAGTCCCTCGCCGGGGAGCGAGGCGGCGCGTGGCCGCAGCGGGCAGAGCGCTGAGTCGGCGTTATCGGCTGCGCAGCGGACGGGCACGTTGAGCGGTCTCAAGGCGCTGGTGCGGCGCTTTGGAGGCGTGGAGGTCGGGGGGACCGTCGAGCTGGAGGTCTTTGAGAGCTACCGGGGCGTGTCGCTGAGCATGGCCTCGCCCGGCCTGTTCGAGGAGGGTGACGTAACGCTTCGGCCTTCGGCGTGGGCATTCGTGGATGAGCTCTTGGAGTTGGCCGTTGCCCAGGGTTGCGCCCTTGAGTTTTGGGTGCACGACGGCGAGAGGCTCGCCGGGACAGAAGGCCTCGCAAGTGAGCGCGCGGCCGGCCTCGCGCGCTACGCGCTCGGCGCTCGGGGCGATCTCGATCCGACGTCTCTGAGCGTTCGCGCCTCGGGCCGGGAGCTGCCTCGTTTTCCGAACGACACCGAGGCGCATCGACGGGCGAATCGACGGGTGGAGGTGACGTTCTTGGACCATGCTGTCGGGGCTGAGGGAGCTGAGAGCGGGGGGAGTTCACCGTGAGCGAGCCGAGCGGTCGACGCGGGCTGCCCGAAGAGCCTGTCTCAAGCTCGCTCTCCGAGGTGCGGGCACTTTTGCGTGAGGCGCAGGACACGCACGGGGCCGCTCAGCGCTTGAGGCCAGGGGGCTTGAGCGCGACGTCTCACGACGCACAAGCGGTGGGCACGGAGCTCCAAGAGGTGTTGTCGTGTGCGCCCACTGCCGCTGAGCTCGAGGCGGAGCGGCGCGCGCGGTGGTCCGAGGCCTCGCCCACTGCAGCACCGGCGAAGGCGTCTCTCAGGCGGTGGGTCATCAGCGCGTTCGCGATGGTCGCCATTGGGGCAGGCGGGGCGGTGGCGTTCTGGCCTCACCCGCAGCCCATACCCGAGCCGAGCGCTGTATCAGCCCAAGTCCAGGCGCCGGAGCGGGCAACGGCGCCCGCGCCGCGCAGCGCGACCATCAGCGTCGCTCCAAGCGGCGTCGCCACGGCTTCACCGAGCGCGGCGGCGCCCCCCAGGAGCGAGGCGCCACCTGCGTCTAAGGCGACTAAGAAGCGGCCCCAGCGCCGGAATGTGGACCGTCAGTTCGACGACGTGCTGGACCGACTCTGAGCGACCGTTGCGCTCAGCGGAGGCCGAGGTGTGTGTCGCCGTGGGGCCGCGCGATGATCTCGACGCCGACCAAGAGGCCGGGGGTGACGGCGGCGCGTCCGGCGAGTGCGGCGGCCTCGACCGCGTCCAGCTCGCCGCAGAGCGTAAAGTAGCCCTTGCCGCCGAGGTCGCGCGCGAGGCCGAGCGCGCAGAGCGCGACGTCGGCTGACTTGAGGGCAGCGTCGACCCCGCGAATCGCCGATGCGACGCCGTAGGTTTCGATGACGAGGAGCGCGTCGGTGGGCGAAGCGAACTGGCCAGCGAGCCCCTTGAGGAGGCTTGCGTCGGGGTTGGGCAGGTCGACGACGTCGATGAGCGTCTCGGCCGCCTCGCGCTGGCCTGCCTCAAGCGCGAGCGCGACCTCTTCGACGGCGCCCCGGACGAGGATCGTGTACTTGCCCGGGTGCGTCGTGCCCGCCTGAACGACCGTGACAGGCGCGCGCTTCACCATCGCGTCGAGCACCCGCAGGCCGCGGGCGATGGACGTGAGCTCGATGAGCGCGATCGCGTCGGAGGTCGGGATCACACGATCCGGAAGGCGTCCTTGAGGACGCAGCGGCGGGAGCGCGCGAAGTTCACGGCCGAGGTCATCCCCTCGCCCGTGGGGCTCGCGATCGTCCACGAGGTGTAGCCCTCGCCGCCGAGGCCTGTGCCCGCGGCGCTCGGCGCGTTCTTGACGGTGATCGAGGTGTTCATCGTGCGCGCGAACTTGGCGAGCACGTTGACGTTG
>CANLBD010000174.1 GCA_947488215.1 Myxococcales bacterium | reverse complement strand
GCAGACGTGGGACTTCACCCAGCGAGGCGAGGGCCTGCGCAACACCACGTCGCTCCTCGGGCGCGCAGGGATGGGCCACGGCCCCCTGCACTGGAGCGCGAACTTCGACGAGGTGCAGGACTTCGAGCACGACCTGAGGGGCCCCTTCGCGGGCGTCGGGCTGATGGAAGACGCGACGTTTCACGCCGAGGGCCGCGACGCGCCCCTCGGCGGCCCCAAGGCCGGGCTGAGCACAGATTTAGACGCGCTCGCGGCGTTCTTGACCTCTCTTGACCAAGCGCCGAGAAGCCCGTGGCGGATGCCCGATGGGGCGCTCTCCCCCGCGGCGGCTCGGGGTCGCGCGCTCATGCATGGCCCGCTCGCATCGACCTGCGGCGCTTGCCATGGCGGGCCGAACTGGACGGTGAGCGGTCAAGCCCGCGCCGAGGACGGCGGCCCCGCGCTCTTCGATGTGGGTACGCTGACGCCCGACAGCGGAGGCCGCTTGGGCGGCCCCCTGACCGGCCTCGACCCCCCCACGCTCCTGGACCTGTGGGCCACAGCGCCCTATCTGCACGACGGGCGCGCCGCCTCGCTGCGTGAGGTGCTCTTGGACCGCAACGAGGCCGCGCAGCACGGGGACTTGAGCACACTCTCCAACGCCGACCTCGACGACCTGGTCGCGTTCTTGCTGAGCTTGGACGGCTCATCCGATGAGCTGCCCTGACGGGCCTGCCCCGGTCAGAGACCTTGCCCGCGCGACGGCTCGGCGGCACTCTGCCGACGACGTGAACCCACGTGTAACGCCGAGCGCGCGCGCGCTCACAGGAGACCCCGTGAAGAAGCCCCTCGTCGCCTTGATGAGCGCCGTCGCGCTGAGCCCCACCCTCGCCGCAGCGCAGGCGGCTCTTGCAGTCGCTGCACCGGTCGAAGCGCCTGCGTCTGGCGACTCGCCGACGTCGGTCGTGAGCAGCCCCGGGGTGAAGGTGAGCGTCTCGGGCTATGTCCGCACGCTCTTCTCGACGGTCTTCGACTCGCCCTCGGACAGCGATTTCATCGGACAATACGACGGCTTCCAGATGGCCGACGCCCGCCTCAAGGTGGACGCGCGGCGCGGCGCCTCACGCGTGCACGTCGCGCTGGACGGCGCCGTGGACCACCGCGCGTCGGACAACACGGCGCAGGGCGAGATCGACGCGCGCCTGACCGAGGCCTTCGTGGAGCACGCGCTCGTCGACGGCTACCTGAAGCTCACGGCGGGGCAGTTCGAGGCGCCCTTCGACGCCGAGGAAGAGACCTCGACCGAGGACCTGGTCTTCACGGACCACGCGGTCGAGAGCCGCGGCGTCCATGGGGTCGAGGGCTACAACCTGAGCGGCCTGAGCCTCGACTACCAGGTCGGCGTGATGCTCTCGAGCGACCCGCTCTACTTCGGCCCCGGCGCGGACTCCGGCTCAGGCTTCGGGCTGGCGTACTCCGTGGCAGCCACGAACGGCAACGCCGCGCGCGACGCCCAGAATGACAACGACGCCCTCGCATACACCGCGCGGCTCTCACTCATGTACGGCCCATGGGTCACGCTGGGCGCGGGCTATCACCACAACGAGCTCACCACGGGCGCGCCGCCGGACCGCCTGACGCTGCGCCGCGACGCGATGGCGTTCGACTTGCGCGCGAGCGCCTACGGCGTGCACGTGCTCGGACAATTCGTGGCGCAATCGGACGACGTCGTCGAGGTCAAGGCGGAGCCGTCGATCGACGCGCGCGGGTACCACGCGCAGGTCTGGTTCGACGCGCCCCATGGACTGACACCCGGCTACCGCTTCGCGCACCTCGACCCGACCGTGGGGGTGGACGCGCAAGACCCCGTCGCCGCAGAGCGCATCGACACGGACGCCATCACCGTGCACACCGTGGGCCTGAGCGCCACGCTCCCGGGCGAGGTCCTCACGGTCAAGGCGAACTACAGCGTCGTGCTCGAGGACAAGGCCCGCGCCATCGACAACGACCGCGTGGACGTCCTCTTCCAAGGGGCGTTCTGAGATGGCCCGGCGTCCCACTCTGGTTCGCCGCCTCGGGCCCGCCTGGGCGCTGACGGCGACCCTCGCGGCCCTTTCGGGGTGCGACGAGGCCGCGCCTCGGGCGACGGCCAAGCAGGTGGCCTCGCGCACCGAGCTGGTCGGGGGCCCGAGCGCCCTCGGCGAGATCGGCGACTACCTGCTCGAGAACGACAAAATCCGCGTCGTCGTGCAGGGGCCGGGCTTCTCGCGCGGCTTCGGCGTCTACGGCGGCAGCCTGATCGACGCCGACCTGCAGCGGCCCGCCTCACCCGGCTCGCCCGCCGGCGGCCGTGGCCATGACAACTTCGGCGAGCTGTTCCCCGTCTTCTTCGTGCAGGCGCTCGTACCCGAGGCCGTGCGCGTGCTCTCAGACGGCAGCGACGGCGGCCCGGCGCGCGTTCAGGTCACCGGCACGGGCGGCGACTTCCTCACGCTCACGCGCACGCTTAATCAGGTCGTGACGAACTCAAACGAGCAGCCCGACGGCGGCATCCTGGGCCTGCTCGACCCCACGCGGCCGGATGGCAAGCCGAACTTGGGATACGAGATGGTCTACGAGCTGCCGCCGGGGCAGCGGTATGTGAAGCTCAACGCGTCGGTCAAGAACATCACCGAGTCCGCGGTCGAGATGCCCTCGCCGTCCGTGGGGCCGCTGCTCTCGCAGCTGCTCGGGGCGACGTCGCCGTTCCAGGTCCCGATGGGCTTCATCAGCCTCTTTGGCGCGGGCAACGACGTCTTCGTGCCGGGGCAGGGCTACGGGGTCCGATGGGCGCTCGACGACAGCTACAAGGTCGCCGCCGAGAAGGGCTTGGGCTTCCCCGCGCTGCCCGGTGTGATCACGCCGGGCCTCGTCACGACGAGCGAGCAGGGCGTGTCCTATGGCCTGTTCGCGCTGCCGGACCCGAAGGTCACGAGCTACGCCAAGGCGCAGACAAACCCCGACACGGGCGCCAACCGCTACACCGAGGCCTACGGTGTCGAGGTCGGCGACGACGCGATGCTCATCCCGTTCCTCGCGTCGGCCTTCACGGCGGTCTTCTACGGGCAGGCACCCGCGAAGCTCGAGCCGAACGAGTCATTCGGCATCACGAACTACTTCGTGGTGGGCGACGGCGACGTAGCGAGCGTCATGAACACGGTCTACGCGCTGCGCGGCATCGCGACGGCGACGCTCTCGGGCGAGGTGCGTGACGCTGTCTCGGGGGCGCCCGTCGAGGGGGCGTCCGTGCTCGTCTACGACGCGGGCGCGCCGGTCAACCAGTTCTTCACGGACGCGGCCGGCCGCTTCATCGGTCAGATGCCGCCGGGCGCCTACCGCGCGCGGGTGATGCACCACCCAATGAAGGGCGCCTTCGTGGACTTCGCACTCGACAAGGGGGGGGAGCACCTCGCGCTGAGCGCGCCGAGCGCAGGCCGCATCGCGGTGCAGGTCACCGACAACGAGGGCCGACCGTCCCCCGCCAAGGTCAGCGTCATCGGCCGCTACGCGTTCGACCCGCAGGGCGAGACAGCGGCGCGCAAGTTCCTGTTCGAGCCCGCCGCGGGCGAGCACTGGCGGCACGTCGACCTGACGCGCGACACCGAGGCGAGCGCAGACACGCGTCGCTACTTGGAGGCGCACGCGTTCGCCGGCGCAGACGGCCGCGCCGAGCTCACGGTCCCCCCTGGCGAGTGGGAGGTCTGGGTCTCGCGCGGCCCCGAGTTCACCGTCGAGCGCCGACGCGTGCAGGTCACGCCGCAAGGGTCGGGTCAGATCGCGGCGCAGCTGCGTCGCGTGCTCGACACCACGGGCTGGATCGCGGGCGACTTTCACGTGCACGCCGACCCGTCGCTGGACTCGAGCCTGCCTCTTGAGGAGCGCACGCTGAGCGCGGCGGCGGGCGGGTTGGAGCTGCTGACGTCGACGGACCACAACTTCATCACGGACTACGCGCCCTACATCGAGCGGCTCGGGCTGCAGGACCACCTGACGTCGATCATCGGCCTCGAGCTGACCACGCTCGAGGCGGGTCACTTCAACGGATTCCCGCTCAAGTACGAGGTCGGTCAAATCACGAAGGGCGCGTTCGAGTGGTCGCAGCGCACGCCGGACGAGCTCTTCGACGCGCTCCGGCAGCGCGGCGCCTATGGCCCGGACAAGACGATCGTCCAAGTCAACCACCCGCGCGACTCGATCCTGGGCTACTTCGAGCAGCACAACTTCAACCCGCTGTCGGCGCAGGTCGACGAGCTGGCCGCCTTCGACTTTGGCAACCTCGTGGCGCCGAGCGGTCAGGCGTTCTACACGCCCGAGGGCGAGAGCACGTTCAGCCTGGACTTTGACGCGATGGAGCTCTTCAACGGCGGTGTGGTGGCGCAGGTGCACAGCGCGACCCGCCCCGCGTCGATTGACGGGCTCAACATCCCCGAGGAGACGCTCGCCGAGCTGCCGACCGAGCCGGGCACTGTGCTGTGCGAGGCGGACGGCGACGTAGCGTATCCGGGCGCGGTGGACGACTGGTTCAACCTGCTCAACTTGGGTCGCCGTGTCACGGGGACAGGGAACTCGGACAGCCATGACAGCGAGGACATCGGCGTGCCGCGGACGTACCTGCGGCTCGGCGTCGACAGCCCGCGCGCAGTCGACGGCCGCGCGGTCGTGCAGGCCTTCCAAGACCACGCCGCGCTCGTCACGAACGGGCCGTTCGTCGATGTGAGCGTAGACGGCCGCCCCATGGGCGCAGAGGTCCGCACCGAGGCCTCGACCGTGCAGCTCAAGGTCGACGTTCAGGTCGCGCCCTGGCTCGACGCACGGCGCGGCCGCATCACGGCGAACGGCGTCACGGTGGAGTCATTCACGTTCGAGACCCAAGACGGCCGCTTCTCACGGGCCTTTACCCTGCCCGTACCCCGGGACACCTGGTTCGTCGTCGAGGTCGAGGGCGACACCAACCTGTTCCCGGTCGCGCCGCCGATCACGATCCCCCCGAGCCAGATCGACGACGCGCTCGTCTCGATTGGCGGCCCGCTCGGCTTCGGCGCGAGCGAGTACGGCGATCTGGAGCCTGGGCCGCTGCAACGCTGGACGCCCTACGCGATCACGAACCCCATCTGGGTCAACGTGGGCGAGGCTGAGTGGACGCCCGTGGGCGTGCGCCCCCGCAAGTGCGTCGGCCGCGGGGTGCAGGATGTGCCGGTCACGCAGACCGCAACCACACCCAAGCGCGGCGACTCAGAGGCTGCCGCCGAGGCCAAGCGACGCTGGCTCAAGCGCCAGCTCGTGCCGTCGCAGCTGGGCTTCCCGCGGGTGCGCCACGATCTGACGGACGTGCGCGTGATCTTCGACCAGTTCCGGCACGGGCATTGAGCCGCGCTCCGGCTCGCGGCGTCGCAGCCGCGGCGCTCACGGCGAGCGTCCTGCTGAGCGGCGCGCCCGCTGGGGCGCACGCGCCCGACCCCACGCGCACAGTGCGCGGCTCGGCCCGCGTTGCGCCTTCGGGTGAGGTCGAGGTCGACCTG
>CANLBD010000173.1 GCA_947488215.1 Myxococcales bacterium | reverse complement strand
GCGAGCTACCAGGCGGACGTCGTGAGCCGCGCGGGCAACCCCGAGGTCGCGACCTTTCCGCCGGCGGTCGCCGCGACGCCCGGCGTCGACGCGTGCTGCGCGCAGGTCGGCGGCAAGTGTCAGCCCGGGCCGACCACGTTCGGGGCCGACACTTGGGAGCGCCTTCAGTTCTCGGTGAGCGACCCGCACTACTTCTGGTACAGCTTCGACAGCGCCGGCGCGGGACGGAACGCGCAGTTCACCGCGCGCGCGCAGGGCAATCTGGACTGCGACGCGACATACAGCACGTTCGAGCGCATCGGGTTCGTCGACATCGTCGGCGGCGTGACCGGGGGCGGCGGCCTGTACACCCGAGAGGCGACCGACTAAGGCCGCGCTAGGGACGCCGGACGGCGCCGCGTGCCAACGCGGCGAGTGACCCGAGCAGTCGGCCGAGCAGGGGGAGGCGACGGGGGGGCGCCTCGACCACCACGAGCTGACCGCGCGCGCCATCGATGGGTGCGCCGCGCTCCTCGACCACGGCCAGGTGCTCTCCTTCGGCCGGCGCGACGCAGAGCGCGCCCTCGCCGTCGGCCGGGTCGACCTCCCAGGGCGGCGGTCCCGCGACCTCGACAAAGAGGTCGCCGTCGATGGTCCACCGACCCGGGCCGCTTGGCACGCCGTCCCGCCAGAAGCCGTGCACGAACGGCCGCCCCTGATGACGCCGAAAGTTCTCAATCTGCGCGGCGTCGAAGCGGTCGAGCGCGTCCAGCCCCGCGCGCTGCTCCCAGTGGTGAGTCAGCTCGTGCAGCAGCGTCTCTTCGAGCTCGTCTGCCCACGCAAAGGCAGGTGACCGCGCGTCCATCTCCGCGAACGACCCGTACCACAGGTGTACCAGGCTCGCGCGCTCCAGCGGCGCCAACCCGCCCCCCACGGCCTCGAGCGCGTCTTCAAGCTGCCCAAACGCGGGCTCGCACGCGCCGAGTAAAAAGACCCCCTCGTGCTCGGGGTCCGGCTCGGCGTCGTCGTGCACCAGCAGGGTCGCGCCGGCGCGAAAGCGGCTCGGGATCTGGACCCAGAAGGCCTCGGCGTGGCGCCTAAACTCGCGTCTCTTCATGTCGACGAGAGTGTACACTGCGCCGTCATGTTCAACCCCGCTCGCCTCGCGCGCGCCGCGTGCACACTCTTTCTCGCCCTCGTGACGGCCGCCTGTGGCGGCCCGCAGGCGATTCTTCCCCCGCAGCCCGTTGGAGGCGCAGAGATGCAGACCGCCGCCCCTGCCGACCTGGTCGTCCGCGCGCGCCGCGTGGTCACGCTCGACGAGACGCTCGACCGCCGCGCTCGCCCCCCGGAGGCCCTCGCGGTGCGCTCCGGGCGCATCGTGTGGGTCGGCGAGCGCGTCGGCGCCGAGGCCTTCATCGGGCCGGAGACGCGCACCCTCGACCTGCCGGGCTCCACGGTTGTCCCCGGGCTCGTCGACTCGCACGCCCACCTGCTCAGCCTGGGGCGCGCGCTGTCCGAGCCCGACCTCGCGGGCGCGGCGTCCGAGGCCGAGGCCATCGCCCGGGTCGTCGCGGCGGCGGGGAGCGGCACAGCCGGCGCTGCGGGCGCGTGGATCGAGGGCCGCGGCTGGGACCAGAACGACTGGCCCGCGCAGGTCTTCCCGACCCACCACGCGCTGTCCGCGGCGTTCCCCGACCGCCCCGTCGCGCTGCGCCGCGTCGACGGCCACGCGCTCTGGGCCAACGCGGCGGCCTTGAGCGCCGCGGGCGTCACGGCCGCCACGCCCGCGCCCCCGGGTGGCGAGATCGTGCGGGACGCCCAGGGCGCGCCGACCGGCGTGCTCTTGGACGCCGCGATGGGGCTCGTAACCCGCGCGATCCCCCCCGCGCCAGACGCGCAGGTGCGCGCCTGGGTCGAGGCCGCCATCGCGGCGTGTCACCGCGTGGGTCTCACGGGCGTGCACGACGCGGGCGCGAGCGACGCGAGCGTGCGGGCCTTCGAGGCGCTGGCGGCCGAGGGCGCGCTGACGCTGCGGACCTATATGCTGCTCGACGCAGACGACCCCACGAACGCGCGGCGCCTCGAGGCGGGGCCGCAGCGCGGGGACTGGCTGACCGTGGGCGGGGTCAAGCTCTTCGCGGACGGCGCGCTCGGGAGCCGAGGCGCGTGGCTGTCGGCGCCCTATACGGACGCGCCCGAGACGCGAGGCATCCCGATCGTGCACGGCGATGACCTGGCGGCGCGCGTGCGCGTCTACGCCGCGCGCGGCTTCCAGCTCGGCGTGCACGCCATCGGCGACGCCGCCGCGACCGATGTGCTCAACGCGTACGCGCAGGTGCTCACCCCCGAAAACGACCGGCGCTTTCGCTTGGAGCACGCGCAGATCGTGCGGCCCGAGGACATGCGCCGCATGGCGACGCTGCGTGTGCTGGCGCTCGTGCAGCCGACGCACGCCACGAGCGACATGCCCTGGGCCGAGAAGCGCCTGGGGCCTGATCGCATCCGCTGGGCCTACGCGTGGCGCAGCCTCAAGGACGCCGGCGTGCGGCTGGTGCTCGGGAGCGACTTTCCTGTCGAGAAGCCCGACGCCATGGACGGCCTGTACGCCGCGGTCACACGGCAGGACGCCTCGGGTCAGCCCGAGGGCGGCTGGTACGCGAGCGAGGCGCTCACGGCCTATGAGGCGCTCTGGGGCTTCACCGCCGAGCCGGCCTTCGCGGCGTTCGAAGAGGCGCGCCGCGGGCGCATCGCCGTGGGGATGGACGCCGACCTGACCGTGCTCGGCGGCGACCCCCTCGCGACGCCCAAGAGCGCGCTGCGCGGGCTGCGCGTCGTGCACACCATCGTCGGCGGGCGGGTCGTCTACTCGGCGCCCCAGTGAGCCGCGCATGCCGCTGACATACACGTCCCTCGGGGACGCGGGCGTGATGGGGACGAGCTGTCACCACCTGACGCTCAACGGGACCCGGGTCGTCATCGACGCGGGGCGGCACCCGCGCACGGGGGACACGCCCGACCTCGCGCGGCTCAGGACGCTCGGTGCGGACGCGATCGCGTTGACGCACGCGCACTTGGACCACTGCGGCGCCCTGCCGATGGCGATGCGCTGCTTGCCGGGTCGGCGCGTGCTCGCCACGCCCGCCACCGCGGCGCTGGCCACGCTCGTGCTCAAGCACCACCTCAAGCGCGAGGCGGGCGCGGCGGGCGCGGCGGGCCTGCCGTTTCACGCAGACGAGCTCAAGGCGCTGCAGTGGGAGCGCGCCGCGTTCGGCCAGACCCGCGCGGTCGGCCGCGACGGCGTGACGGCGCGGCTCTTCGACGCCGGGCACCTGCTCGGCTCGGCGAGCGTGCTGCTCGAGGGCGGCGGCGTCCGTGTCTTTGCCCCGGGCGATCTGCACCTGATGGACCGCGCGTGGCAGCGGGGCGCGACCCTGCCCGACGCGCCGGTCGACGTGCTCGTCTGCGAGAGCACGCAGGGCGCGAACGACGCCCTGGACGACGTTCTGCCCGAGCGGGTCGAGGCCGCGCTCATGCAGGCGGTCGGCGACGCGCTGCGCGGCGGGGGGCGTGTGCTGCTGCCGGTCTTCGCGCTCGGGCGCGCTCAAGAGGTCTTGGCGATGCTCGCCCGCGCCCGCGACCGCGGCGAGGTGCCCGACGCGCCCGTCTATCTGGGCGGCCTGGCGGCGACGGTGACCCGCCTCTCCGGTGAGTTCATGGACGCCCTGGCGCTCGTGGAGCCTGTGGTCGACGTCTCCCGCTTTGGGACGCGCCCGCTGACCCCCGCGGTCGCGCGCCGCCCGCCGCCCGGCCCCGCGGTGTTCCTGGCCGGCAGCGGCATGGTGGTCGAGGGCAGCCTGGCGCACACCCTCGCGGAGCACCTGCTCGACGACCCCGCGGCGATGCTCGGGTTCGTGGGCTACCTGGACCCCGACACGCCGGGGTTCGCGCTCCGAGCGGGCCAGCGCGAGGCCCGCTGCGCGCTGCGTCAGTTCCCGCTCACGGCCCACGCGCGCCGCTGCGACCTGGTCGAGGTCGCCGCGCGGCTCCAGCCCCGGGACATCATCCTGGTCCACGGCGACGAGGCCGCGCGCGCCGGGCTGGCCGCCGCCCTGGGCCAGGCGCTGCCCACCGCCCGGGTGCACCGGCCCGGGCCGCGGGACGTGCTCACGGTGTGAACGGCCGACGCGGCGGGTGTGAACGCGGGTTGACGTCGCCGCCCACGACGCGCGGCGCCCCAAGGCGACGACGCGCCCGCAGTCAGTGGCACGCGCGTTGCGAAGAGGTCGAGGTGTCCCCCACACGAAAGGACGCCGACGATGAAGACGCTCTCCCTCTGGTACCTGACCGCCCCGCTCGCGCTGACGCTGACCGCCTGCCCCCCCGTGGAGCCCGTGGGCTGCGCGCCGAACGAAGACTTCGCGGACGCCGGCGGCTGGGCCGAGCCGGTCGCGCCGCCTGAGCCGGCGCCGGTCGCGCCGCTGAGCTGCCAGGGCGACTTCGACTGCCTGCCGGGGTGCGTGTGTGAGCAGGGCGTGTGCTTCGAGTCCCAGCGCTGCTTCGACAGCCGCGACTGCTTCGGCGGCGATGCCTGCGTAGACGGCACCTGCCGCGCCGCCTGCTTCTCCAGCGACGACTGCGGCCTCGGCGCGGTGTGCACCGGCGGCCGCTGCGCCCCCGCGCCCGACCCCTTTGTGTGCCCCGAGGGCTGCCCGGACGGCGCCGCCTGCGAGTGGGGCGAGTGCGTGGCCCCCGAGCCGCCGCCCGCGCCGACGCCCCCGCCCGCGCCGACGCCGCCGCCCTCGGCGAGCCCGGTCTGCGTGACCGACTGCGACTGCGGCCTGGGCCGCGCCTGCGAGAGCGGCGAGTGCCGCGCGCTCTGCGAGGTCGACGGCGACTGCCCAGTCGGCACGGCGTGCGACGGCGGCGTGTGTCGCTCGGTGCCGAACGCGCCCGCCGAGTGGCAGCGCTCGAGCGACGGCGACGCCGGCGTGTGTGTCGACGGCACCTGCCGCGCGCGGTGCGTGGTGGCGGACGAGTGCGGCGCCGCCGAGGTCTGCGAGCGGGGCCTGTGCGCGCCCGACCTGGCCCCGCGGCCCCAGTGTGTGCGCAGCGCCGAGTGCCCCGACGACCTGACGTGCGTCGACGGCCACTGCCGCGCCGAGTGCGGCGCGGACGCCCACTGCGGCGCCGGCGGCGCCTGCCAGGACGGCTTTTGCCTGTCCGCCGCCGAGGTCTCGCCCGACTGTGTCTTCGACGTGGACTGCCCGGCGGGCCGCGTGTGCCGGAACGCGGCGTGTGTCGCGCCGTGAGGCGTATTTGGGTGAGCGCCGGGCGCAGGGTCGTGGGATTCTGTGCGGATGCGAAGTGCGGTTTCTTGGCTGGGGGTGGTGCTCGGGCTCGGGGCCTGCGGCGCGGGGGAGCGGCCGACGGCGCCAGTGGACGCGGCGAGCGTTGAGCGGGACGCGCTGGTTCTTGGACCTGATGCCGAGGTGACTACGCCTGACGCCGAGGTGATTACGCCCGACGCCGAGGCGCTTACGCCGGACGCCGAGGTGGTGACGCCTGACGCCGATGTGGTGACGCCTGACGCCGAGGTGATTACGCCGGACGCCGAGGCGCTCCCGCCCGACGCCGAGGCACTCACGCCCGACGCTGAGGCGCTCCCGCCTG
>CANLBD010000172.1 GCA_947488215.1 Myxococcales bacterium | reverse complement strand
CGGGTACAAAGGCGGGGATGAAGGTGTAGGTCCGGTCCGAGGGCGTGGCGCTGCAGCCGCTCAGGCCATCACCGCTCCACTCGGTCCCGAACAACAGGCTGCCGAACGGACGCGAGACCTCGAAGGCGCTGTCATTCTGAGCGCCGCGCGCGACGCACCGACAACGGTCGGGGTCGTCCGTGCGCTCTTCATCGGCGCAGAGCTGGGCGTCCGCAGCCTCGCAGCCCGCACCGTCGTCCGGCTTGACGAGGAGTACGGCGCGGTAATCGCCCGAGGTGTTCTCGGGGCGCGTGACCTCGACGGCGAGCTTGACCTGCTCGGTGAGCACGCCGCCGAGGCACTCCGCGTGACCGAGCAGCTTGAGGCGGTCGGCGTCGCCCGACTCGAAGCGCACGCTGAAGCCGGAGTCATCGACGGCGGCGTCCTGCGCACGGGCCGCGAACGGGGCCAGACCGGCGAGGCCCGCGACGAGCGCGGCGACGCCAAAGGGGGAACCACGGGACAAAAGACGCATGAGACCTCTCAGTGCCGAGCACTGAACGCAAGAGATGTGCCGAGAGTGTGACGCGACCGAGCCTGCAGATTCAACCGCGCACGCGGCCTTCTCGCACGACACATTGTCGGCCTGCGCGGCATGAACGCTGACATTTTGTCAGTGGCGCGTGCGGGGGAGCTGCCCTCGCTGGAGCAGTGCCTCGGCGATCTGGACGGCGTTCGTCGCGGCGCCCTTGCGGAGATTGTCCGCGACGACCCACATCGCAAGCCCGTTAGGGCTGCCGCCGTCGATGCGCAGGCGACCGACGTGGACGTCGTCTCCGCCCACCGCGTCCGCTGCCGTCGGGAACGGGCCCGCGTCGGCGTGCAGAACCACCCCAGGGGCGCTCGCGAGGGCGGCGCGCGCCGCCTCAAGGGCGACAGGCCGCTCAAACTCGGCGTGGACGGCGACGGCGTGCCCGACAAAGACGGGGACGCGGACGCACGTCGCGGACACCGGGAGGGTCGGCAGGCTCAAGATCTTGCGGGTCTCGTCGACCATCTTGCGCTCCTCTTTTGTGGAGCCGTCGTCGAGGAACTTGTCAATCTGAGGCAGGCAGTCGAACGCGAGGCGGCGCGGGAACTTGTGGACGGGCGGGTCGCGAAAGTTCAGCAGCGCGACGGTCTGCTCCTTGAGCTCGTCCATCGCCTGCGCGCCCGCGCCCGCGGCCGACTGATACGTGCAGTAAGTCACGCGCCGAAGACCGAACGCCGCGTGCAATGGGCCAAGTGCGACGACCGCCTGGATTGTCGAGCAGTTGGGGTTGGCGATGAGCCCGGCGTGGGCCTCGAGGGCGTCGGCGTTGACCTCGGGGACCACCAGGGGCACGTCGGCGCGCATGCGGAACGCGCTCGTATTATCGATGACCACCGCGCCCGCGCGGACCGCCGCGGGCGCGAACTGCTCGCTGACGGCGCCCCCTGCCGAGAAGAGCGCGACATCGACGCCGTCGAACGAGCCCTCTTCGAGCCGCTCGACGCGCACGCTGTCCCCGTCGAACTCGACGCTCGTTCCGGCAGACCGCTCGGAGGCGAGCGCCTTCAAGCGGCCCACGGGAAAGCCGCGCTGCGCGAGGACGCTCAGCATCTCGCCGCCCACCGCGCCGGTCGCGCCGACGATGGCGACAGTCAGAGGACGTGCGGAGGACGGGGCGGGCCGTTGCGGGGTCGACATGAGGGCTCCGGGCTGGGCAATGGGGCGATGGGCGCAGAACCGCGTGGTGCAGAAAACTGCCCTCGCAGCGACTCGACGAGAGTCGCGACAGTCGCTCCACGCTGGGGGTCGGCGCGTACACCAGAGGGGTCTGGTTCGTCAATTGAGAGATTGACAAGGCGCATGGGCATCTCTAGCGTGCCGCAGATTTTTCAGCGGGGTGATGCCCGTTTCACACGGCGTCCGGAGCGGCGTCGTCGCAAGGAGCGAGTTCATGGAGCGTTCGAATCTGATGCTGGTGCTGGCGGCGGCCGTTGCGCTCGCCGTCTCGGGGTGCAAGACCGAAGAGGGGGGCGCCTCGCCTGACGCGGGCGTGAGCCCCGCGGGCAACACGGGCGGCACGGACCCGGCCGGCGCGACGGGCGGCACGGACCCGGCCGGCGCGACGGGCGGCTCTGACCCCGCTGGCCAGCCGGGCGGCGGCGGCGGTGGCGGCGCGCTCGAGAAGGGCGCCCAGTGTGACCCCCGCAACGACCAGTGCGACCGCGGCCTGATCTGTCAGGAGATCGGCACGGACGAGGCGACCATGGAGCCCGTCGGTCGCTGCTTCTCGACGTGCGACACGCTCTCGGACCCGTCCGACTGCGAGGCGAACGAGCTCTGCGCGCCCTTCGCGGAGTGCGCGGACGGCGCGGCGCGCTGCCCCGGCTACTGCTTCCCGAGCGAAGACTGCGAGCCCTGCGCGGCCGAGGCGACCTGCGGCAGGCCCGCCACGTGCCTCCTCGCGTCCCCGATCACGGTCTGCGCCCCCGCAGGCGAGGCGGCTGTCGGCGAGGCCTGTGACCCGTCGATGGACATCTTCTGCGCGGCCCCGAACCTCTGCATCGGCGGCACCTGCAAGGCGCCCTGCGGCGGTGACGCCTGCGGCCAGAACGACTCCTGCCCCGAGGGCGAGTCCTGCATTGACGCGTCGGCCGACTACAACGGCTTGAACATCAAGTACTGCATCAAGAAGTGCGACATCTACGCCCAGACCGGCTGTGTCGCGGGTGAGGTCTGTGTTGTCGCGGGCCGCGAGCCCAACGGCAGCATCTACGGCGAGTGCACGACCTACGCCGGCACGGTCGGCGCGGGTGTCCAGGGCGAGGCCTGCATGCCGGATGACGCGACGTACTTCGGCAACTGCCAGCCGGGCCACGTCTGCAACAACTTCTTCGAGGAGGGCGGCGACCCCACCTGCAACGCGTTCTGCGACGTGAACAACCAGACGAACTGCACCGGCGCCAGCGGCTGCGCGCTGCCGTTCTTCAACTTCGACGGCCTCGGCGCTTGCGTCGGTGACTGCGACGTCTTCGGCGCGGTCGGACAGTGCGGCGAGGGCCGCGCGTGTGAGTTCGCCTACATCGGCGCGCGCGGCGGCAACCCTGAGGTCGCTCTCGGCCTCTGCGCCGCGGGTCAGGAGACGGTCGCGACGGGCGGCGCCTGCCAGCTCAACATGAACACGGGCGAGAACAACTGCGAGCCGGGCAACATCTGCGCGGCGCTCCAGCAGGGCGGCGCGACCACCTGCATCAAGCTGTGCGACACGATCCCGGACAGCGGCCACACCTGCCCCGCGGGCACGATGTGCCAAACCGAGGTCTTCGGTGACCCCGCGTCGACGGTCATCGGCGCTTGCATCCCCGCCCAGGGCATGATGCCCTGATTTCGCCCCGCGGCCTTCGGGCCGCCGACGCTCTCCGGGCGGCTCTGCCTCGGTGACTGCGTGCGGTCGGCTCGTACCGCCACGCACCCGAGGAGAGCAGATGAGCGACTTTTCTATCCATCGACTGCTGGCGGCGGCGCTCCTGAGCGCGGTCATCGGCGGCTGCGCGGCCGAGTCCACGGACGAGGCGCCCTGCAAGTTCGGCGACATCGTCGGCACGTGCTGCACGCCCCTCGACCCGTCGGGCGCGCCGCTGACGCGCTCGACGGCGAACGGCCCGGAGCCGATCCTGGGCGTCTGCAACGCGCAAGACCTCTGCCAGTTTGGCGCGGGCGCGGCGAACCAGGCGCCCGCCGAGGCCTGCGGCGACACCGCAAGCGAACGCGACATGGGCCGCACGATTCGCCTTGACGCAGCGGTTGAGCCGCCGCCGCAGGGCGGTGCAGCCAGTGGTGGCGCCGCCGCGGGTGGCGAGCCCAGCGGCGGCGCGCCCGCCGGCGGTGACCCCAGCGGCGGCGCGCCCGCAGGCGGCGAGCCCGCGGCGCCCTGCGACGGCGTGAGTTGCCCCGCGGGTCAGGCCTGTGAGCCTGCGACGGGCCGCTGCGTGAGCGTCACGCCGCCCCCGCCCGCGGGGGAGCACGCGGGGCCCTGCACGGGCGACGCGGACTGCCCGGCCGGTGATTCGTGCCTCACCGAAGAGGCGTCCATGGGCCGCGTGCCCGGCGGCTTCTGCCGCTCGGAGTGTCAGAGCGACCGCGCCTGTGGGGCCGGCAAGGCGTGCCTGCCCGCGGGGCAGACGGACCTATGCTTTGATCTGTGTGGCGATGGGGTCGACTGTCGCGACGGCTGGACCTGCATCGAGATCGACAACGGCGCGCGCGGCATCTGCCAGCCCGACTGCCGCGTCGGCGGCTGCGACGCGGGTCAGGTCTGCAACGACGCGACCGGTCAGTGCGAGGTGGGCTGTCCATATGCCTGTGGTCCCGCCGAGCAGTGCACGGACGGCCACTGCGTCCGCCTGAACGGCACCTGCGACACCGACTACCACTGCGAGGTGGGCACGCAGGAGTGCCGCGGTGGGCGCTGTGTTACGGCCCAGTTCTCGGACTGCACGAACGACCCGGCGCTGTGTGACGCGCAGACGCAGACGTGCATCAACGCGGGGGCGTCGTCGATCTGCTTGGTCGCGTGCCAGAACGACGACATTTGCCCGCAGCACATGGGCTGCATCGAGGGCGCTCAGGTCTGCTACTACGCGCTCTGCGGCGCGGCCGAGGGCAATGGCAGCGTCTACGGCGCGTGCTCGGCGGGCAGCGCGCAGCAGTGGGCCGGCACGTGCCTGCCGCTCGCGGTCGGTGACCCCGCCGCGCCTGGCCCCGAGGGGCTCTGCCTCGAGGCGGGCAACGCGACCGAGGGCCGCCCCTGCAACTCACAAGCGACGGGGCGCACGGCGGGCGATCGGGCCCAGCAGTGTGGCTCGGGCATGCTCTGCTACGGTGACCCCGACGACGCGCTCAACCCGTCGCTCGACTTCGACGCCACCGGCACGTGCGCCACGCTCTGCGACCCCCGCGCGGGCCGCGGTTGCGCGGGCGGTCGGCAGTGCATCGACTTCGGCGACCGCGACGACCCGGCGACGCCGGCGTTCGATGAGACGCGCGCGCTGGGCCTCTGCTTGGCGAGCGACTGCCGCATGGCGCAGGACGCGGCCTGCGGCGCGGGCCGCGCGTGCCGCCCGTTCAACCTGGTCACAGACCTCGGGGCGTGTGGTCCCGCGGGCGCGGCGGGCATCGGTGAGCGCTGCACGACCTCGACGGACTGCGCGGACGAGGCCTTTTGCGGCGATCCGGGCGGCGGCTCGGTCTGCATCGCGACCTGCACGGCGGACGCAGACTGCGCGAACGGCGGTATGTGCGTCCGCAACCAAGAGGCGGGCTGGGCCTACGGCCTGTGCCTTTGAGCTGAGCTGAGCGGGGCGCTCTCAGCGCCGCGCCCGCCACTCAGTCCGCGTCCAGGTCGATCTTGATGCCGACGGGCTTGGGCGCGGGCTTCTCGCCTGCGGGCTTGGCGGCGCCGCTTGGCTTGCGGCCGCCGGCGGGCTTCTTCTTCTCGGCCTTGTCCGCATCGGCGACAACCGTGGCTGGCGCGGCCACGGGGACGGCCGTCAGCGTCGCCGTGGGCGGCATCGTGGGCGGCGTCGTCTGCGGCGCGACATTGACCACGATCGGCTGCGCGGGCGGCTGCGGCGGCGGGTCCTGCTTCATGATGAAGGCGATAGCGACCGCGG
>CANLBD010000171.1 GCA_947488215.1 Myxococcales bacterium | reverse complement strand
GTCGTCCTGGGCGCTCGCCTTCGCCGGCATGCACAGGGAGGCCGAGAGCGCGACGACGCAGAGAGAGGTCCGGACCACGCGTGCCGACCTCAGGCCGAACGCTGGCGCATCTTGAGCAAGTAGCCGATCACATCGGTCGCGCAGGCGCGGTCATAGCCAAAGTCACGCTCGAGGGTCTCGAGGGTCTGCTCGGACTGCGCGCGTTCCTCGTCGGTCAACCGCTTCGGATCGTCGATCACGTGGACAAGCAGGTTGCGCTTGACCCGCTCGGCCGTCGCGCGCTTCTCCTCGTAGAACGACTCCGTGAGCCGCGCGTGCTGCTCAGCGAAGATCGCCGCCAGGTCGAGGGGGGCGTCTGGGTTGTCCATCCGCCACGCGGCGATGCGTGAGAGGAGGCCAGCGCGCGCCTCGAGCGCCGCCTGTTGCGAGAGGCCGAGCCTGCGCTCGACCTCGGACATGAGCGTCTCGTCCGGGTCCTCGGCGCGCCCCGTGATCGGGTTTTGACGCTTCTCACGGCGAACGAAATACGTCACGTGGTCGACGTAGCGCTTGAAGAGGTCGACCGTGCGATCGACATCGATAAGCCCCATGGCGCGGTGCAGCTCCTCTTCGACCAAGTCGAGGTACCATGCGCGCACCGCCTCAATCGCCGCTTCGGGCTGGTGAAACTCACCGTCCGGCTCCAAGCGGAGCCAATCGTAGACTTGCGACTGCCGGACAAGGTCAGCGAGCTCCTCGAGGAGCGCGATGGGTGACAGGCTCCGAAAGCCCTCGCGCCGCGCCGCGCCCAGCAGCGCCGCTTTGAGCTCGCGGGGGCTCGCGCCCGTGCGCCCTTCGTAGCGGCGGGTGTCGTGCGACTCGCGATAGAGCGACTCGATGTCCGCCTTGAGCTCGTTCGCCACATCGCGAGAGAGGTGCGACGGTGTCTTTCCGCTCGCGTAGAGCTCAGCCTTCTGCAGCGGCGTCAGCTGCTCTAGAGCGGCCCGCACGGCGGCGGGCGCACGGTCGGTCGTCGGACGATGCAGTCGCGTGAGGACCGCCCACAGCGCGGCGATGCGGTCGGTGTGCGGCGCTACAGGGCGTCGGAGCGCCGACGTGCGGATTTGTTGGACGTAGATACGGCGCTCTTGCTCGAAGTCTACAAGATAGGGCACCTCGACGAGCTCGATGCGCGCTTTGAAGCTCGCGAAGTCGGGCATCTCCATGAACGCATCGAGGTGGTTCGCGTTGCTGCTCGCGAGGAAGACCTCGTCGAGGTGCAGCGTCATCATGTCGAGGCTTGCCGTGCCCTTTTCGCAGGTGGCGAGCAGGTACTTGAACGACTCCAGCGGGCGCTTGAGCAGGTCGTTGTACTCAATGACCCCGCGGTTCGCGTCGACGAGGTCGCCGACAGCTTCGAACAGGCTCAGGTTCTGGAGCACCGGCGGCAGCGCGCCGAGGCTGCGGTCGGACGTGACCTGGCGCGCGCCGGCGTCGACGCGGAGCTGCGGATCGACCGTCACTGCGCCCGACCGATACCGACGCGAAATGTAGAAGCGCTCCACCTGAACGTGACGCAAGACCTCTGCGAGGTCGCCCTGATAAGCCTTGAGGAGCGCGTCTGATATCGCTCGTGCGCGCGGCGAGAGGTCGCCGTCCGTCAGCAGCGCAGGCAGGGGCGTCGCCTCGCCGAGCAGCTCTCGCAGCAGAGCGCGCCGCGCCGCGGCCGGTAACAGGAGCAGCGGGTGGTCCCGCAGCTCGTTGCGGACACGCGCGTCGATGTCGGCGTCCGCCAAGTGCGCGTAGCTCGGCACACCGTCCAGCCCACGACCGGTCGAGCCGAAGCCGATCGCCCCGCGCTCGGTCTTGCGGGACGGGAACACCCAGTTGAACGAATAGAGCGCGCCCTCGGGTTGCGCGCTGTAGTGCTCGAGCGCGCGCAGCACGCACCCGATGAAGCTGCTCTTCGCGCTGCCGTTGGGCCCGTGGAGGAGTACGAGCTTGTTGACCCGGCCCTCGCGGACGAAGTCAGAGAGCAGGCCGAAGACCTGCGCCTGCACGCCCTCGTGGCCGATGAGCGGGTCACGGCCCCCGTCGAACGGGCAGTCGAAGAGGTTCCATCGCGTGAACTGGCCGTAGGGCCGAGTCACGCGCGTGGTGCCAAAGTGGCTCCAGCAGTCGCGCACATAGGTCGCAGAGTCGCGCGCTTGATGAGCGGGGGCCTGCCGAACAACCTCAAGGTACTCCTGAAACGACAGGATCGTCTTCTCGGCGACGAAGCGGTCTCGGACCTGCTGAACGGTCTCCGCGAGGAAGTTCGGCGTCATCGGCACGCCGCGCTCAGATCTTCACGTCGACATCCCACGCGAGCTTCTCGTCTCGGAAGAGCTTGCACGTGGTGTCGTTGCACACGCTGAAGTCGCCGAGGGCTTCAAGCGAGACCTTGCCCGCCGCCGACGCGGTGAAGGGCACGGAGAAACGCAGGGCAGCCTCGGTGAGCTCCGCGTCCTCCTTCGACAGGTCCGCCTTGCCGAGCGTCAACCCCGTCGGCGGCGTGACGCGGAGTCGCACAGGGAACTCAAGGTTCATGTGAAAGCCAGCAGCGGGCGTGACCTCGACCACGCTCTTGCCCGCCTGACCCGCCTTCGCGTCGCCGGCGACGATCCGCACTGTGTACGACTGCGCGGTCGCGGCTTGCGTCGCCAGCGCCGCGCTCGTGGGCGCAGCGGGCGTGGGGGCCGCGGAGGGCGCAACCGACGCGGGGGCTGCAGGCGCCGAAGTTGCGGGGGAGCTCTGGCATGCGGCCAGGGCGCTCAGGGCCACGCCGATGGGGAGAAACGAACCGAGGAGGAGATCGCGACGCATGAGAATACCTCGAAGATGAGCCCTCGTGAGTTAGCACCCGCAGGGGTCGATTGCAACCGCGCGCCCCGCGGGGTATTGGGCACGGCATGCGGCGACCACGCTGGCTCGGCCCCTATCGCGTCCTGACGCGGCTCGCCTCGGGCGGTATGGCCGAGATTTTTCGTGGCGTCCGCACGACCGCGGACGGCGCGCAAGTGCCCGTGGCGGTCAAGTGCATCCTGCCGGTCCACACCGCTGACCCCGAGTTCGTCGACATGTTGTCGGACGAGGCGCGGATCACGGCGTCCCTTGACCATCCCAACGTCGCCCGCGTCTACGAGTTCGGCGAAGCGGACGAGACCTATTTTCTCGCGATGGAGCTGGTGGACGGCGTCGACCTGCGCAGCGTCGTTCGCCGCTGCCGCGAGCGCGGTGAAGCCCTTCCGTGGGTTCATGCGCTCTACGTCATCGAGCAGGCGCTCTCGGGCCTGCACGCGGCTCATGAGCTCGACATCGTGCACCGAGACTTTACGCCGTCGAACATCCTCGTCAGCGTCACGGGCGACGTAAAGCTCATCGACTTTGGTATTGCCAAGGCGGAGCACAATCGGTCGCAGACGCGCAGCGGCGTGATCAAGGGCAAGGTCAAGTACATGAGCCCCGAGCAGACCGAGGGCAAGCGGCTCGGGCGCCGCTCGGACGTCTTCTCCGCCGGCGTTGTGCTCTACGAGTGCTTAGTTGGGCGTCCGCCTTTTCTCGCACCCGAGGATCCCCTCCTCATGGAGGCCATCCGGGAGGCGCACCCCGATCCGGTGAGCGCGTCGCATCCCGAGCTCCCGAGCGCGCTCGACGCCATCTTGGCGCGGGCGCTCAACAAGGACCCCGCCGCGCGGTTCCAGACGGCGGAGGCGTTCGCGGCGGAGCTGCGCGGTGTTCGGCTCGTGGCCGCCTCTGGATTCGAGCCCAGCGAGCTCGGCGCTCTGGTCGCGCGGGCCTTCGACGCCGAGCGCCGTGAGCGCGAGGCCTTGTTGAGCGAGTTCGACCTGCAGGTCGGCATCGACGACCTCACACCAACGGGTGAACGCCGCGAGTACACGCGCTTGGTCTCGGCGGGGGTGTTTCCCGACGCCGACAAGGACGACGTCGACGCGTTGCGCGAGGCCCTCGATGCGTGGCTGGCGACGCGGCGCGCCGAAACAGGGACGCATGAAACCAGCTTGAGCGGTGGCGCGGATTCAACCGGGTCGTCGACATCGGGGGACGACCCCGCGGGCCAAACCCTCGAGATGGATGCGCTGAGTGACGATACGGGGACAGGAACAGGCGCAGGGGGAGGCCGTCGATGAGTGGGGTCTTCGGTGAAGATGCGCCGGACAGCTTCGAACCGGCGCTCCCTGAGCGCTATGCCGGGGTGTTCGATGCGCTCGCGCGACTGTTTCGCCATTCGGTCGAGGGTCTCGAGCGCGTCCCGTCTCGCGGCCCCGCTTTGCTGGTGCTGAACCACGGCCCGCTGCCGATTGACGCGGTCCTCTTCTGCCATGCGCTGCGTCGCGCGCAGGGCCGCTGGCCCCGATTTCTGGGCGAACGCATGCTCTTCGAGCGCCGGATTTTGGGCCAGCCCCTGGAGCGTTGGGGCGCAGTCGAAGGGACACCGTACCTCGCGCGGCGGCGCCTGAACGCAGGCGACCTCGTCGGCGTTTTTCCCGGCGGCGCCCGAGAGGCCTGGAAGCCGCACTCGCAGCGGCGCGCGCTCCTGTGGGAGGGACGCGACGGCTTCGCGCGCGTCGCCTTCAAGGCGGGCGTGCCGATCGTCCCCGTGGCGTGTCCATCGGCGGACGACCTCGTGTGGGTCCTCAATGACGCGATGAAGTGGGGCGCGCGCGTCTTTGGCCCCGAACGGCGCTTGCCGCTCCCCCTGATGCTGGGGCTCGGTCCGCTGCCGTTCCCGGTGCAGCTCCACCATCGCGTTGGGGACCCGATCATGCCTGAGCGCCGCGCCGGTGAGTCGAGCGACGCCGCTATCGCGCGGATCAAGGCCGAGGTCGAGGCCGCGCTCGGGGCGCTCCTGCGAGCATGAGTCAGACGTCAGCGCGCTCGCGGCAAGCGAACCCGCAGGTCTTGCGCTGCGCGCAGTCGTAGGCGCACCCCGCAGCTCGGGCAAATGCCTCAAGTGTGCGCTCGGCCTCCGGTCCCCGACCGACTGCCCGCCTGAGCGCTCGCGATGCGGCCGCGAGCGCGAGCGCATCGCCTGCATACGGCGTCGCGATAAAGCCGAGGCGGTAGAGGGTGTCACGCTGTGGTCGACTCGCGAGGCCCGTCACCGAGGCCATGTCGTCGAAGCGCAGCACGCCCAGGGCGTCGAGGCCGCGCATGACCCAGACCAACTCCGCGCTGAGCAGCCCGCGTCCCAAGCTCTGGTGTAGCGCTTCAAAAGCTTCAGCTGCCGAGCCGGCGCGCTCGAGGTCGGCTGAGATGCCCGCGACCTCGGCGAAGCGCCGGGCGACGAGAGACGCCCACATCAAGCCGAGCGGATCGACGCGGCCCGGGTTCGCATCGGGCGCCGTGCCGTCGTAGAGCGCGTCGAGTACGCCCGACGCCTCGAGCTGCGACCACGCCTCGGTGAGGCGTGCCTGCGGGAGTCGCAGCGCGAGGGCGCCCGCGACGCAGAGCTTGAAGAGCGCACGGTCGGCGTCCTCCTGCCACGTCGAGGCCTCGAGACCCAGAGCGCTCGGCGGCGTGGTGTCGTCTATCACAGCGTCTGCGGACAGGCTCCGCGCCCACATCGCGATGCGTTGTGACGTCTCGTCGAGGACGTCGTCTCGGAAGACGCCCAGGTCGGCACCTGTGAAGCGCGCGATCGGGACAGGGCGGAGCGCGCCGTG
>CANLBD010000170.1 GCA_947488215.1 Myxococcales bacterium | reverse complement strand
GTCACGCTCGATGGCTCCGCTTCGGTCGACCAGGACGGCCCGGGGAACCGCCCCGTCGAGTACGAGTGGGTCGTGACGTCGCGCCCGGACGGCTCACTCTCCCAGCCGCGTGAGCGCCTTGATCCGGGCGATCCGAACTCCGGCGTCGATGACGACGTCGTGACGCCGTTCGCGCTGTTCTTCGTCGACCTCGTGGGCACCTACACCATCGAGCTTCGCGTGAAGGACAACCTCGGGCTGACGTCGTCCGAGTGCCAAAACGCGGCCGTGGTGACCATCATCGCGCGCCCGGAGGAGGCCATCCTGATTCAGGTCACTTGGGAGACCGCGGGTGACCCCGACCAGACGGACCGCGCGGGCACGGACGTGGACTTGCACTTGCTCAATCCCCTCGCCGACTCGTGGTTCACGACGCCCTACGACTGCTACTACGGCAACGCGACGCCGGACTGGGGCCAGCTCGGCAACCCGGCGGATGACCCTGAGCTCGACATCGATGACATCAACGGCAGCGGCCCTGAGAACGTGGTCCTGAACCAGCCGGAGAACACGGACGTCCTCGGCGCGCCCTACACCGTCGGCCTGCACTACTACAGCAGCCGCGAGCGCGTGAACGGCAACGACTACGGCGAGTCGATCGCGAAGGCGCGCATTTTCCTGAATGGCGACCTCGCTTGGGACTACACCGGCATGGACGAGAACGGCGAGGTTGAGCCCGGCGAGTTCCCCTTGCCCGCCGAGGACCACTTCTGCCAGGTCGCCCGCATCTACTGGAACGCCGAGCCGCGCGTCGAGTCCGCGGTCCTCTGCACCGAGACCCGCCCCTAAGTCGCGTTGACGGCGCGTCGTCGTTCGACGCGCGCGCCCGACCGGGTCTCTGTTCACTTCCCCCCCACGGAGCCCGCCATGCGCGTCGCACGTCGTGTGTTTCTCTCGGTGGGCGTCTTGGCCGCGCTTGGGTGCGGCGAGCAGCGTCGCTCGCAGACCCCAAGCCTCGGTTTGACGCCGGACAATTTCTCGTTCTCGAAGCTGCCTCCTGGCCTCGAAGAGCAGGACACGGTCGAGATTTACAACCGGGGCTCGGGCCAGCTTGTGCTGCGCGGCGGCTTGCTCGAGGACCGCTCGACCGCGACTGAGTTCACCCTGCAGATCGAGGACGAGAACGGCGCGCTCCGAGCCCCCGCATGGCCAGAGGTCATCGCCGGGAGCAGCGAGACGCCCCTGCGCCTCGTCGTCACCTATCGTCCGACCGACGACGACGCCCGGAGCGATGTCGGTGACGTTCTCCTCGAGACCAACGACCCCGACGCGCTGAACGTGCGTCTGCCCATCCTGACGGGCGGCGCCGGGCCCGAGATTCAGGTCAACCCCACGTCGATTGACTTCGGCGGCGTCGACTTCGGCGAGTCCCGCGGGGAGACGCTCACCATTACGAACACGGGCGTGAGCGCGCTGGTGATCTCGGGCTTTAGCGTGAGCGGCTCGCCGGACTTCAGCGTCGTGCAGGGCGACCGCACGCTGGGCGAGGCGCTGGGCGACGCGCCGGTCGTCGTAGAGCCCGGGGCGACGCAGCCCGTCGAGGTCGTCTACGCGCCGGGTCAGCCGGGTCCCGACCAAGCGACGTTGGTCATCGCGTCGAACGACGCCGCTTCGCCGCAGATCGCGGTAAACCTGTCCGCAAACGGCGCCGCCCCGTGCATCGAGGTGACGCCGGCAGACTCCGTCGACTTCGGCTCGGCGCTCAAGGTCGCGTCCACGGACCCCGCGTCGCCGACCCCCAACGTCCGCGCGGTGTCCATCGCGAGCTGCGGCGGGTCGGAGCTCAAGATTTTCGGCATCACCGTCGAGGGCGGGGACGACACGTTCAGCGTGGCGGACGCTCCGACGCCGACGTGTCTAGAGGGTGAGACAGCCCCCGCATGTACGGGGCCGCTCTTCTCGTTGCCCGCGCTGACGCCCGACGCAGAGGCCCCGAGCCGCACGCTCCAGATGGAGTTTCGCCCGGTCGAGACGCGCGCCTACGGTGGCCGCTTGCGAATCCGGACCAACGCGAACCCGCCCGACTACCTGCTCGACCTCTTCGGTCGAGGCGTCGACAACAGCTGCCCGATCCCCGTCGCTCAAGTGACGACGCTGAACGTGCAGCCGCTCGACATCATCGACCTCGACGGCACACCGTCGTCGGACCCCGAGGGCACGGTGCAGGAGTGGCAGTGGACGGTCGTGTCGCGCCCCGACGGGAGCCGCGCTCAGCTCGTCGAGTCCTTCACGGATCCGACGCGACCGGTCGACGGCGGCGTCCCGGACGACGTGCGGACGCCGACCGCGAAGTTCTTCATCGACCTCGCGGGGCACTACGAGTTCGACTTGGTCGTCCGCGACAACCTCGGGCAGCTGAGCTGCGACCCCGTGGCCTCGGCGCGCGTGACCGTGGACGCCATCCCCGAGAAGGACCTGCACATTCAGCTCGTGTGGACGACGCCCGACGACCCGGACGAGACCGATGACAAGGGCACGGATGTCGACCTGCACTTGCGCCACTCGGCCGGCGGCGAGGCATGGAACAACGCGGCGAACGGCTACGACTGCTACTACTCGAACAAGGAGCCCGACTGGGGCCGCCCGAACGACCCACTCGACAACCCCTCGCTCGACATCGACGACACCAACGGCGGTGGCCCCGAGAACATCAACTTGGGGCAGCCCGAGGTGGGCGTGACGTACGACATCGGCGCACTGTACTTCCGCGCAGAGAGCAGCTTCGGACAGGCGGGGGTCGACCCAACCATCGAGCATGCCGCGCTGTCGACTGTGCGTGTCTACGTGCGCGGCGAGCTGCTCGCCGAGTGGCTGGACAGAGAGCTCGTGCGGCGCGCGCAACTCTGGCGCGTGGCGTCGGTCGAGTGGTGCGAGGACTTCGCGCAGTGCCCGCGCTTGGTCGTTCGCGATGAGGTCCTCGAAGAGGCCGACTACGTGACGCGCTGAAGCGCGTCGCTCACCCAGGGGACATCATCGTGGCTTGGGGTTTTCAGACGGTCGCCACGCGCGGCCTTTGGACGCTGGTGACCGCGCTCGCGGTGCTCTTCAGCGCCTGTGACGACAACGCCCTCCGCAGCGGCATCGTGCCGCGCATCGAACCGGACCCGTTCGCGGTCACGCTGAGCGCCGTGCCGGTCGGCGAGCGGCTGGTGCGCCCTCTCCGCTTGAGGAATGTGGGTGGACCCGGCTCAGAGCTGGTGATTGTCGAGATCGGGCTGTCGAACTCGGTCGACACGCGCGAGGTCTCGCTCACCCACGAGCCCTTGCCCGTGACGCTGAGGTCAAGCCTCGGGGGCGATGACGCGGGCGCGGGGTCGAGCTTCCTGGTGAACGTGACCTACGCGCCTCAGCGAGAAGGCGAAGTCGTCGGCTTCATCCGCGTTCAGAGCAACGACCCCGAGACGCCCACGCTGGAGGTGCCGCTCCGAACGAGCCAAAACGGCGCCCAGCTCGTCGTGAACCCGTTTGAGCTTGACTTTGGGGCCGTCGAGACCGGCAGCACGCAGCGCAAGACCGTGCGCGTGAGCAACATCGGGACCGTGCCGGCCCGCATCGCCGATATTCGGCTCGCGCCGGAGACATCCTCGGACTTTGTCATCTCGGCGGGCGGTGATGCGCGGCCGACGCTGGTCGGTGAGACTTCGCTCGACATCGAGGTGACGTATTCGCCGCGCGGCCTGAACCGCGACTCCGGCCTGCTGGTCGTGACGCCCGAGGACCCCGAGGTCGCGCCCGTGACCGTGCCAATTCGAGGGCTGGAGCCGAGCCCGGAGATCACCCTCTCACACGAGTCCATCAACTTCGGCGCGCTGGCGCTCGACGCGACGTCGGACGCCGTGCTCGTGACGATCCTCAACGAGGGGGATGCGCCGCTCGTCGTCGACAGCATCGGACTCTCGGCCGCTGCGCCGCCCACCAATGAGCAGTTCTTGCTTGAGGGGCTTCCCGCCGCGTGGCCGCTGACTCTAGCGCCCCGCGAGAGCGCGCAGTTCGGCGTGCGGTTTCACCCCGTGGTCGAGGGGCGGTTCTCGACGAGCGTCGCCGTGCGGAGCAATGACGTCGATGAGCCGATCGTACAAGTCCGGCTCGACGGCCGCGTGCGGCAAGCGTGCATCAGCGTCCTGCCAATGCAGGTCGAGCTCGGCCGCGTCGCGCTGGGTGTCGAGAGCGTGCGGCAACCGGTGCAGATTGCGAATTGCGGTGACCTGCCGCTGAACTTGGGTCCGCTCGCGCTCTCGGGAGACCCGGGATTTGCGTTCGCGCCGGTCGGCGCCGCCGCGCTCCCAGCAACCCTCGCGCCGCTCGAGGCTGCGAACATCGAGGTCTGGTACACGAACCGCGATCTTGCAGAGGGCGCGCCCGCGCAGGGGACGCTGAGCATCCCGAACGACACGCCGAGTCAGCAGGTCGTCGAGGTCCCTCTGAGCGTCGTGGGCGGCGGAGCACCGACGTGCCAGCTCGTCGTGCTCGGCTCGCCCGTGGCGTTTGGCGTTGTCAGCCGAGGGACCACGACGACACGCCCCGTGACCGTCCTCAATCGCGGCTCCGGCAACTGCGAGGTGCGCAACCAGACGATCGACTACGTGCCGCCGTTTTTGGGGAACCCCGTGAACCCGTTCACGGTCACGCGCCCCCTCGCGCGCGCCGCGCTGGGCCCCGGCTCCCTGACGCCGATGCAGCTCGGCTATACACCGCGCGGCTTTCAGTCGGACCAGGGCACGCTGAACGTGACCTACTACGATCCGTACCTGCGTGAGGAGCGCGCGGCGACGGCACAGCTCGTCGGGGTCGGCGGCGACAACGGCATCGAGGTCATCCCTGGACGGCTCGACTTCGGACAGGTCACAGCGGCCGAGTGCGCCTCGCGTGAGGAGCGCGTCACGGTCTACAACACGGGCATCGCCGCGCTGTGCATTCAGGACATCACGCTCGAGGGACCCAACTGCGACGAGTTCGCGGTCGTCGGGCGGCCCGCGGTCGGTCCGGACGGGTGCATCACGGTCACACGCAACACGCCTGCGGGCGTAACGCTGGTGTACGAGCCAGACAACCTGGGCGCCGACGAGTGCGACTTGGTGTTTCGGTCGAATGACCAAGATAACCCCGAGCTGCGCGTCCCGCTCCGAGGGGATGGCGTCGCCACGAGCGTGACCGTGGATGAGTTCGTGCAGACGAGCGGACAGCAGGTCGACATTCTCTTCGTGGTCGACAACTCCGGGTCGATGTCTGAGGAGCAGCAGAACCTGCGGGACAACTTCGACGCGTTCATTCGGGGCGCCGACCGCTTTCAGAACGATTTCCAGATCGGCGTCGTCACGACGGACATCAGCGCCGAGGACCAGTCGGGACGCCTGCAGGGGAACCCGCGCATCATCCGGACAGGGCCGAACGCGGAGCGACAGTTCAGCGAGACGGCGAACGTGGGCGACCAGGGGCTCGGTGACGAAAAAGGTCTCGAGGCCGCGTACTTGGCGCTCTCGGACCCGCTGGCCTTCGACTCGGGCGTGGTGTGCCGCGCGGACGCCGACTGCGCGCAGCCTGACCGCTGCGTCGACGGCGTCTGCGGCGGGCCGAATCGGGGCTTCATCCGGCCAGACGCGGCGCTCGAGGTCATCTTTTTGAGCGATGAAGAGGACCAGTCGCCGAACACCCTCAACTTCTATGTGGACTACTTCAAGAGCATCAAGGGCGTCCGCAACGAGGGTCGATTCCACGCGCACGCCATTG
>CANLBD010000169.1 GCA_947488215.1 Myxococcales bacterium | reverse complement strand
TATCAAGAAGCTGGGCGCGTCTGAGTATGTGGACGATGTGCGCTTCGCCGCGGCGGAGCGTGAGCGCGTCTACGCCGAGGCGCAGCTGCGGGGCGCGGCGCACTAAGAAGTGGGCCGCTGACGGGTGTGACCGCGGCTCAGGGCTAGAGCCCCTCGAGGCGCGTGAGCAAGTCCACGAGGCGTTCGAGCTCCGCGAGGCTGTGGAACCGCACCTCGATGCGGCCGGAGCCCCCGCGCTGGACGATATTGACCGGCGCGCCCAAGGCGCCTCTGAGCTGGGTCTCAAGCGTATCCGAAGCGCGACGAAAGCCTTCAGTCTCTGGCGTGGGGGCGTGCTCGGGTTTTGCCGGGGAGCGCGGCGGTTGCGGGCGCTGAGCCTCGTCGTTCTGACCTTGTGCGACGTCTGATTCGGGCAGCTCGCCGCGGGCGCGGGACTCGCGTCTCTGCCGGGCCTGCCGCTCGGTCTCCCGGACGCTCCACCCTTGCGCCTCGACCTGCGCGGCGATCGCGTCTTGGTCGACCTCATCGTCGAGGACGAGCAGCGCGCGGACATGGCCAGCCGTGAGCTGTCCCGTGGCCAGCCGCGCGCGGAGACCCGGGCCAACGCGCAGCAGGCGCAGCGCGTTGGCGACGGTTGCGCGGTCTTTGCCCACGCGCTTGGCGACCTCTTCCTGCGTGAGGCGGGCCGCCTCCATCAGGTGCTGGTATGCCTCTGCCTCTTCGAGAGGGCGCAGGTCTTGACGTTGGACATTCTCAATCAGCGCGAGCTGGTAGGCGTGTGACTCCGTCACGTCGCGGATGACGACGGGCACCTCGCGCAGGCCAGCGCGGTTGGAGGCCCGCCAACGGCGCTCGCCCGCGATGATCGCGTACGCCTCGGGTCCGACCTGCCGGACGACGATCGGTTGGATGAGGCCGTTCTCTTGAATCGAAGCGGCGAGGTCCGCGATCGCTTGGTCGTCGAACTCGGTCCGGGGCTGCTTGTCCGAGGGCCGGAGGTGCTCGATGGGCAGGGTCTGGGGTCCGCTCTGAGTGCCGACTTGCGGCTGCGCGTCGGCGGCGCCTCCGGGGATCAGCGCGGAGAGACCGCGGCCGAGGACTGCGCGGCGGGGAGGCGCGGTCATGGGGTCACCCGCTCGGGGGCATGACGCCGCATGAGCTCTTTGGCGACTTCGCGGTAAGCGAGCGCGCCCCGGCTTGTGCGGTCGTAGTGGTGAATGGAGCGTCCAAACGAAGGGCTCTCAGAGAGGCGCACGTTTCGCGGAATGACTGTCTCGAAGACCTTGTCGCCGAAGAACCCGCGCGCCTCGTCGCTGACTTGATGGGCCAGGTTATTGCGGGCGTCGAACATGGTGAGGAGCACACCCTCGAGCGTGAGCTCCGGGTTCAACTTGCGCTGAATGAGCTGGAGCGTGTGGTTCAGCTCCGAGATCCCTTCGAGCGCGTAGTACTCGCACTGGAGCGGCACCAACACAGCGTGTGCCGCGGTCAGCGCGTTGATGGTGAGCAGGCCGAGAGAGGGCGGGCAGTCGATGAGCACAAAGTCCGGGGGCGTGGCGATGCGTCCGATGGCCTCCTTGAGGCGGTACTCTCGCGCGATGGCGTCGACCAGCTCGACCTCGGCGCCGAAGAGGTCACGGCTCGCGGGCAGCACCTTCAGGTGAGGGACATCGGGGGCGGCGAGCGCAAGCTCGTCAATCTCCGCCATGCCCAGGAGCGTGTGGTAGACGCCCCGACGGTTGGAGGGCTTGTCAATGCCGAGGCCGCTGGAGGCGTTGGCCTGGGGATCGAGGTCGATGAGGAGGGTCTGGGCCCCCTCGAGCGCGAGACCCGCCGCCAGGTTCACGGCGGTCGTGGTCTTGCCGACGCCGCCCTTCTGGTTCGCGATGCTGAGGATACGTGTGGACATTGGGCCGGAGTACCACAGGCGTGTTTCTCGTGAAACATTGACGTGGTGTCGACCCTGCGAGATGTTCGCTCCGTGAAACCCCCCGCGTTGACTCTGGTTCGTCGAGCCGATGCGGCGGTGAGCCCCGGCGTCCCGCCTGAAGCCGTGGTCCTCGCTGCCGGGTGCGTCTTTGAAGGGCGCCTGGAGCTTGAGTCAGGCGCGCGTATCGACGGTCGCTTTGTCGGTGAGATATGGACGACCGCGGCGCTCCGTATCGGGCGGGGGGGTCACGTCATTGGTCAGGTGCGGGCGGCGTCTCTGGTCGTCGAGGGCACGCTCGAGGGCGAAGCCCGAGTTCAGGGAGACGCGAGCGTGGCTTCGACAGGAACGCTCTCTGGGCGCTTGGTCGCAGCCGCGTGGCACGTCGAGCGAGGGGCGATCGTACAGGCGACCCTGGAGACCCCGCCGCCGACCACCGGGGGCGTTTCACGTGAAACACCCCGCTGACGCGCTCAGGCTGACCGGCTCCAGCGCTCTATCCTGCGCTGCGCCCCGCCTGGCCCTGCATAGTCGAGCGATGCGGCGCTGCAGAACCCAGGTACGTTGAACTCGGGTCGCTCGGCCGCCAGGTAGCGGATGATATTCGTGACCGCGCCGCCCCCCAGCGCCGCCGCGCGCGGCCACTCAGGCACAGGGTAGACCGCCCGCGAAACGACCTGGCACTCGCCGGGGAGCGCGGCCAGAGGCCAACGTTGGCGCTCGACCTGCACATTGCTCAGGCCCAGCGTGATGGCCGCGCTCCTGAGGAACGCGCTGCGCTTCGCCAGCGGCTCGACAAGCACGACCCGACGCTCCGGCCACAGCACCGCATAGACCAGCCCAGGCACCCCGGAGCCCGACCCGACATCGATGAGCGGGACCGCCTCGAGGGCGACTGACGCCAACGCCAGCGCGTCGATGACGTCTACCCCCCAGGGGTCGCGCAGGGCGTCCGGACCGCTCAGGTTGTGGGTCGCGGCCCACTTCGCACGCAGCGCGATGAAGGCGTCGACCCGGGCGCGCTCGTCCGTGTTGAGCGCCTTCAGCGTCAAGGCGTCGCCTCGCCGAGAAACTCGCACCCCTCGCCCACGACCAACGCAGGCCGGCCTTGACCGCTCTCGGCCCCAGCGTGGTCCCGAGCGACCACGGCCAGCACCACGCGCTCACCCGCCTCGACGCCGCGGGCGTCGGCGCAGTCGGTGTCACGTGCCGGCTCATCGAGTGTCGGACATAGGCTCGCGGCTGCGCTGGCCTCGGTGGCCCATCGAATCCTGTGCCGCCGACCTGGAGCAGCGCGCTCCGGGCTCAGCCCGATCACGCCGTCTTCGGTGGCCCCTATGCGGAGCGGGCGTGCGCCAAAGGAGAGCCCGAGGTCCACGGGGTCTAGCTCGGGGTCGGCGACGTCGACCCAAACCACCGCGCCTTGCGGGTCCGGGCAGACCGCGACGACTGAAACCTCGGGGGCCAGGTTGCGGACCCGCACAACCTCATCGCACCCGCAGAGCGCGAGCACGCCGAACAGCAAGACAGGGTTTCGAACGGACGGTCCGTTCATGGGGTGGACTCCGGTTCAGAGAAGCGCAGCGCGGGCGCCGACAACACGGCGGCCGCGAGCTGTTCGTGGAAATGGCCGTTACTTGCGACGCAGCGCCCGCTCTCTAGGCTCAGCGGGCCTAGGTCAAAGTCTGATGCACGACCCCCTGCCTCGCTCACCAGCAGCGCGCCTGCGGCCAGGTCCCAAGGCTTCAGGCGGTCTTCCCAGTAGCCATCGAGCCAACCCGCAGCGACATAGGCCAAGTCGAGCGCGGCTGCGCCTGCGCGGCGGATACCCTGACAGCGCCGAATCAGGTGCGCGACGCGGTGCACATTGTTGTCCGGGTTGGTTCTGCGGTCATAGGGGAATCCGGTCGCCAGCAGTGCGGCGTTCAGGTCGGGCGTCTTGGAGGCGCGCAAGGGCGAACCGTTCAAGGTCGCGCCCATACCACGCGCCGCCGCGAACAAGCGCTGCGTGATCGGCTCGAGGACCACACCCACGCGCAGTCCGTCCGCATCTTCGCTCGCGATGGAGACGGCGAAGTGCGGAAAGCCATGTGCGAAGTTCGTGGTGCCATCGAGCGGGTCGATCCACCACCAGCGCGTCGCGCCTTCTAGGCCGGAGCGTCCGTCCTCCTCGGAGACGAAAACATCCCCCGGGAACGCTGCCCGCAGCACGGCGAGCACGGCGGCCTCGGCCGCGAGGTCTGTCTCGGTGACGAGGTCGACGTCGCCCTTATGCTCGACCCTCGGCGGCTTTCCCCAAGCGGCGCGAATCACGGCGGCCCCCGCTTGTGCCGCGCGTGTCGCGCTCTCGAGCTCTGCGCGCAAGATGTCTGTCTGCCTCGTCATGGGCTCCTCAGTCGTGGAGTGCGGCCCAGGCGGCGTCGTGAAGCGCGGGGCGGAGCGCGCGGATACGCGTGTCGGCTCGCGAAGGGCAGACACGGTTCGTGAGGAGCACGATCACCACTTCGGCATCGGGGTCAATCCAAATCGAGGTGCCGGTGAACCCGAGGTGACCGAAAGAATGCGGCCCAAAGCGCTGGCCGGCGCTGCTCCCGTGGAGCGAAGGCGTGTCCCAACCGAGCACACGGCTGCCCCGCGGGTGAACCCAGCGCCTAGAGACCGCCTCTTCGACGAGCGAAGTTTCCAATCCGAGCGGGTTCGACCGCCCGTGCAGCGCGTCCACGAGGGCGACCCCAAAGTTCAGGACGTCGTCTGCGCGGCCAAAGAGGCCGGCGTGGCCCGCGACGCCGCCCACCGTCCAAGCGTTCTCGTCGTGAACCTGCCCGCACACCATGCCGCCGCGCAGCGGGCTCTGCTCAGTCGCCGCGAGGGCGAATTCATGTTCACCCTCGACGCTGGGCGAGAGCGTCGGACCGACCAGCGGGCGAAAGTGCAGGCGATGTTTCTCGTGAAACGCGAGCGACGTCCAACAAGCCTCGAGCGGGCGGTCGACGGACTCAAGCACCTGCTCGAGCAATAAGAAGCCCAAGTCGCTGTAGACCTCGACGGCCCCCGGCGCGTCGTCTAGCGGGGTCCGCGCGATCATCGAGCGCACAAGCCGCTTACTCTCGATGAAGCGCCCGGTCTGACGGGTGTGGGGCAGCAAACCCTCGAAATACGCACGGTGCGCCGGCAGCCCGGTTGTGTGCGTGAGCAGTCGATGGACGGGGCAGGTGCTGAGGTCGCGGTCGAGGACGTCGACCCTCTGGCCGATGGGGGTGTCAAGGGCCAGCGCGCCCCGCTGAACGGCATGGAGCAGCCATGTCCACGTGGTCAGCGGCTTGGTGAGCGACGCCAGGTCGAAGCGGGTCTCCGGGTCACAGGGCGACCCTGCGCCGCCGGGGTGGGTCTGCCCGAGGTCGAGGGCGCAGCGGACCTCGCCGCCCTTTGCGACACGGAGCGCCAGCGCGGGGGTGACGCCTTCGTCGACTGCGGCGTGCGCGCGCTGTCGTACTTCGAACCACTTGCCCATCAGGCGACTCCCCCGTCGACCACGGGCTCCAACAGCGAGAGCGCCGCCTCACCTTCCGTCAGCCGGACACGCGCGCCCATGGGCAGGAGCGACAGGGTGCCCCTGTGCCCCGCAGGAGCGCCCGTCAACACGGGCCGGCCCAGATCCTCCCGCAGGCGCTCTGCGATGGCCTCGGTCACCGAGGGTTCGAGGTCAAGGTCGCCAAGCCACACCGCGACGGCGCTGTCGAGGGCCCCGCTCGACAGGAGCTGCGTCCACGCCCGGTCGAGTCGATAAGGCGCCTCGCTGACGTCCTCGAGCACCCACAGCTCTGGCCCGGGGGTGAGCGGGCGGGGCGCGAGCGGCGTTCCCACCAAGCTCGCGAGCACGGTCAGGTTCCCCCCTCGCAGCCGCCCCTCGAGCGTCACCGAGCTGGGCGCCGAGAGCGCCACCTCATGAAGCTCCCCGCGCAGAAGCGCGAGCGCGGCGTCG
>CANLBD010000168.1 GCA_947488215.1 Myxococcales bacterium | reverse complement strand
GACCGAGAGCGGCGTCATCAAGGGCAAGTTCTTCTACATGTCCCCCGAGCAGGCGTGGGGCGACACGATCGACGCGCGCACCGACATCTTCAGCGCGGGGATCTGCCTCTACGAGATGCTCGCCGGCGAGATGCTGTACCACGAGGAGAAGGCGTTGATGCTCCTCGACAAGGTGCGCAAGGCCGAGATCCCGAACATGCGCGTGCGCCGCCAGGACCTGCCCGAGGCACTCGAGCGCATCGTCCTGCGCGCCCTGTCCCGCGACCGCGCGCAGCGTTTCCAGTCCGCGGGCGAGCTCCAAGCCGCGCTCTCCGGCTTCCTGTATGGCAATTGGCCGAACTTCAACCGCAACCGGTTGAAGGAGTTCATGCAGCACGTCTTCGGCGACCAGCGGTTCGTGATGCCGCGGCCCGCGCCGACGTCTGCGCCGAAGGCCAAGCCGAACGTGTCCGGCTCGCTGATGGGCGCGAGCGACTTCGACCCCGCGCAGGGGCACAGCGTGCTCTTCGACCTCGGCCGCGCCGAGGCCGTCGCCCCCGCGCCGCGCGGCGCCTCGCCGTCCAACCGCCCGACGACGCCGAGCCGTCCCGCGCCACAGCCCGCCCGCCCAGTGGTCGCTCAGGCGCCCGACGCCAGCTTCGACGAGCCCGAGCCCACGAGCGCGCTCGTAGATTCGGACATGGACGACGACGACGACGACCAAGAGCGCACGATGATGGAGGACGTCTGGTCGGCGGCCGGCGACGACGACGACAAGACGGCCATCTTGGGCCCCGAGGTCGGCGCCGCGGTCGCCGCCGCCTTGGCGTCGGGCAACCTGCCGGACCTGGGCGACCCACCCACCGGCGTCTTCTCGAAGGAGGGCACGCCCGCGCGGCCGTCGGCGCCCGCGCCCGCGCCGCGCGCCCCGCAGCCTGCGCCGCGCTCGGCCCCGGCAGCGTCGATGTTCGACGACTCGACGAGCATGGAGATGTCGTCGAGCGACCTGATGTCGCTCGACGCGACCCCGCTCTCGATGCCGACCGCGCCGAAGCCGGCGGCCCCGCAGCCGAAGCCCGCGCCTCAGCCTGCCGCCCCGCAGACCAAGCCCGCGCTGCAGCCCGTGAGTCGCCCCGCACCCGCACCCGCACCCGCGCCGACCACGCCGCTCCCGCCACCCGCCGCACCTGCAGCCCCGCTGCCCGCGCCACGCCCGCCGGTCAACCGCTCGGCCGAGGCAGCGCGCCCGACGATGGCCGCGATGCCCGTGCCCGCCAAGAAGGGTCCGCCCCCATGGCTGGCCGAGCTCGTCTCGCCTCGTGGGATCACGATCACCTCGCTCGTCATCCTCACGGCCGTCGCCGTGTGGCAGTTGCTCCCGATGGTGCTCGGGTCCAGTGGCCCGAAGGCCGTCGCTGTCGTCGTGGAGAGCACGCCCCCCGGCGCCAAGGTGCTGCTCGACGGTCTAGACACCGGCCTCGTCACGGGCCAGACGCCCCCCGCACGGCTTGAGGCCGTGACCCCCGGCGTCCCTCACACACTCCGCCTCTCGCTGCCGGGTTTCCAAGACGCCGAGGAGCAGTTCACGCTCTCCCCTGCTGAGACCGCAGCGACCAGCGAAGTGCGTAAGTCTTTGTTCCTCGAAAAGAAAAAGGGACGCCTCGAGATCGCGAGCCGCCCGGAGAAAGCCGACGTCTTCATCGACGGCAAGTTCGCCTGTGAGACGCCCTGCAGCCTCACGGACGTCGACCGCGAGAAGAACGAGGTCAAGCTCATGCTGCGCAAGGGCGACTACCGCGACTACTCCGAGGTCGTGCGCTGGGGCGCTGAGACCGCCATCAAGGTCGAGTACCAGCTCACGCCGCGCAGCAAGTGAGCCCGGGCCTTTCATCGCTCTCCCCATCCGGTCCACACTGCAGGCATGTCGATGCTCAGCCTCACCGCCCTCGCGATCTCGCTCTTCCTCGCGCCCACCGCCTCGGCTGAGCCCAAGGCGCTTCGGCAAGACCCGCTCGACTGCGCCTATGCGCCGCGCGTCTTCAGCCAGTTCGCCGAGAACCACCTTGAGTGGGATGCGATTCAAAAAGACCTCGAGCAGCGCGTAGGCAAGGTCTACCTCGACCGCCTCGACCCCTCGCGCTCGATGTTCCTCGAGGCCGAGGCGCAGGCGCTCGAGCCCCGCATCACCCGCCTGTATCGGGAGATTGCGGCGTCACGCTGCGACGACCTCGACGCCCTGCACCAGGAGATCCTTGCGCGCCACCGCGAGACCGAGGCCTTCGTGAAGGCCCTCGTCGGCGATCCCAAGTTCGCCCTTGACCGCACGGTGAGCCTCGAGGTTGACCCCGACAAGCGGCCGCGTCCCCGCACCCCCGCCGAGCGCGACGAGCTGCGGCGCAAGCTGGTCCAGTTCCAGTTCGCCAACTACATCGCTGCGGGCACCAGCCCCGAAGAGGCCCGCAAGAAGCTCGCGCACCGCTACGAGCTGACGACGAAGCGCCTCGCGAAGCTCGACGCCGAGGACCGCCTGAGCGGCTTTCTCGACGCGGTCGCGAACGCGCTCGACCCCCACAGCAGCTACTTCAGCGCCGAGGCCCTCGACGACTTTACCATCGGCATGCGGCTGTCCCTCGAGGGCATCGGCGCGGTGCTGCGGAACCAAGATGGCTACACGATCGTCTCCGAGGTCGTGCCCGGCGGCGCCGCCGACCGCCAAGGTACGCTGCGCGCCAAGGACAAGATCATCGCCGTCGCGCAAGGCGAAAGGGGCGAGGCGGTCAACGTCGTCGACGAAGACTTGCGCGATGTGGTGCGTATCATCCGCGGCCCCAAGGGCTCCAAGGTACGACTGACGGTCCTTCGGCAAGGTGAGAAGACCGAGACGCTCTCGATCACGATCACGCGCGACAAGGTCGACCTCTCTGAGCAGGCCGTAAAGCTCACCTGGCACGAGGTCGACGAGCTCGGCGCGCCGGGCAAGCCACCCCGTAAGCTCAAGCTGGCCTACATCGACCTGCCGAGCTTCTACGGCGGCAATGCGGCCGAGGCACGACAGTGCACAGACGACATGCGCGCGGCGCTCCGCGAGGCCAAGGCCAAGCAGGCGGACGGCGTGGTGCTGGACCTTTCGCGCAACGGGGGCGGCCTGCTCAACGCGGCGGTCGAGATCGCGGGTATGTTCCTCTCGGCGGGCGAGATGGTCGGCGTGGCGGGCAAGAACGGTCGCCTCCAGCCGCTTGAGGACCGCGACGCGGACGTTGAGTGGTCAGGCCCGCTCGTTGTGCTCATCTCCCGCGCGAGCGCGAGCGCGAGCGAGATCGTGTCGGGCGCGCTCAAGGACTACCGCCGCGCCATCATCATCGGCGACGACCACACCTACGGCAAAGGCACGGTCCAGAACGTCGAGGACTTGGCCGAGGGCTACGGCGCAGTCAAGGTCACGACCGCGATGTTCTTCCGCCCCGGTGGCGAGAGCACCCAGAACCTGGGGGTCGACGCCGACATCGTGCTCCCGAGCGTCTCGCAGGCGCAGGACTGGGGCGAGAAGACGATGCCCTTCGCCCTGCCACCGGCGCGTAAGCCGGCCTTCATGACAGCGTCCGTCATCGGCCAAGGCTTCGAGCCCGTCACCGCCGAGGCGGTCACGCGGGTCGCTCGCCAGAGCGCCGAGCGCGTGCAGAAGTCCGAGGAGTTCGACCGCATCCGGGGCCGCATGGACCGGCAGCGTCGCAACAAGGGCATGGTGACGATCGCCGACCTGCTCTCAGACGCAGAAGAAGACCGCAAGCGGAAGGGCGCCACGGGCGCGCCCGCGGACCCGGACGTCGACGAGGATGAGGACGAGGCGCGCCGCAAGCGCGGCGAGCTCACGCCCCACGGGAAAGAGGCCCTAAACGTGCTCGCCGCCTTCGCGGGCTGCGGGGTCGTGCGCCCCTGCAAGTGAGCGCGTAGCGCCCCGCTCAGCTTCGGAGCGTGCCGGCGTAGCGCTCGATCGCGAGGCGCACTTGGTGCACGCCGTAGGTGTCCGCCAGGACCCTGAGGCAGGGCGCTGCGTCTTCGCCAAAGACGGCGTCGGACAGCCGATGGCTTGAGAAGGCGCGGAGCACGACGACGACGTCGAAGGCGCCGTTCCGCATGCGCTGAACCAAAGCATCGAGCCGCCGCGCCGAGGTCGCGTCCTCGGCCCACTCGAGCTGCGCGAAGCCAAAGACCTCGCGTAGCCGCTCGACACGGTCCGGGCGCGGGTCCCCCCCCACGATGACCGCGCGCTTGCCGCGGGTGAGCGCGAAGTGCGGCCAGTCCGTGGGCACGGGGCTCTCGCGCGCCTCACACTCGGCCTCGGCCTCCGCCTTCAGCTCTTCGCGCACCACGCGACGCAGCTCCTTGAAGACGCTGCCGTCCAAGTGCGCCACGAAAGCCCGCGACAAGTTCACGAGGCGACGCTCGTCGGGCGCGACGCCCGCCTTGAGCAACAGGCGCGTCCGCTCCACGAAGGCCTCGGCGTCGAGGCCGCCTCGCACGTCCTCGATCAGGCGGCGGAGCGCGTCGTCTAGGTTCTCCCCCGGCGGCAGCGTCGGGGTGTCCTCGGGGCGGACCCATACATCACGCAGCGCGCGCACCGCGGCGTCCGCCTGGCGAGCGTCTTCACTCCACGCGCCGCTCTGCGGGCGATGGTCCACCGAGAGGCCCCACACGAAGCCCGGCTGGGTCTCCTTGGAGTGGCGCGAGACGCGGCGAAAGAACGCGTCGAGCCGTTCAAGCGCGGTCGACGCGTCAAGCGCGTCGCACACGACCTGCACGCTTCGCATGCGGGCCGTGAGCAGCGCGGTCAGGCCGCGGTTCACCTCGGGTGCGGTGCGCCCCCAGCGTTCGAGCTGGTGCGATACGACCGAATCGACACGGTCGACCTCGGCGAGCGCCTCCGCGACCGTGGGCGCCTCCGTCGTCGTGGCCTGCCCGAGGACTCGGAGGGCGTCATCGATGACCTCGACCGGGTCTGCGTCGGGGGCGCGGACCTGGACACGGTCGAAGCTGCGGCTCGACTCAAGCGCGCGCTGCAGGCGAGTGCGCTGGGCCTCGTCAATCTCGACCACGGGTGGCCGCTTGACGGCGAGCAGGAGTGAGCCTGCGGGCGGGGCGTCTGGGCGCGGGGGCTCAGCAGGCAGGGGCGTGGTCGCCGGCGCAAGGCCGCTGGGCGGCTCGACATGCGTCACCCGCGTCCGTGGGCTTGGCTCAGCGGCAGGCGCCGGCACACCGAGCGCACGCAGGATGTCTCCAGCAGCGGCCTCGGGCAGGAGATCCAGCCGCTGCAGCAGATCGGCGCCGAGCGCCGCGAGCGCCTCAATGAGCTCTGCCGCCAGGGCGCGCCGCTCCTCTGCGCCCGACAGCTCCTCGCGCCAATCCGCGAGGGCCGCCTGCCGGGCTGCCGCGAGCGCGGCGCGCGCCTCGCGGGCACGGCTAATGGGCGAGATGAAGGGGGTCGTACTCATGGGGCGCGGAACCTACAGCCTCGGCAACCTGTGCGCGCTGCGGATTGTTCCGACACCGCCGAAAAGACTACGCTTTTCTTGACGCTGGGTGCGGCTGACCCTGTAAGACCGAAGCGTGGAGGTCCAGATGGCACAAGGGATTGCGGAGCGACGCTGGTGGCTGGCCGTGGCGGCGGCCGCCCTGCTCGCGTGTGGCGAAAACGGCGGTGGCGACGATGGCGTCGCGCCGAACAGCGACGCACAAGGCGGCGTTGAGGCGGGCGACAGCGGCGCCGACGCGCAGGCGGATGCGCGAACGCCCGAGCGCGACACCTCGGTCGCTGACGCCGTCGCGAGCGACGCCGCGTCGCCCGAGCCCGACGCTGCCCCGCCCGAGCCCGACGCTGCCCCGCCCGAGCCCGATGCTGCCCCGCCTGAGCCCGACGCCGCGCCGCCCGAGCCCGACGCTGCCCCGCCCGAGCCCGACGCTGCCCCGCCTGAGCCCGACGCCGCGCCACCCG
>CANLBD010000167.1 GCA_947488215.1 Myxococcales bacterium | reverse complement strand
TGAAGCTCGGGATCGGCCTCCAGCGCAGAAGCCGTGAGCAGGCCATCGGCCTCGGTCAGGAGAGCCTCCAGCGACTCAAGGTCACCCGCGTCGGCCGCAGCCTCGGCGCTCGCGAAGGCACGCGCGGCCAGGCCGTTCGCGTCGGTCGGCGCCGCCTCGACCGCGCGCTGACGGGCCTCCCGCGCTGCTGCGTCGCTGCCCCGATAAGCGTGCAGTGCCGCTGTGACCGCGGGCGCATCGCGCAGTGGGAGGGGGAGCGCCGCCTGACCAACCTCGCGCGTGAGCAGCCCACGCAGCGCGCGCGTCACGACATGAGCGCTGCCCTTAGGCTCAAGGCCCGCCCAGCCGCAGCGAACGAAGCGGTCGAAGTCCGTCAGCGTCGGCTCGAAGTCGGGCGCCATGGCCGTCCAGTAGGCCAGCTCGGGCGCACGGTGCTCGCGACGCCATCGCGTCACCGCGGCCGCGGCGTCGAGCGATTCCGTCGGCCGAGGGTCTTCATCGGACAGCAAGCAGACGCGGCGCGACGCATGCCGCCGGACAATCCCGCCCGCAGACTCCATCGCGAGCAGGGCGCGCGGGCTCTCGACAAGAACGCACGCCCAAGTCGCCGTGCGTCGTAACGTCGCGATATTCAGACCGATCTCACGCAGGAGACGCTCTGGGTCCTCGCACTCCAGCCCGTCGACGACGTAGAGCTTGTCGTTGAAGTGGTCGCCCTGATGTGAGGCCAGCGCGCTGTGGACCGGTTGGCCGAGGCGCCCGGGGGCGGGCACGACATCCACCCGTCGCAGACGCAAGCCGTCGACGAACTCAGTCCGTGCGCGGTCGCCCGAGAGGTACACGACGAAGAACCGCCCCTCCGCGCCCGCGCCCCTCAGCCACCGCGCGAGCTCGTCTAGGTGCCATGAGAACGCCGCCGAGGGGGTCGCGACGCCCTCGGGCCAGCCACCAGGCGCCAGAGCCCAGTGTGTCGTCTGCATTCGAGACCTCCTCAGCGCACCCGACCGTGAGAGCGCGACGCAGCCCGGATGCCGCCACATGTCGACAGGTCGCAGGCCCTGTGGTAGCAGACGAGGTGAATCGGCGAAAGCCTCGGCACGGGGCTGGCCCTGAACGGAAGGACCGACAGATGACGCCCCGCCCGCTGCTCGCACTCCTCGTCGTCGCGGCGCACGCCGCGAGCGCTCAGGGCGCGCGCGCGGACGGCGCCGCCCGTCCCGCCGATGCGCGGACCGGCCCGTATCTGGGGGTCCAGCCTGGGCTGAAGGACGTCGCACCCGGTAAGGAGAACGTCAGAGCTCGAGGGGCTGTGCGCGTGCTGACCTGGGTCGGGTTCCAGATGCAGGGGCCCGGTGGACGCGTCTTCATTCAGACGTCCGAGCCCGCGGTCTACTCCATCGCCGCCTCCGACCCGAATGAGGTCGTCCTTGAGTTCCCCGATACGCGCGTTCAGTCGTCGAACGACGCCCGTGCGCTCGACACGTCGTGGTTCCCGACCGCCGTCGCATCCGTTGAAGCGCAGAGCGCGAAGGGGCTCGCGCGCGTCGTTGTCCGACTCCGCGAGGTCGTCGGCTACGACCTTCGGCAGGAGGGCAACTACCTCTACCTTGACTTCCGCCCGCCCACGTCTCCGGGCAGCGTTACGCCGACGCCCCCCGCGTCGACGACCTCGCCCTGAGGCGCGCGAGCGCTTGACCGGACTCGCGCTGGCCGCTGCGGTCGCGCTCGTGTCTCCACTCGAAGCCCCTGCCTCCATCGCGTGCTTCGAGGTGAGCTCGCCTCCGTCCACCGACTGGGCTCCTTTGACGCTCTCACTGAGCGCCGACACGCTCACGTTCGATGGCGATCAGATCGATGCGCGGGCGGTCGTCGTGTCGGGGTGTGCCTGCGCTGGGCAGGCCTGGCGGGTGCGCGCCACACGGCTGCGAGGTGAGCGGGAGGCGCTGGCCCGCGTCGACTGGCCTGTCCTGTATCTGGGAGCGGTCCCCGTGGCGGCGGCCCCAGTCTGGTGGGTGCCCCTTGGTGAGCGCGTGCCCGGGTTCCTCTTTCCGCGTGCTCGACTTCGAGGCGACGGTGCAGTGGTGGTCGAGCAGCGGGTCTTTGTCCCGATCGGCCGCGCCGTGGACGTTTCGCCGGCCGTGGGCATCGACTCGTCATTCGGGCTCACGGGTGGCGTGACGACGCGTTGGCGAACGCCTCAGTCGGCCGAACGCATCGAGACCGTCGATGTTCACGGCAGTCGGCAGAGCGTCGCCCTTGTCGGGGACGCCGTGCTTGGCGGCGGCGGGGCCAACTTGGCCGCCCGCGGCGAGACGCTTTTTGGTCGGGACGCCGCGGGGCGAGCCGCCCTCCCCCAGTCGGTCGTGAGCCAGCCGCGTCTGTCTGCGGAGCTTGCAGTCGCGCGCTCCACCCCATTAACCCACGCTTCGCTGGGGGTGGTCCGAGCCGTTGGCCCGCCAGAGGGTCGAGTCGGCGGCGAGCGGCGCCACAGTGTGCAAGCGACCGCCAGCGCCACGACACACGGCCTTGGTGGGTATGGACACGTCGACGCCGCCCTCCTCGCGGATGCAGAGGGCAAGCGCCGCGCCGCGTTCCTCTGGGCCGAATTCGAACGACAGACGGGACTCGGGCTCACGCGTTGGACCCCGACAGTGACGACGCGCGCCGGCGGTGACGACCGCGCCGCACTTCAGGCTTCGGCGGGCGCTCACCTGCTGGGCGAGGCGTCGGCTGAGGGCTCACCCGGGGGTGTCCGCCATCGATTGACGGTCTTCGGCGGCGGCAGCGTGGGCGCAGCGTCTGCCCGATATGTCCGCGAAGGCAGCATCGGGCGAAGCCCCACGCTCGGTCGGCGCAGCTTTCTCGGCGTCGCGCAGCAGCTCGGCACACCGAGCCCAGACGCCGCCCTTCAGATCGACGCGTGGTGGGCCCGCAGCGACACGCAAGCGGCGAGTGACGTACCCGGCGGCCGCGCGCAGGTCTCACTCCCGAGCGCGAGCGTAGGCGTCCTCGCTGGCCTCGACACAGCGCACGCCCGCGCCCAAGGGACGTGGCAGCCTCTGACGGCAGCCGCTTCGTATCTGTGGTCGCGCGCTGGGGCGGCAAGACCCGAGACGCTCGATCCGCGGGCGCCCGCGCCTTGGACTGAGGAGAGCGCCTTTGCGCTCATGGGGGCGTCGATTGAGCTGGGTGTGACCACGCAGCGCTGGCGCGCTCGTTACACGGTCTCAGCCGATACGCTCGCAGAGCGGGCGCGGATCGAAGCCCAGTCGGCGTCCCTCACGTGGAACGCTCTGTGCGAGTGTCTGTCGATCGGCGCTGCCGTCGAGCACTCGCGAGGGCTGGCCGCACCCGATGTACGGCTCAGCCTTTCAGGTCGACTCTAGCGCTCTCAGAGGGGCGAAATGTCGACGTCGAGCTCGTACTGGCCGGCCTGGCCACGACCGTCCACGATGACGTACCAGGTACCGGCGGGCAGGACGCGGCCCATGCGCGAGCCACCGTTGCCCGGAGGCGTCGCGTCATTGTTGCAGCCGTTCTGCGAGGCCTCATTGCCGCACTCGCCTTGGATGTAGAGCACCGTGTCAAAGCCCGTCGAAGTCAGCGTCACGAGTGAGCGGCGCTGCAGGTCGAGGCGGTAAACCCGCTCGCGCTCGCCGCCGCCACAGAATGACCGCAGCACGGACTCGCCACGCAGCGTATTACCCAACACGGTGGTGCTCTCCGCCGGCAGCGCAATCGGGTCAGCGCACGTGCCCGCTTCGGCAGGGGGTGCCTGGCAAACCCCTTCGACACACGTCCACAGACAGCCCGAGCCCGGCGAGTACACGCCACCCTCGCATGTGTACTTCTTGCTGACCGTCTGACCGAGGTCGCGGTCACCGCAGTAAGTCCCCGCGACGCCGTTCGGGCAGTCCGCCCGCACCGTCAGGTCGAGGATGAAGTCGCCGCTGTTCGCGCCGGAGCCGTCCACGACGAAGTACCACGTCCCCGGCGCCAGCGGCAGCTCAAGGAGCGCCGAGGTCCGGTCACCTTCGTTGACGTCGTCGTTACAAGCGATCTCAGCCGCCGCGTCACCGCAGGTCCCCTGAACCGAGAGGACGGTGTCGAAGCCCTGAAGGCGCGCGTTCACGATGGAGTGCTCCGTCAGCGTGAGCGCGTAGACCCGCTCAGAGGCGTTGCCACCGCCACAGCTTGCACTCACGTTCGACGGCCCGAGGCCGCTGGTCGTGCCCTGAACGCTGATCGCCGGGGCGAGGTCGAGGACCTCGATCCGGTCACAAGCGGCGACCGGGGGCAGACAGGCGTTGTTGGCGCACGTCTCGCCCTGCTGACAGTCAGCGTCGATCAGACAGCCGCCGTCCGGCACCTCTGCGCAGGCGCCCTCGAGGCAGCGCTCATTCGCCCCGCAGTCGGCATCGGTGCGGCAAGCGCACGCACCGCTCGTCAGCGTGAGGGTGAAGTCACCGAAGTCGGCGAGATCGAAGCCATCCACGAAGACATACCGCTCTCCGTCGGCCGCGGGGATCGTGACGCGCGAGCTCGACGCTTCCAGATCGTCGTCACTGCACGCCGTCTCGGTCGCCGAGTCGCCGCACGCCGTCCGCGCGTAGACCACCGTGTCGAAGGTGCTGCCCTCGGTCGTCGCGCACACCGTGCCGAGGTCGGCAGCGAGCGTAAAGACCACCTCGGGGCCATCGCCGCCGCAGGCACCGGCGCCCGCGACCGAGCCGCGCGCGGTGTTGCCCGAGAAGACACCGACGGCGTCGATCGGGGTCGCCACGTCGCACGCGTTCGGGCCGTCGATGCACGCGTCCAACAAGCAGATCTGCCCGACCGCGCAGTCAGCATCCGCAACGCACTCCGGCGGCACCGGTACGCACTCGCCCGGCTGGCCATCCACAGCAACGCAGACCTCGCCTTGCACGCAGTCCGCGTCCACCGTACAGCCGGGCGGAACGCCGCAAGCGCCCTCGGTGACGGTCAGGACGAAGTCCGCGTCGACGCCGCTGAAGAAGGCGTCGACAAAGACGAAGAGCGGCGCGTCGGTCGTGTCCAGCGTGAGCTCCGACTGCGAGCCGACCCCGTCATCGTTGCAATCGACCTCGCCGCCCGGCAGGTCGCAGTCCTGACGCGCGTAGAGCACGGTGTCGAAGCCGGTACCGACCGTGCTCACGCACACCACACCCAGGCCCGCGCTGAGTGCGAAGGCGCGCTCCCCGCCCCCACCGCCACAGGTCCCCGAGCGCTGCTCGGGCGCGCCCAGCAACGTGCCGCGGTACTCGCCCGCGCCCTCGATCGGCGTGACCGCGTCGCACGCATCGCCATTCGGCGCCTCCACGCAGGCAGCCTCCACACACTGCTGGCCGTCGACGCAGGCGGCGTCGTCGGCGCAGGGTGGAGGGGCGACGCAGCGAGACGCCTCGCAGATGTCCCCGCCGAAGCAATCGGCGCTGGTCTCGCACTCCGGGAGCGCGCAGAGATTGTCGACGCAGATGAAGCCATCACCGCACGTCACATCCGCCTGACAGCCGCGAGGCTGGCAGGCGCCGTCGAGGCAGGTGTCGGGCGCGACGCAGTCGTCGTCGAGCTGACACTGGGCCTCAAAGCAGAGGCCGCCGGAGCAGACCGCGCCTGATCGGCAGTCGACGGTCGCCTCGCAGACCTGGAACCCACACTCGAAGCGCTCACACACCAGCGGGAGCGGACAGTCGGCCGAGACCTCGCAGGTGGGAATGATACAGCCGCCATCAAGGCAGCGCTGACCGAGACCGCAGTCATCGTCTGCCTCGCAACCGCGTTGCTCGCAACGCCCGGCAGCGCACGCCTCGTTCGCAGCGCAGCCGTCGTCGGCCGCGCACTCGGCGGGAACGCACCTGCCGAAGTCGCAGAGGCCGCCACCACAGTCGGCATCAACTTCGCACGCCCGCGCCCGGCAGCGACCCTCGACACAAGCGTCATAAGCCGCGCAGTCCGCATCGGCCGCGCACAGCGGGGGCAAGCACGTGCCGCTGAAACAGAACGTACCGTCCGCGCAGTCGGCGGAGACCTCGCAGTTCGTCAGCGCAGGGCACGCCCCCTCGGTGATCGTCAGCGTGAAGTCGCCG
>CANLBD010000166.1 GCA_947488215.1 Myxococcales bacterium | reverse complement strand
GAGAGCGAGAGCCTGCTCATCACGCTCCTGCCCGCGCAGCTCATCCCGAGCGTTGAGCCGCAGGCGGGTCAGTGGGTGTTCTGCAGCGTGCCCGACGCCGAAGGTACGGTAACGATCCCCGCCGCGCAGGTCGCGGCCGTGGGCGACAACCCTGGGTTCCTCGGTCAGGGGGCGCTCTTGATCGTCACGCGCACGCGCGTGGGCACCACGACCCTCGGCCCCGACACGGCGGCGATCACCGCGTCGACCAGCCAAGGGGTGCCCGTCACCCTCGTTCAGTAACTTCTCGCTGCCTCAGATCCGAAACCGCGACATCTGCTGGGCGACGATCGGCTTGGCGTCCGCGCCGACGGGCAGCCACACGGTGAACGCGGAGCCGATGTCCTCGTCGACCTCGAGGGCCAGCCGCCCGCCGTGGCTCTCGATGATGTTGTAGGCGATCGACAGGCCGAGGCCGGTGCCCTCGCCCACGTCCTTGGTCGTGAAGAACGGCTCGAAGATCCGCCCGCGGATCGCCTCGGGCACGCCGCCGCAGGTGTCGCGAAAGACGAACTCAACGCCGCCATCGCGCGCGCGGACGCGAATGTCGAGGCGCGCCCACGTCTGCGCGGCCTGCGCGGCGTTCACGATCAGGTTCATGAAGACCTGCTCGAGCGGACCCGCGAGGCAGTAGATGGGCGGGACGTCCTCGACCTCGCGCCGGAGCTCGAGCTTGTACTTCCACTTGCCTTGCGTGAAGAGCACGGCGTGCTCGATCAGGTCGGCGGGCTTAGCCTCGCGCGCTGTCTCGGTGTCGGGGTGCGCGAACGACTTGAGCCCTTGCACGATCCGCTGAACGCGGTCCGCGCCGTCGAGGCACTCGCGCATGATCTTGGCCGCATCCGAACGAATGAACTCGAGCTCCTGCGCCTCCTCGACCTGACGCGCAGCCTCAAAGGCCGGATGCGGCCCAACGACTGCGGCGGCATTGCGCCACGCGTCGACGACGGCCAGCGCCTCGGTCAGATAGGTGCCGACGTGCCCCAGATTCGACTTCACGAATGATATCGGGTTGTTGATCTCATGCGCCAAGCCCGCGGCGAGCACGCCCAGGCTCGCCATCTTCTCGGCGCCCACGAGCCGGCGCTCCATCTGCCGGCGCTGCGTGGCGTCGTGCAAAAAGAGCAGGTGGCGGGGGGGGCCGCCGTCTTCGTCCGCGAAGCGCATGACCGAAGGCTCGAAGGTGCGCTCCTGGAGCGAGAGCGCCCGCAGGGGTTGCGCCGCACCCGAGAAGCGGGCCACCAAGGCCTCTCGGTCCTCCGCGTCCAGTGGCAGGCTGTCCCAGAGCCACGCGCCCGGCGCCCCGCCGAAGAGCCGCTGAAACGCCCGGTTGTAGCTCACGAGGCGCAGGTCGTCGTCTACGACGGCGAGCGGATCGCCCAGCGTGTTCACCACCTGCTCGCTGAAGGCCTTGAGCTCATGCAGGTGGCGCACGAGCATGGTGTTCTCAAGCAGGTGCCCGGCCTGGCCCATCAGCGCCTCGATGAACGCGATGTCCGTCCGCGTGTAGGCCTCTCGCCCTCGCCGGTCCGTCACGTTCACGACGCCGACGACCTCGCCCTTGACCTTGATGGGCACGGTCAGGGACATCGGCAGGTTCTGTAAGCCTTGGCCCTCGACCACAAAGTCGGTGAGCTCGCCGTCGACCGTCTGAGCGCGCGCGCGGGCGTGGTCGTCCACGTAGACGGGCTTGCCGAGCGCGGCGCAGGTGCCGGCGATGCCGACCCCGATGCGACCGCGGGCCCTCCGCACTATGTCGCCCTCGATGCCGACGGCGCAGCGCATCTCAAGCGTGCCCGACTCGCGGTCGAGCTGCATCAGGGAGACCCGCTCGCTGTTCAGCTCGCGCGCGACAATGTCGACGAGCCGCTGGAACGTCTCGTTTTCGTCGTGGACCGTCGTGAGCAGACGCGATGCGAAGGACAGCGCCATCAGGCGGCGACCGTGCGCCTCGTCGTCGCCGGACTCTGAGGTCGGGTCCGCCTGCCGCAGGCGCGCGCGCGTCGTCGCGGCGTGCTCGACCTTGCGGATCCGGGCGCGCGTCAGGTTGGGGTCGGCGTCGTGCGTGACCACCAGCGCGAAGCCCGCCTCGAGCAGCGCCGTCTCGCGGGCGGCGTCGGACTGGGCGAGGACGGCGATGATCTCCGGCTCTCCGCAGCGGTCTCGGACGCGCCGCGCCAACGCCTCGGCGGACGCCCCATCCGGGCTCGGCGCGTCGACGCAGACGATGTCCACGCCGCTGAGCGGGAGCGCCTCCGGTGTCGCCACGCGCTGTGGCGTGCGGCTGAGCGCGCTGAGCGCGGGCACGAGCGCACCGCCGACCCACCAGAGCGCCGGCCGAAACTCCGGCGGCGGCGTGGCCTCACCCCGCATGGACACCACCGATGCGCCTGGCTAAGTGGGCGCTCAGCGGCACGTCCGCTTGGTGGCGGCGAGCTTCTTCTTGGCGTCCGCAACGCGGCTGCTGCTCGGGAACTCCGCGATGAGCGTCTCGAGGAACGGCATCGCGTCTTTGCAGCGCTTCATGGCGACGAAGTTGTCGTGCATCAGCACGTGGGCGTCGTCCACCTTGTCACCGCTGCTGTACTTCTGGAGCACGACCTGAAGTACCCGGATCGACGCGGGGAAGTCCTCCCTCTGCGTGAGGGCCTCAGCCATCAGGTAGAACGCGTTGTCCGCCTGGGGCGCGCCGGGGAACTTGTTGGTGTACGCGCTAAAAACGCGCACAGCCCCTTCCCAGTCCTGCGCTTTGTACTTGTCGTAGCCCGCGCGGTAGAGGTCGGGCTCCGCCTCGGGCAGCGTCTCGCCGGGCGCGGGCGCGACCGTGACGCCCAGCTCTGCCGCCGCCTCGCTCGTCTTGAGCTTCTCGCGCGTCTCCGCGAGCTCGCCCTGCACCCGCTTGAGCTCGTCCCGGAGCTTCTCAAGGTCGATGCCGGTGTCGGCGGAGCCCTTTTGGAGCTGCGCGATGGCCTCACCGAGTCGCCGCTCGAGGTCGCCGAGGCGGGTCTCGAGCATCTCCTCGACCTTGCGGGCGTGGGCCCGCCCCTGCTCGCTCTGCAGGTCGACCTGCGCCTGCAGCGCAGCCAAGTTCGCCTCGATCTCCTTACCGCGCCAGTGGGTGACGCAGCCGGAGACGAGCGGGGTGATCAGCAAGAGGGCGAGGTGCGCGCGCATCGGTCTTACTTGGAGTCGACCTCGACGCGGCGGTTCTTCGACCACGCGTCCTCGGAGCTGCCGCTCGAGAGCGGGTTGTTCTCGCCGAAGCCGACGGCGCTGAGCTTGTCCTTCGAGACGCCGGACTTGACCAAGTAGGACGAGGCGGCGTCCGCGCGCTTCTGGCTCAGCGCGAGGTTGTACTCCTCGGTGCCGCGCTCGTCCGCGTGGCCGCCGACCTGCGCGCTCAGGCTGTTGTTCTTGAGGCAGGCCGCGACGCCGTCGAGCTTCGCCTTCTGGTCGGGGCGGAGGTTCGCCTTGTCGAAGTCGAAGTAGACCGGATCGCCGCCGAGGTTACAGCTCACGAGCTTGACGCGACAGGTGCCGGACACGCACTCGGAGCCCTCGGGGCAGGCCGGGTTGTCGGCGCCGTCGCCGCACTGCGGCTTGGCGACGCAGCTGCCGCCCTGGCACATCTGACCCGCGCCGCACTCGTCGTTGCTCAGGCACTGCGGACCGCACTCGCTGTCGCGGCACTTCTGGTCGCCGGGGCAGGCGATGGTGGCGTCGCAGTACCCGGGCTTACGCTGGCACTTGCCGCCGGCGCACATCATACCCGGGCCGTCACACTGGCTGTTCTCGCGGCACTCCTGGCAGAGGCCGTTGACGCAGAACTCGCCCTTTTCCTGGCAGTGTTCGTCGTTCTCGCACTTCGGGTACTTGGGGCCGCAGCCGCCGAAGACGAGCGAGGCGCCGCCAACGAGCAGCCCGAGGAAGACGTTGTGGGAGAGCTTCATAGGTGACCTACCGAGGATTTGTGGATTAGATTCAGCCACTTGGCTGATGTAAGGCGAAGTAATGGCGACGGACGCTAGAACAACCGGATAACACTGTCAATGCGTGAGTCTATGCGGCGCAACGGGGTGAGCGCGCTGATTCTGGCGGGGGCGGCGCTCTCAGCGGGCGCACTCGGCTGCACAGCGGGAGCAGATGCGCCCTCGCTGACCGTGGTCGCGTCAGAGCCCGGGCCAGGCGGCGAGCACGCCGCGAACCGGCCGCTTCGGCTCGAGTTTGACCGATACCTGTACCCCGTCTTCGTGTTGGCGGGCGCGGAGGGGGAGGGTATTCGCTTATTCAGCGGTGAGGTCGGCGTGCCGCTCGATGCCCGGTACGACGTCGTGGGGCGCGCGCTGGAGCTCACCCCCCGCGAGGCGCTGAGCCCCGGCGTCGCCTATCGGCTCGAGGTCGCGCCGGGCGGGGTCGTTGGGCTCGACGGCGAGACGCTCGACGCGCCCCTCGCGGTGGGCTTCTGGGCGGGCCTCCCTGCGCCGATGGTCGACACGCCGCAGGCGGCGCTGGACTTTGAGCGGGACGTCGCCGCTGTCTGGGCAGGCCGCTGTGGGTGCCACGGCGAGTCCTCTGAGGGGCGCGTCCCGCCGGCGCTCACCGAGGCAGCGCTCGTCGGCCAGCCGAGCGCGCGTTTTCCCGGGCTGGCGTTGGTGCAGCCGGGGCAGCCTCTGCGGAGCGCGCTCGTGCGTAAGCTCCTGCACGACTACCCGGGACTGCGGGGCGAGCCGATGCCCCCGAGCGGCCCGCTGGACGACGACGCAGTGCGCCGCGTCGTCGCGTGGATCGAGGGCCTCTGACTACTTCTTCGGCTTCGTCGCGAGGAGCTTCTCGATGTACGCCTTGAGGGCCTCGGGCGTCTTGTCTTCGTAGTAGTACTTGCCGTTGATGTAGAGCGACGGCGTTCCCGTGAGCGCGGCCTTGGTCCCTTCGGCCTTGTCGCGCTCGACCGCGCGGGTGGCTTCGGCGCTGGCCATGTCGGCCTTGAACTTGGTCAGGTTCAAGCCGAGCTCCTGCGCGAACGCGATGAGCTTGTCGGCGCTGAGAGAGGTCTGGTTGGCGTAGATCAGGTCGTGCATGGGCCAGAACTTGTCCTGGCGGTTGGCCGCCCACGCAGCGCGCGCGGCTTGCTCCGCGAAGGTGTGGCTCGGGAGCGGAAAGAACTTGTAGTAGAGCGTCGCGTCCTTCGGGTAGGCCTTGAGGACCTCGGGCAGGATTTTCGCGACCAAGCTGCAGTGCGGGCACTCGAAGTCCGCGAACTCGACGATGGTGACGCGGCCGTTCGCGACGCCCTTCTTAGGGCTGTCCTTCAGGTCAAAGGTGAACCGCATGATCTCGTCGAAGTACTTTTTGACGACGGCCTGCTGCACTTGCTCGGGACCGAAGCCCTCTCGGAACTTGTCGGCCGCGAACTGCATGAGCTGCGTCGCCTGCTCGCAGGTCTTCTTCTCGACGCACTCGTAGACGCTGAGCTTGGTGTTGCAGGGGCAGGCGCCCCCCTGCATGAGCTCGTTGAGCCCCTCGACCTCGTCCTTCTCAAGGCCCTTGAGGTCGATGCCGGGCAAGGCGGGGGCCTGCGCCAGCGCTGTGACGGGGAGGATGAGCAGAAGCGAGGCGAGCAGCGCGCGGAGGAGGGGGGTCATCTCGGCGTCCTTGGTCACGGTCTGGTGCGGGTTCTCTGCACTCAGACGGTCGAGCGCGCGCGAGATTCATGGAAGGCACCGACCTTGTCAACGACCGCTCCGCCGCCTAACTTGCAGTGCGTGACCGGTCAGCACACCACGCCCGTGCGGGTTTGGGCCTATGTCGGGCTCGGGGGCAACGTGGACGCGCCGGTGGAGCGGCTGGCACGCGCGGTCGAGGCGCTCCGCGGACAGTTCGACGCCCTGCGCGTCAGCGGGCTGTGGCGCAGCGCTCCGTGGGGGCCCATCGAGCAGCCCGATTTTGTGAATCAGGTCGTGGCCATCAGGACGCACCTGCTGCCCGAGGCGCTGCTGGACGCTCTGCTCTCGCTCGAGGCCGCGCTCGGACGCGACCGGGCGCGCGAGACGCGGTGGGGGCCACGACCGATTGACCTCGACCTGCTCTCTTGGGGGGACGCCGTGGTAAATACCCCCCGCTTGACGCTCCCG
>CANLBD010000165.1 GCA_947488215.1 Myxococcales bacterium | reverse complement strand
GCGGTCGTCTCGAGTATGCTGCTGCGCGACACCGGTGAGGGCAAGCGTGGCTCACGCCCGAGCACCTTCAAGGTGCGCCCGCTCGGCACGCCCGACCCGGGCCCGATGCCGGGCTACGGCAAGCTCGCGATCACGCGCTACCAAACGCTCCTGGTGCGCGGTGAGCGCGCCGCGCTCGAGGTCTGGCTGTCAACGGGCCGCACCCACCAAATCCGCATTCACCTGGCGGAGCTGGGCTGCCCGGTCATCGGCGAGCGGGTCTACGCCAAGGTCCCCGGCGCGAAGCGTCAGGCGCTGCACGCGGCCAAGCTCTCGTTCCAGCACCCCATCACGCGCGAGGCGCTGAGCTTCTCGTCGCCCTGGCCGGACGACCTCGCCGAGCTGCAGCCCCGCCCCGCGGGCTGGTGACCGAGAGGAGACGCCGATGCGCGCACGTTCTGGCCTGTGGACTCTGCTGCTCTGGCTCGCCCCCGCCTGTAACGACACGACGCAGTCCGCCCCCTGCGTGAGCGACCGTGAGTGCGCGCTGCCCGCGGTGTGCATCGACGGCGCCTGCGTCGTGGAGTGCCGCCGCGACCGCGAGTGTGACCCCGGCGAGCTCTGCATCGAGAACGAGTGTCGCTCGCCCGAGCGCTGCGCGATTGACCGCGACTGCGCGCCGTTCGGGCTGGTCTGCGACCGCGTGAGCTTTCGCTGCGTGCAGGGCAACGGCCCCACGCCCGACACCGGCCCGCCCTTTCTGGACGCGACCGTGCGCCCCCGCGTCGACGCCGGCCCTGAGCCACGCGTCGACGCCGCGCCGCCCCCACCCCCGCCCGCCGATGCTTCGCCCCCCACGCTCCCCCCAGCGTCGGACGCAGGCCCGGTCGACGCGGCGCCCCCAGGGCCAGACGCGCGCCCCCGCGGCAACCGCGCGTATGGCGAGACCTGCGGCTGCCCGGGTGACTGCGCGAGCGGCTTCTGCGTCGAGAACAAGCTCCGCGCCACGCGCACGTGCACGGAGCGCTGCGAGAACGACGACGCGTGCCCCGGCATCGACACCTGCGTTCAGGCGCAGGTGCGCGGCGGCGGCAGCGCCGAGTGCCCGCCGGTCGATCTGGGGCTCGAGCCCGGCGCGATCGTCGGCGTATGCGCCCCGAATGAGACGAGCCTGCCGTGCGATGGGCCGCAGGGCTGCACCTCGGGCATCTGCCTGACGCCGCCTCGACCCGCGCAGTGGCTCGTGCCGCAGAACATCTGCACCATGCGCTGCGAGAGCGACGGCAAGTGCCCATCCGGATATACCTGCCAGTCGATTCAGGCTAACGGCGGCCGCATCTCCGTGTGCAATCTGGACTTGGGCCCGGTCTACCAGTGCACGGACGTGCTGCAGTGCGGCGGCACCTGTCGAGTGCCCGCGGGCCGCGACGAGGTCGAGGTCACGCGGTGCGCGCAGCTCGAGGCGGGCGGCTCGGGGTACTGCACGTGCTCGTGCGGGTCGGCCGCGGACTGCCCGCAGGGCTACGCCTGCCAGCGGGCGCTGGAGAGCGGCGACGGCTCGCGGCCCGGGATCTGCACCCCGCTGGCAGGCTTCGTCTGCCCGCGCGAAGCGGTCGCCCCCATTCAGGACCCGCCGTTCGAGTGCGCGTCGTTTCAGTGCATGGGCGGCGACCCCGAGAATCCGCGCTACAGCCGCTGCACTTCGCAGTGCAACGACGCGCGTGACTGCCCCGCGGGATACGCCTGTGAGCCGTTCGAGGGGTTGAGGTACTGCGTTCCGCGCTGAGATGCGGTAAGGAGCCGCGCATGCTCGCCGAAAGACTCTCGCGCATCCGCGGCTACCTGCTCGACATGGACGGCACGCTCTACATCGGAGACCGCGCCGTGCCCGGTGCAGTCGAGCTGATGCGCGCGCTCCAGGGTCGGCCGCACCTCGTGCTCACGAACAACTCGAGCGCGTCGCGGCGACGCTATCGGGACCGCCTTACGGCCCTCGGCATGCCCGTCCGACTCGACGACGTCCTGACCTCGGGCGAGGCGTCCGCGCAGTGGCTCTTCGACAACACGCCGCTGCGCCGGCCGTATGTGCTGGGGACGCGCGCGTTGAGCGACGCCTGCCGCCGCGCTGGGCTCACGCCGGCGACCGCGGACGACGCTGACAGCGTCTTGCTCGGCTACGACACGACGCTCCGCTATGCGCGCTGGAGCGACGCGTGCCTGCTCGTCGCGGCGGGGCTGCCCTACTACGCGACGCACGCGGACCGAACGTGCATCTCACCCCGCGGCCTGCTCCCCGACGCGGGCGCGATCATCGCGGGCATCGAGGTCACGACGGGCCGCTCGCCGGTGGTCCTCGGCAAGCCCGAGGCGGCGATGGTCGAGGCGGGGCTTCGTCGTCTAGGCACGTCGGCCGAAGAGACCCTGATCTTGGGCGATCAGCTCGATACCGACATGCAACTTGGCCTGCGCAGCGGCGTCCTCGCGGTGCTCACGATGACCGGCGAGGCTGCGCGCCGCGCGCCCGAAATGCCTGAAATCAAACCGGATTTAAGCGTCTCAGGGCCGGCTGAGTTACTCGCGCTGCTGCGAGACGCCGGCGCCTTGCCGCGCGCATGATCGCGTGCCGTCTTGCGCGCGGCGTGAAACGGTAGAGAATAGGGACCCATGGACCTGACCCTCACAAGGAGAACCGCAAGATGAGCCACGCCCGCTGCAACCTCGCGGCGCGGACTACTCCCGAGCAGCTCAAGGCAGCCGCCCTCGCCACGTTCCCGCACGTGCGAGCGACCGCCGAACCGCCGCAAAAGACGGAGAGCTTCGACGGAGTCCTCGACTTCTGCCAGCCACGCACCGAAGACCTCGGCGGCGCAGCGGGTGGAGACGCGTGGTACATCTGGAAGGTGGGGCCCTATGCGGTCCTGGGGGACTTGGGCCTCGCGCTCAACAAGTACCCGGACGCGCTGGCGAAGCTCAGCGCCGCCGTCGGCGCCGAGATTGTCGTCTGCGCGATCGACAGCGCGCTGGACTACGCTTTCTTCGGCGCCTACGCCGGCGGCGCGATGAAGCGCCACCTGCTCCATGAGAGCGGCGAGTACGAAGCCCGTGGCCTGCCCGTTCAGGCGGAGAAGGGCCGCCCGCTCGTCGACTTCAGCGAGGAAGAGGCGGACCGCATCTGGACGAGCTACGGACTGCCGACGTTTGAGTACGCGCCCGAAGAGGGCCAGTTCGAGTGCATCGCCCTCGAGCGGACCGAGTAAGCGCGGGTCAGCGGCGCCAGCGTCGCTGAATGCTGATGACGAGCGCCAGCGTGGGCGCGTCGTCCGACCGGAGAAAGACGCTCTCACCCGTCGCTTTGCGCTCGAAGTAGCCGGGTCGCTTCGCGTCTGGCTCGAAGCCGTCGCCCTTGACGCGATTCTCGAGCGTCGCGCGCGCCTCGTCTCGAGCGTCAGGGCTTGCGGCCGCGTAGCCGAGCACCCAGCGTGACACATCGGTGTGCGCCGGCGCGGGCGACGCGGCGTGGTACTGACCGCGCTCCCACCCTCGAAGCGTGAGCCCCGCCGGCATCGGGCCGAGGACATCAGGCAGCCCGGGGGGAGACGTCAGCGGCGCAGGCTCGGCAGAGCCGCGCGTCTCGACGCGCACATCGACACGACGCGGCTGACCCGGAGGGGTGCGGTCCTCGAAGGTCACGTGCTCCGAGGCGCCGCGGTCGTACGCTCGCACGGTCGCGCCCGTCGGCGAAGGCGCCTGCGGCTCCGTCGCTCGGTTCGTCGCGAGGCCATTCGCCGTGGCCACGCCCTCGACTGCGGCTGCGTAGTCCGCGTTGGGCGCGAGGGTGAAGAGCGAGACGAACGCAGTCTTGTAGCCCGCCTCGAGGTGGGTGCGCCGCATGCCCACGCCCTCATCGAACCGAACGGCCTTGGCGTTGAGCGCCGCAGGCACGAGCGGCGCGACCAACGCGGGGACGTCAACGGCGCCGTGACGCTCGAAGGCGGCTCGCGCGGTGACGGCGAGCGCGGGGATAGCGAGCGGGTCCGTCGGTGTCGAGGTGGGCGGCGGCGCGGGTCGCGTGACCATCACCGGTTCGTCCGGGGCGAGGCTCGCGGGCGCGGCCTTCGCCTGCGGTTCGGCCGAGCGACCGCACGCGACGAGCAGGGGCAGCAAGAGCAGCGCTTTGTTCATGGCTGAGTGTCTGCCACGGGGCGCGCAGGGACGCAAACGCTGCTAGATTCCCGCGCGTGAAACCGCTCCTCGTGATGAACGTTGTCGGGCTGACGCCCGCTCTCCTGGCTCAGACTCCACGGCTCGCGGCGCTCGGCCGCGCCGGCTATACGGCCTCGATGGGCGCGGTGCTCCCCGCCGTCACGTGCAGCGCGCAAGCGACGATGCTGACGGGCCGCATGCCGCGTGAGCACGGCGTCGTCGCGAATGGCTGGTACTACCGCGACACAGCGGAGGTCGCGCTGTGGAAGCAGGCCAATCGCCTCGTCGGCTGCGAAGAGGACAAGCTGTGGCACGTCGGGCGGGCCCGCTTTGGCGCCGACTTCACGGTGGCCAAGATGTTCTGGTGGTTCAATATGTACGCGGACGTTCAGTGGTCCGCGACGCCCCGCCCCGTGTACCCCGCCGACGGGCGCAAGGTGCCGAGCATCTACACCGAGCCGCCTGAGCTGAAAGCCGACCTGCAGGGCGCGCTCGGGACGTTCCCGCTGTTCAACTTCTGGGGGCCCACCGCGGATGTGCGCTCGTCGCAGTGGATCGCGGACGCCACGCGACGCGTCATGGTCGACAAGCGGCCGACGGTCACCCTCTGCTACTTGCCGCATCTGGACTACGATCTGCAGCGGTTCGGCCCCGACTCTCCCGAGGCGCGGCGCGCGTGCGCCGAGATCGACGCCGTCGCGGGGAACCTCGGCGAGTGGGCGGCGAACGCAGGCTACACAGTCGTGGCACTCAGCGAGTACGGCATCACGCCCGTGCGCGACGGGGTGCACATCAATCGTGCGCTGCGCCAAGCGGGGCTGCTCCGCGCGCAGCAGGTCGACTTGGGCTGGGAGCTCTTGGATGCGGGCGCGAGCGAGGCCTTCGCGGTCGCGGACCACCAGATCGCGCATGTCTATGTGAGGCGCCCGGGCCGAGTGCCCGAGGTGCGCGCCGTGCTCGAGGGCCTCGATGGTGTCGCGCAGGTCCTCGACCGCGGCGAGCAGGCCGCGGTCGGGTTGGACCACGCGCGGTCGGGTGAGCTCGTCGTGCTGTCGAAGCCCGACCGCTGGTTCACGTACTACTACTGGCTCGACGACGCGCGGATGCCCGACTTCGCGCGCACCGTCGACATCCACCGAAAGCCCGGCTACGACCCCGTCGAGCTGCGCGTCGACCCAACGATTCCCCTGCCGAAGCTCAAGGCGGGGCTGACCCTCGCGCGCAAGATGCTCGGGTTTCGCTACTACATGCGGATGATTGGGCTCGACGCCTCTCTCGTGCGCGGCTCCCACGGCTTGCTCCCGGCGCGCGCCGAGGACGGGCCCGTGTTCCTGTGTACCGACCCCGCGGGCCGGCGTGACCACTTGGCCATGACGGAGGTGCGCGACACGCTGCTCGAGCTGGTCGCCGGAGCGCCCCATGGCTAAGTCCGAAGGCCCGGCGCGCAACCGCGCGGCCATCGTGGCCGCGGTCATCAGCGCGGTCATGGCGGTCGCCAAGCTCACCGTCGGTCACTTCTCCGGCAGCGTCGCCGTGGTCGCGAGCGGCGTCGACAGCCTGCTCGACGTTCTGGCGAGCGGGCTCAACGCGTGGGCCATTCGCCACGCCGCGGAGCCGCCCGACGACGACCATCACTTCGGGCACGGCAAGGCGGAGAGCCTCGCGGCGCTCGCGCAGGCGGGCTTTATCGCAGGCAGCGCGGTCATGGTGGGCATCGAGGGGGTCACTCGCCTCGCCCAACCCGAGCCGGTGACCTATGCCAGCTTGGCGCTCGTGACCGTGGGCGTGAGCACGCTCATCGCCCTCGCGCTCACGCTCTGGCAAGCCTACGAGGTCAAGCGCACAGGCAGCGTGGCCCTCGCGGCGGACCGCGCGCACTATGCGGGCGACGTCGCGGCGGGGCTGGCCGTGATGGCCGCAGTGGGGGCGAGCAGCGCGCTGGGCTGGCACTGGGTCGACCCCGTGACGAGCCTGCTCGTCGCCGCGTGGCTCGG
>CANLBD010000164.1 GCA_947488215.1 Myxococcales bacterium | reverse complement strand
GTCGCGTCGGTGGACCTGGGCGATGGCGTGGCGCTGTACGTCGCCCGCGGCGTGGGCCGTGGACACCTGGACGCGCCGCTGGTTCTGCAGCGCATCGATCCTGCGAACGGGCAGGTGACCGAGGTCTGGCGGCGTCAGAGCGAGCGCAACGAGCCCGCGGGCATGAGCGCTGCCGATGTGAACGGTGATGGTCGCGTCGACCTCGCCTTCGCCTACTACGAGAGCAAGTACATGGTCCGCACGCGGCACTTGCTCGCGGGCGGCGGCGTTGTCGAGGGCGAGGCGGTCCGCATGGGCACGTCGCGCACCTACGCCGACGTCAACGGGGACAAGCGCGTCGACGAGGTCCTCGGTCGCGTCTATGGCGACGCGAAGGACGTGCCCGGTGACCTGCGCGTGTTCGCAGGCGGCGCGGCGCCGGTCACGGTCCCGACGGACAACGGGGTAAAGTCGCTGCTGTGGCGCGCGATCGGCGCGGCGAAGTCGCCCGCGCTCTACTTCTGCGATGGGTGGGTCGCGAACTACGGGCAGGCGGCCAAGGCGCGCATTCGCCGGGTGCAGTTCACACGCAAGGGCCCCGGCGCCGTCGAGACCCTCGCGGCCTCGCCAGACGAGTTCACGTTCTTCGCCCTCGACGCCGCAGATGTCGACGGCGACGGCCACGCCGAGCTCATCGCGCAGGGCGATAAGCGCGTGACGGTCTTCGCTGATCGGGGCGGCACATCGCTCGACCTCGTGCGGACCGTGCCGATTGAGCCGGTCCTCAACGTCGCGGTCGGCGTCGACGCCGCCGGGCGCGCCGCGCTGTATATCCCATCGCGCGCAGGCACGCGGCGCGTGGCGCTCGCGCCGACGCCATGAGCGCGCCGGGTGAGCGACCGTTCGCGTCGAGCGTGTGCCACACCTGCCGGCACCTGCGTCTGATTGAGAGCGCGCGCGGTTCGGTCTTCTTGATGTGCACTGCGCTGCCCCGCAAGTACCCGCCGCAGCCTGTGTTGCGGTGCGCCGCGCACGCGCCTGTTGAGAGCGGGACATGAGCCAGGTGCTCTATCCGGTGTTGCGCTTCGACCCGGACCGCGACCAGCTCGTGGTGTGGGTGCGCTGGGTGTCGATGGAGTCGCCGCCCTCGCCGGAGTCGCCGCCGCGGCAGGGGCTGCGCGGCGAGCTCAAGCTGGATGGCAACACCGTCTTTGGCCCGACAATCCTGTGGCGCAAGGACCTCGCGACGCCGGTCTATGTGACCGCGAACACGCTCCGCACGCGGGCGGTCGTCAAGGCCGCGGCCCGCAAGGGCGTTCTGGACATTCAGCTCACGATCCACGGCTCGATCGCGAACGCGCCTTACCTCGCGCTCTACCACGTGCGCGACTATTCGGGCGCGGCCATCGACACGCAGCCGATACAGGGGACACCGCTCCTGCAGGTGCAGCCCTCCACCCCGGGCGACCAGTGGCACGTCGCGGGTCAGGCGAGCCTGCGCGTGCGCGTGGAGCTCGAGGGCGAGTCGCGGTCGCTGCCGGTCTTTCAGTAGGCGCGGCGATCGGGTATGAGCGGGGCGTGAAGATCGTCCTCGTCCATCCTGAGATTCCGCCGAACACGGGCAGCATTGGGCGCCTCTGCGCCGCGACGGGCACGCCGCTCGTCTTGGTTGAGCCGCTCGGCTTTTCGCTCGATGACCGGTACTTGAAGCGCGCGGGGCTCGACTACTGGCCCTGGATCAACCTGACCGTCGCGCCGAACTGGAGAGCGGCGCTGCCCGAGGGCTGCCGACCGTGGCTCTTCACGGCGCGGGGCAAGCGGTCGTTCCAAGAGGTCGAGTACGCGGCGGGGGACCTGCTGGTCTTCGGTCAGGAGACCGTGGGTCTGCCGGACGAGCTCATGGCGGCCTTTCCCGAGGACCGGCAGCTGCGTATCCCGTTCGAGAACGCGAACGTGCGGAGCCTCAACTTGGCCCAGTGCGCTGCGATCGCGCTCTACGAGGCGCGTCGACAGCTCGGGCCGTCGCTCGGCGGGGCCGCCTGATGCGCGTGCTGGACTTGCCGCCGGAGCGGTGGCTGAACGACGCCGAGCTCGAGCTCGAGAACGCGGCGCGGGCGTGGGCGACAGGCAACGCGGGGATGGGGCGTGTGGGCGCGCGCCGGGCTGCAGGGATGGCGCTCAAAGCGTGGCTCGGCGTGCACCCGCAGCCGGACTACGGCCAGTCGTACATGCACCACCTGAACGCCTTGGCGGACGACGCGCGCCAGCCGCCGACGCAGCGCGAGGCCGCGTGGCGCCTGAGCGCGCGACCGCAGCCCGAAGGCGGCTTCACGGTGCCGCCGCCGCCGGCGCTCACGCCGATGATGGACGCGCGCGCGCTCATGGATTGGGCGGCTGCGCAAGCGGGGCTCGTCTCGACACACTGACGCCCTAGGCGGTCAGCGGGGGACGCGCAAGACCTCGGGGCGGCGCGTTCGGTAGTGCGTGTCGATGTGGTCGAGCATGTCGAGCATCGCGCCCTCGAAGTCAGGACCGCCCGGCGTGCCGTCTTTGCGCGCGGGGTGGTTCGTGTAGAAGCTGCCCTGCTTGCAGTCCGCCTCAGTGTTTTGCGTCGGGTCGTTCAGGCACCCCTCGTCTTGCAGGTCCGTAAGGCCGTCGAGGTCGTTGTCGACGCCGTCGGTGCACATCGTGACGGGCTCGCCCGACTCAGACCGCCCGTTGCGGTCGCGCCCGCACGTCTCGTCTGGCGCGCCGCACTCGGCCTGCGCGGGGTCACAGCAGAAGCCATCGCGGCAGGTGTAGGTCCCGACGCAGGTCTCGGACGTTTCACACGGGGTTCGCAGGCTGCGGTCGTTCGTGCTGTCGATGGTGCCGTCGCCGTCGTTGTCGATGCCGTCGTTACACTGGAACTGCGTCGCTTGGCCGCAGAAGCCCTCGGGGAACACGACGATGGACTTCTGCCACGCGCCCTGCGCCATCTGGTTGGCGAGGATGGTACCCGTCACGGGCAGGTCGTCCGGGCCTTGGCCGTAGCCGTGCAGGATGAGCAGCACTGGGTAGCGCTTGTCGGCGTTCTCCGGGCTGCCGTAGCCGGGGGGCAGGCTGACGCCATAGCGGTAGCGCTTGCCGAACCGCGCGGAGTCGAAGAAGACGATGCCGTCCTCGCGGTCAAACGCACCGAGAACGGGCGCGTAGTCGCCGTTCGGCCACTGGTTGTGGACCCACTCAAACATCGTCATGAAGCGGTTGAGCGCCTGCGCGACGCTGCCGACGTGCGCGCCGTCGCCTTGGCTGATCGCGAACGCGTCCGCGTCCGGGTTGCCGTAGGGCAAGAACACGCTCTGGCCGCGTCGCCCGAAGGCGTCCCGCGCCGCGGGGTTGGGGAAGAACGGGACCTCGGGGCTCGAGATGCCCTGATATAAAGACTTGAAATCGTTGTAGATTCGGGTGTTCTGACCGCCGGCCTGCAGGTGCCCCATCAGGTGCGCGGTGTCGATCGCGAAGTTGAAGATGTCGCGCACGCCGCCATCGGCCCAGAACCGCAGGCGCTCGCGCTCCTCGGGGGGCAGCGCCTTGAAGAGCGTGCCGGGGTTGCGCGCCAAGAAGCGCGCGAAGTTCGGGTTGTAGTCGAAGCGGCCGTTGCCCTGCCCGAAGTCGTAGCCGCCCGCCTCGAACTGCGGCGTATCGGGCACACCGTCGAGGCCAAAGTCGCGGTACGGCTCGCCCAGGTTCATGCCGCAGGCGTCGTACTGCCAGTTGCGCTCCGTCCCGTTCGGGTTGCGGTACCAGTGGAAGTCGTCACCGTCGGGATCGGGGTTCGTGTCCGGGTCGTACCCCGGCTCATCCGCGCTCGCCACGCCGTCGCAGCCGACGTCGTCGTAGGGCTCGCTCGTGTTGCGAATGACCGGCTCCTCGAGGTCGCGGCGGCCGTTGCCGTTCACGTCGACGGCGTAGGCGACCTCCATCGGCGCGCGGTGAGCCGCGTTCGGGTCGAAGTCCCCGCGCGGGTCACCGTCCTCGCCGTCGCAGAACGCGATCACGGGGAACCGCGCGTCGACATTGTACTCGTCGTCGAAGAACGTCCCCGGCGGCAGGGTGCGCGACGCCGTCGCAGGGGGGCATTCATCGCCCCGACACTCTGCCGCGCAGCGCACATCGTCGGGGATCTGCAAGTCCGACGACGGCGTGCCGGGCGGCAGGTAGGGGCTCTCGGGGTTGTAGAGCAGCGGGTTACCGTAGGCGTAGGAGAGGTCTTGAAAGATCTGCACGTACTCGCTGCGGTCGAACGTGCCGCCGGAGCCTTCTGTGTCGTCGTAGTGCCAGTGGTTGAAGTCGCTCAGGTGCTCCGCGGCGAACTCCGAGCGAGGCGGCTCGCAGAGCGTGCCGACGCCCCCCTCTTGCCCTTCGCGGCAGAAGCCGCCCATGAGGCGCTCGCGGATGTAGCGCATCATGTACGGCTGGTCCGTCAGCCCGCCGAGCGGCAGGATGAAGTCAAAGCGGTCGGCGTACTGCGTGCCCAAGTAAGCGGACGCGCCCGCGCCCATGCTGATGCCGCCGATCGCCTTGAAGGCGTAGCGGCGGTCGACGAGCTCGCCCGCGCGCGTGTCGAAGCCGAGCTGGAACGTCCCGAGCGCGGGCGTTGAGAACGTGAAGGTCCCTGCGATGGGGTCGTCGACGACGTCCATCAGGGGCGGCTCGGCGATGTACGGATAGTTGTCGGGCTTCCAGAAGAGCCGCAGGTGCTGGTTGCCGACGGCGGCGGGGCGGTCAGGGGCGCTGTAGACGAGCGTGAGCGTGGCGTTGCGCCCGAGCCGCTCGCGGGGGGCCGCTGTGACGCGTACGGCGGGTCCGAGCGGGGCGTAGACGCCCTCGGGCACCAGGCGGTCGTCGCAGGTGGCCGTCACGTCCACGGGCTCGGGCAGGGCGTCGTCCGGGACGCTCAGGCGCAGCCCGACGAGGGCGCCTGCGTCCTGGCCGCCTTCGACCGCACTGCCGGTGCGTTCCAGACGACCCACGACGGGTGCGCCGCAGTCTGTCGGTCGCACGACGCGCTCGGGGCTCGCGTCGGGGGCGGCGTCTGCGGGCAGTTGGCCGTCGAAGATCACGGGCGCGTCGAGGGGGACCGGCGTGGCGTCCGCCGGCGGGTCGGCGTCTGCAGTTTGCTCGGCGTCTGCGGCGCGGAACGGCCGCTGCGCGGCGTCCTCGGGCACGAGGCAGCCCGCGACACCGAGCGTGAGCAGGGCGAGCGCTGGGCGGACGTGGCGGGCGCGTGAGGCAAGCTTCAAGGGGTACTCCGGACGATGTTCGGTGCGGAGAATGCGCCGAGGCCGCGCCGAAATCGAGCGCGTCGAACTCCGCCGCGACTCGCGGTAGGGTGCGCCGCATGCCCCCGATCCAGATCGAGATGCTCTACTTCGCCGCTGTGCGTGAGCGCACCGGCAAAGCGCGCGAGGCGTTCAGCCTTGATGACGCAGGGAACCTGTCGACGCTCCAGGCCGCGTTGCTCGCGCGCTACCCCGACCTGGCGCCGCTGCTGCCGCACGTTCGCTGGGCGCGGAACGAGGCGTTCGTGGCCGCAGATGACCTCGACGTGCCCCTGCAGGCGGGCGACCGGGTCGCTCTCATTCCGCCCGTCTCGGGGGGCGCGTCGCGCGTTGGGCTCACGTCTCTCCCGCTCGACGCGCGCGAGGTAGAGGCGCTCGTCGCGGGCCCCGACCGCGGCGGCCTGGTGACGTTCACGGGCTGCGTGCGCGACCACACGGGCGAGCACGGCGTCGTGCGGCTGGAGTACGAGGCCTACGCCGAGATGGCGGAGCGCGTCATGGACGCCATCGTGGGTGAGGCCGAGGCCCTGCACCCCGGCGCGCGCGTCGCGATCCGGCACCGCCTGGGCGTGCTCGGAGTCGGCGAGCTCGCCGTCGTGATCGCCGCGAGCGCGCCCCACCGCGCGGCGGCCTTTGATGCGTGCCGCTTCACCATCGAGCGCTTGAAGGCGGACGTGCCGATCTTCAAGAAAGAGGTCCGCACGAGCGGCGAGGTCTGGGTCGGCCTGGGGCCCTGAGCGGGCGTTGTCAGGCGACCCGCGGCCGCCGCGCGCCCACCCGGTCGAGCGCCGCGCGGGCGTTGTCAGGCGACCCGCGGCCGCCGCGCGCCCACCCGGTCGAGCGCCGCGCGGGCGTTGTCATGCGACCCGCGGCCGCCGCGCGCCCACCCGGTCGAGCGCCGCGCG
>CANLBD010000163.1 GCA_947488215.1 Myxococcales bacterium | reverse complement strand
CCTTGCGGTCGTTCGCCTGCTCTGTGTTCAGCACCTTGCCGCGCAGGGGCAGGATGGCCTGCGTCTCGCGGTCGCGCCCCTGCTTTGCCGAGCCGCCGGCGCTGTCGCCCTCGACCAAGAAGAGCTCGCACTCGCGCGGGTCCGTGCTTGAGCAGTCGGCGAGCTTGCCCGGCAGGTTCAGGCGGTGGCTCACCGGCGACTTGCGGCGCACCTCGGCCACGGCCGCGCGGCTGGCCTGACGCGCCCGCGCCGCCTGAATGATGCGCGTCACGATGGCTTGGGCCTGCGTCTTCTTGCCGTGCAGCCAGGTCTCAAGCGCCGGCTTGACCGCGCCGGCAATGAACGCGCGCACCTCGGGGTTGTTGAGCTTGTCCTTGGTTTGGCCCTGGAACTGAGGCTCGCGGATAAACACATTCAGCGCCGCCGTCAGGCCCTCGCGGATGTCCTCGGGCGTCACGCTCACGCCGCGTGGCACAAGCTCGTGCGCGTCGATGTAGTCCCGCAGCGCGCGCTGGATGGCATCCCGCAAGCCGCCCTCGTGGGTGCCGCCGTCCGCCGTCGGGATGCCGTTGACGAAGCTGTGCACGACCACGTCCGTGGCCTCGGTCCACGACAGCGCCAGCTCCACGCGCCCCTGAGCGTCGTCGTCGCGCTCCATGCTGAAGGCCTCGGGCGTAATCGCCCGGCGGTCCCGCGCGCGCAGCAAGTCCTCGAGATACTCAACGACGCCGCCCTCGTGCTTGAACTCCCGCCGGCGCTTGTCCGCGTCCGTCGCCGTCTCGTCCGTAAAGACGATCCGAAGCCCCTTGTGCAGGTAGGTCTTGACCTCGAGGCGCCGCGCGATCAGCTCGGCGTCGAGCTCGATCTCGCCGAAGATCTGCTCGTCCGGCTCGAAGTAAATGCGCGTGCCCGTGCCGCGCGCAGCGTCGATGTCCTGCACCGGCCCGGTCGGCTTGCCCCGCTTGTACGTCTGCTCCCAAGTGCGCCCGTCGCGCTTGATGCGCGCCACGAGCTTCTTGCTGAGCGCGTTGACCACGCTCGAGCCCACGCCGTGCAGGCCGCCCGCGGTCTTGTAGCTCTTGTCGTCGAACTTGCCGCCCGCGTGCAGGGTGGTGAGCACGACCTCGAGCGTGCTGCGCCCCTGCTTGTCGCGCGGGTGGCGCTCCACCGGGATACCGCGGCCGTTGTCCTCGACGGTCACGGCCTTGCCGCCGTCGTGCAGCGTCACTTGAATCGTCGTGGCGTGCCCGTTGATCGCCTCGTCCACGGAGTTGTCGACGACCTCCCACACCAGGTGGTGCAGGCCCTCCTTGCCGACGCCCCCGATGTACATGCCCGGCCGCTTGCGGACAGGCTCGAGGCCCTCGAGGATCGTGATCTCGTTGGCGCCATAGGACTGCGGCGTCTGCGTGTCGCGGCTCATGCCTCCCCCTCGTCGCTCGCGGGCCCGCTCGTCGGGGCCTCTTCCTCGCCCTCGGCGGGCATCAGCACCTCGACAGGCCACTCGAACTTCGTCAGGCGCCCGCGCTTGAGCACGCAGATGCCCTTGCCCCCGCGCGACGCGGGCCGATAGCTCGTCTCGCGCACGATCATCTCGGCGCCGCGGTTCGTCCAGACCTTCAGGCCGTCGCGCTTGCGCGTGCTGAGCTGGAACCCGAGCACGCGGTCGAGCTCCTCGAGCTTGATCGCGTTCACGCCCTTCGCCGCGTTCGCGCGCGGCGGGATCTCGTTGACCGCAAAGATCAGCACGTGCGCGTCCTCGGTCGCGAGCGTGACCATCTCGTCGCCCGCACACACGACCACCGCGATCGCGCTGTCGTCGTCGCCCAGGCTCACGAAGCGCCGACCGCTCCGCGTGCTCACGTCCTTGTGCGACGCCAACGGGAACCGCACGGCCTTGCCCTGTCGCGTGATGCACACCGCGAACGGCGGCCGCGGGTCGTCCTCGGCCAAGGTCGCCAAGTCAACCTCGGCGGGCGCGGGGTGCAGGCGGGGGTCGCTGCACGTCACGCCCACGATGCGCTCGCCGTCGTCAAACGAGAACAGCGTCTGCACAGGGTCGCCGTAGCCGGTCGTCGCGGGGATGGCGTCCACGCGCATCACATAGGCCGAGCCCTTCTGCGTGTAGAAGGCGACCGTGTGCTTCGTGTCGGTCCGGATCACCCACCCGATCTCGTCCCCCTCGGGCACGCGAATCGCGCTCACATCGCTGAAGCCCTTCTGGCGCTTCACACGGCCCTGCCGCGACACGATGACCCACGTGTTCTCGCGCACGATGTAGGCCTCGGGGTCGAAGCTCACTTCGGCCGGCGGGCCGACCAAAGCGCTCCGGCGGGCGTCGCCGTAGCTGTCGGCGAGCTCGAGCAGCTCGGCACGCACGACGCCCCAGCGCCCCGCCTCGCTCTCGAGCAGCGCCTCGATGCGCGCAGCCTCGGCCATCTTGGCCGCGAGCTCCTCCTGAATGACCAGAATCTCCAGGCGCGCGAGGCGGTAGAGCTTGAGCTCGAGGATTGCGTCGGTCTGCGTCTCCGACAGCGCGAAGCGCGCCATCAGCTTGGCTGCGGCGTCTGCCTTGCCGTCACTCTTGCGAATGATGCGGATCGTCTCGTCGACCGCGTCGAAGACGATCGCGAGGCCCTCGAGGATGTGGATGCGCTCGCGGAGCTTCTGGAGCTGATGCGTGAGCCGGCGCGTGACGACCTCGAACCGAAAGTCGAGGAAGTGCCGCAGCATCTCCTGCAGCGACACGCGCCGGGGCTGGAGCACCTCTAGGTCTGGGTCGGGGACCAGGCACGTCATGTTGACGTGAAAGTTCTGCTGCAGCGGCGTGTGCTTGTAGAGGTACGCCATCGCGACGTCGGGCTCTTCGCCGCGCTTGAGCTCCATCACCACGCGCACGTCGTCCGTGCTCTCGTCGCGAATATCGACGAGCTGAGGCACCTTCTTCTGCTCGATCAGGTGCCCGATCTTCTCGATCAGCGCGCTCTTCTCGATGGCATACGGGATGCTCGTGATGATGACGCAGCGCTTCTTCTGCACGATCTCGGTCGTGTACTGACCCCGCAGCTTCACCGTGCCGTGCCCGGTCGCGTAGATGTTCGCGAGCTCCTCGGCGGTGTTGAGGATCTCGCCGCCCGTCGGGAAGTCGGGCGCGAGCACGTACTGCGCAAGGGCGGCCTCGTCGATCTCGGGGTCGTCCACCATCGCCACGAGCGCGCTCACGACCTCACGCAGGTTGTGCGGCGGGATGTTCGTGGCCAAACCGACCGCGATGCCCGTCGTGCCGTTGACGAGCAGGTTCGGGAACTGCGCGGGCAAAACGGTCGGCTCGAAGTGCTGACCGTCGTAGTTCGGCCGAAAGTCGACCGTGTCCTGCTTGAGCTCCGAGAGCAGCTCGCCTGCGAGCGGCAGCAGCTTGCACTCCGTGTACCGCATCGCCGCAGGCGCGTCGCCGTCGAGGGAGCCGAAGTTGCCGTGCCCGTCCACCAGCGGGTACCGCAGGCTGAAGGGCTGCGCCAAGCGCACCATCGCGTCGTAGATCGCGGTGTCACCGTGCGGGTGGTACTTACCCATGACCTCGCCGACCACGGCCGCGCACTTGCGGTAGCGGGCGTCCGGCGTTAGGCCCATCTGCTGCATGCCGTACAGGATGCGGCGCTGCACCGGCTTGAGGCCGTCGCGCACATCCGGCAAGGCGCGGCTCGTGACCACGCTGAGCGCGTAGTTCAGGTAGCGGTGCCGCGCGGCCTCGACGAGCGAGACCTCCTCGACGTGGCCGCCGTCCCCGCCGTCGTTTCCGAAGAGCTCGATCTGCTTCATGGCTCTGGCCTCGACCCACCCGCAAAAATGCGGCGCGTCCCGTAGCACGACGCCGCGTGGCTAGACAAGCGTTCAGTACACACCTGAACAGCCCTGATGTGTTACATGTTCCCACATGCCCCGACTCTGGGACGCCCTCGGGGCTTCAACCATCGCAGTCTTCGCCGCCGCGCTCTTCGCGCTGAGCGCGCGACGCGCCGCCCAACCCATGGAGACGCCGGACCTCGCGGCCCCCGGACAGGCGGGCGCGTTGACCGAGGGTCAGGAGTGGCTCGGCCTGTACCTCAAGGACGAGAAGCTCGGCTTCGCGCGCATCGAGCGCGTCGCGCGACCCGACGGCGCAGGCCTGACGCTGCGGCAGGAGACCCACGTACGGCTCGACGCGCTGGGCGCGTCTCAGCGCCTGGATCTAAAGCTCTCGGCCGATCTCGGACCCGACCTGACCCTCGAGCGTTTCGCGTTCGAAATGGGCGCAGGTCAGCAAGCGCTCTCAGGCAAAGGGCGCGTGGAAGGCACGACGCTGCAGGTCACCCTCGACACCGGCGGACAGTCCGTCGAGCGCACGCTCCCGCTCACGACTAAGCCGGTCCTGCGTGAGGCGCTCGGCCCGCTCCTGGCGGCGCGCGCGCTTGAGCCGGGTCAGCGCTTCACGCTCCCGAGCTTCGACCCTTGGAGCACAGCGACTGTGCCCGTCGAGGTCGAGGTCATTGGCCACGAGACCACCCTCGCCCTCGGTCAGGTCGTGCCCGTGACACGGGTGCGGCAGTCGGTGCACGGCATGACCTTCGACGCGCTGGTCAGCCCGCGGGGCGAAGTGCTCGAGCAGGCCTTGCCGCTCGGACTCGTCGCGCGCCGCGAGAGCGAAGAAGAAGCACGTTGGGGGCTGGCTGGCGACACGGCGGGGCGGTCGTCGCTCCTTGATTCAATTGAGATCGTGGTCCAGGGGCTGCCCGAGGCGCTCGACGCCGAGCCCGAGCTGAGGCTGCGCGTCGGCGGGCCGGCGGATGCGCGCGCTGGGCTCCATCAGCCGCCCCGGCAGACGCTTGAGGGCGACCTGCTGCGCGTCACGCGCGCGCCGACGGGCGAAGGCGCGCCCCGCCCGGTAGACGCGCGGACCGCCGCCTCCGAGGTTGTCGAGGCGCTGCGCGCGGAGCCGCTGGTGCAGTCGAGCCACCCGAAGCTCCGCGCCGCCGCGCGAGAGATTGTGGGCGATGCCGCCGACACCCTCACCGCAGCGCGGCGCATCGTGGCGTGGATGCGGGCCGAGATGACGGTCGAGCGCGCCGCGGGGGCCCCGAGCGCGCTCGAGACGCTGGCGTCGAAGCGGGGCGACTGCAACGAGTGGGCGGGCCTCTTCGCCGCGCTCGCCCGGGCCGAGGGCGTGCCGACGCGGCTGACCTTCGGGCTGGTCTGGCAGCGGGGCCGGTTTCGTTACCACGCCTGGAACGAGGTCCTCGGCGCGCAGGGCTGGGTGCCCGTCGACGCGCTGTGGGACCAAATCCCCGCGGGGGTCGGCCATATCGCCCTTGCCTCGGGCTCAACAGATCGTCAAACCGTGCTCTTGAACTCGATGGGTCGCCTGACATTGGATAGGGCGCCTTGAGCTTGGACTCTCGAACCCGACAGGGGGATACCGTGCGTCATCGTCGAAGCGCTCTGCGCGCCAGCCTGCTCCTCGCCCTTGCGCCGTGCGCCGCGCGCGCGCTCCCCGAGGGCTCGCCTCAGCTCGGCCCCACGCAGGGCCTTGCGGGCTTCAGCATGCTCCGCGTCGACGTCACCCAGATTGGCGAGACGATCCGCCTGTGCTCGAGTGACGACGGCTTCAAGGAGCCGGACGCGGACGGGCTCCGGCTCGAGTCGACCCCAGCGGGCACGGCGAACCCGATCGCGGAGCCGCGTCGCGTCGGGGCTGAGATCCTGCTCGCACCGCCGACCCTCACGTTTTGTCGCGCGGACGCGGACTGTGACGGCCCCGCGCGGTGCTGGACAGGCGACCTCTTCCCCGTGCCCGTGGCCGGTGGCTTCGGCGTCTGCGCGATCCCGCTGTCAGTTTCCCGCGAGGGCGCCGGCTACTGCAACTTTGGCACGGGCCCTGGGAACTGGCAGACGCACATCGCGGACGAGGTCGGCGCCTGGCATGTGAACTTCGTCGCGGAGCCGGAGACGCTGAGCCCCAGCGACGAGTCCACGCGGTACTTCGCGGCGGATGTCCTGCGGATCAACGGGCAGCCGGCGGCCGGGGGTCGCCTGCACACGCCCGCGTGGCGCATCAACGCGCACCGCTTTGAGTATGACACTGACGCTGACTTCTACGTCGTCGCGCCCGTGCGGTCGGCGCTCGTCTCGGGCGCGCGCGTCTTCAAGGTCGACCTCCAAGGCGTCCATGGCTT
>CANLBD010000162.1 GCA_947488215.1 Myxococcales bacterium | reverse complement strand
TCTATGCGATCGGGCAGTTCAAGAACTTCCACTACTTCGTGATGAAGTTCCTCGACGGGCGCACCCTCGCGGAGCTGCTCGAAGCCAAGCGAGCGAGCGGGGTAGGGCGTTTTAGTCCCGCCGAGGCGACGCTGGTGCTCGTTCAGGCCTGCCGAGGGCTCGCGCACGCCCACAGTCGAGGCTTGATTCACCGCGACATCAAGCCGGGCAACATCATGCTCAGCCCTGATCTGCACGCAACGATCATGGACTTCGGTATCGTGAAGGAGGAGCGCAGCGCGGAGCACCTGACGCGCACAGGCCTCGTCTTCGGCACGCCCGAGTACATGGCGCCTGAGCAGGCGCAGGGCCACGCGCAGCCCGGCCCCACGACGGACCTCTACTCCCTCGGCGTCGTGGCCTACGAGATGCTGAGTGGCGCGCCGCCCTTCGAGGGTGACACGCCCTTCTCGGTGGTGGTCAAGCACATCAAGGAGCCGCCCGCGCCGCTCGTCGAGAGGGTGCCGGGCGTGAGCCGTGCGCTGCACGAGGTGGTGCTGCGCGCGCTGGAGAAGCAGCCGCAGCTCCGCTTCTCCAGCGCGGACCAGATGCGCGAGGCCCTCGAGGCTGCGAGCGCGCCCCAGCCGTCTCCAGCCGTCGAGGCCTTCGTCGTTGACCAGCCGACGCCGAGGCCGCACGCGCTCCCCGTGCCCGGCGTCTTGCCGCCCGGCGTGCCGATGCCGCCTGCGCAGCTTGGCCGCCCGAGCGTCATTCCGTCCCCCATCGCGGCGGTGCCGACCCCGACGCCGCCGCCGTCCCCGCCTGTGCCCGCGCCGGGGGCGGTCCGCGTGGCGCGCCCCGCGGTCCCTGTGCCCCCACGCGCGCAGGTTCACGGCGGCGCAGCGCCTGCGAGCGACGCCGCGATCGTGGACGACCGACCGGGTCACTACCGCTCGCTGATGACCGCGCAGGCGACAAGGTCTCCGCAGGCCAAGCGGCCCGCATGGCTGCCGGCGGCGATCGTGGGTGTGCTCGCGCTGCTGGGCATCATCGGGCTCGCGGTTGCGTTGGCTGTGCGCGAGACGCCCTCGCCCTAAGTCAACGCCCTTGCGCCTCGGGGGGGCGCGTGCTACTTCGCCCACCTCACGCTCGAGGTGCTGGTCGTTCGCGCGACCAGTTAAAAGGGAAGCCGGTGTGATTCCGGCGCGGTCCCGCCACTGTCAGGGGTGAGCTGAGGGTGCAGAGTTTGGCCACTGGGTCCCCCCGGGAAGGCCGCACCCACGGCGAACGCAGCCCCAAGCCAGGAAACCTGCCCCGAGCACCGACTGGCCGCCACTCTTCGAGGAAAGAGGGGGAGGATGATGCGCATCGTCGAAACGATCGCGCTCGCCCTCGCGGCGGGCGTCGTCTTGCCCGCGCTCGCCCGCGCCGAGGTCGTCGAAGCGGCCGCGCCTGAAGACGAGCAGGTCGTCGAGGTGCGTCCCGCGCACACACCCGAAGGGGAGGCCGCGCTGCGCGACCCCACGGGCGCCTCGGCGCGCGTCGACCCGCGCGAGGTGCCGGGCGCTCAGGCGCGCCTGTCGGACTTGCTCCAGGCATCGCCCGGCGCCGGCGTGCGTCGCGCCGGCGCCCCCGGCGGGCGCGAAGAGCTGCTCATCCGAGGCGCGAACGGTCAGCAGGTCTTGGTCGTGCTCGATGGCGTGCCGTTGAACAGCGCGCGCGGCGGCGCATTCGACCTGTCGACGCTGCCAGCGGCCTACGTAGGGCAACTCGAGCTCTTGCGTGGCCCCGCGAGCGCCCAATACGGCGGGGGAGCGTTGGGCGGCGTACTCCGCGTCGTGACCCCGACCGCCGCGCAGGGGACCCAGTGGTCGGGGGGCCTGCGCCTGGGACAGCTTGAGGCCGCAGGCGGGGATGCGGCGTTGAGCCACGGCGCCGAGCGCTTCGAGCTCCTGGCGCTCGTCGGCGGGAGCCGCGCAGCGGGGCGCTTCGGCTTTCAGGACGTCCATGGGGATGACCGGCTGCGTAAGAACGCCGACCACGCCGAGGCGCACGGCCTGGCGCGCGCGCGGCTCCGACTCGGGCGAGGTGCGTCACTCGTCGCCCTCGCGGAGGGCTTTGACCTCGAGCGCGGTGAGCCAGGCTTCGAGCAGTTCGAGAACACCGCAGCCCGCTCAACGCGACGCCGCGCGCAGGTCGCGCTCTCTGGAGACGCGGGGCGGGCACTGCATCCCGCGCTGCGGCTCGAGAGCGCGGTTTGGGCGCGCAGCGAGCGCGTCGCCTACGAAGATCCTGAGCCGAAGCGCGCGGGCGCGGCGCGCCGCTACATCACGGACGAGCGCGCGCTTGGGGGACGCTTGGCGACCACTTTCGCCGGCGACGCCGCGCACGCGCCCTCGGTCGTCGTGGATGTGCGGCACGATGCGGCCCGCACGCGGCTTCACGGCGGCTTATTCGGCGACGGCCTCGATGGGCGCCGCCTGGGGCTCGCGTTGACCGCGCTCGAGCAGTGGGCTGTCTTGCCGGGCCGCCTGCACCTGAGCGGGGCGCTCCGGCTCGATGACGATGACCGGCGCGCGCCGGTGCTCGTGCCGCGGGCGGGCGCGCTCGCGCTGCTGCCCTTCGGAGGCCTCTCTTTGCGGGCCAACATCGGTCGAGCGTTTCGCGATCCGAGCTTCGACGAGCTCTACTTCGAGTCTCCGGGCGTGCGTGGTCAGCCGGGTCTGCAGCCCGAGGACGGCTGGGCCTGGGACGTGGGACTGGGGCTCGCGCGGCGCGCTTGGTCGCTTGAGCTCACGGCGTTCGAGCAGCGCTTCGAGCGGCTGGTCCTGTTCGTGCCGGTCCAGGCGCTGCAGATCGAGGCGCGCGATGACTACGCCGCGCAGGCCCGCGGGCTCGAGGCCGCGGGGGCCGCGCGCGTGGGGCCGGTGTCGGCGCAGGCCCAGTGGACGCTGCTCGACGCGCGCTTCGCCCATGCACCGCACGCGCCTCTGCCATATCGACCCACGCAGCGCTTCGGCGCGCGCGTCGCGCTGCACGCCGAGGCCGCGCAGCTGTGGGCCTCCGCGGACGCCCGCGGCGAGGTGACGACCGATGTCTACGGGCACACCCGCCTGCCCGCGCAGCGCCTCTTCGGGCTGGGCGTGCAGGGTCCGCTGCCCGGCGGGCTGCTCGTCGGGGCAGAGATCAACAACGTGACGAACGTGCGAGACGCGGTCGACGCCGTTCAGCAGCCGCTGCCGGGTCGACTCTGGACGCTTTACCTGCGTAAGGAGTGAGCTCATGGGGATGACTGAAAATCGATTGATTATCGGGGCTTTGGCGTTTGCCGCGCTCGTGGCATGCGAGGCTGAACAGGAGGCGCAGACGCAGGCGGACGCTGCCCCGCCGTCGTGCGCGCCGGTCACACCACCGAGCGCGCCTGCAGGGGCGCTGAGCAACCCGCAGGGCGTCGCCTTTGCGGGCGCGCTCATCGCGGTCACCAACACGAACCTCGACCCGATGACCTATGCGCCGCTCGAGGGCTCGGTCACCTTCATCGACCCCACGGTCGGCGAGGTCGTCAACCAGATCACGACCACGCAGCCCAACCCGCAGAAGGTCGCGGTCACTGGGGACACGCTGGTGGTGCTGAGCACCGGCCCAATCGCCTACGACTTCGACTCCGGCGACTCGACGAGCGGCGGTCCGGGCGGCCTCGACCTCACGCCGGTTGACGCCCTCGGGGCGGCGACAGGGCCGGCGCGCCACATCGAGCTCGCGCCGAGCGCCGAGGACGCGCACCTCGGCGCGCCGCTCGACCTGGCGATCTTCGATGGGCGGGCCTACATGACGTCCGCGACGTCGAACGCGGTCTTCGTCGCGGACCTCGCCGCGGGCGCGCTCGTCCGCGGCGCGTCCAACCCGCTGCTGTACGGCGACGCCTCGCCGCGGCTCACAACCGGTGCGATCACCGCCGGAGTCCGCCACCTGTACGTCACGGACTTCAACGCCGACACGCTGCACATCGTCGATCCTGCGGCGGACGCGGTTCGACCCTGCGCCGTGGACCTCGGCCTGTCGGCGATGGACACCGAAGGGCCCACCGCGCCTCGCGTCTTGGGCGACCATCTGTACGTGCTCCTGGGCCTCGCGAAGGCGGTCGTGCGCGTGCCGGTCGCCGACCTCGACCGCGTCGCCGCCGCCGAGGCGGGCGCCTGCCCGGACCTTCGGCCCGAGGTGTTCGCTCAGGACGTCGGCGAGTTCCCGAACGACCTGCTCGTCGTCGGCGAGGCGCTCTACGTCGTCGCGTCGGGCGATAACGCGGTCTATGGCCTCGACGCAGGGGGGGCGCGCGCGAGCACCCTCGCGCTCGAGGAGGGCAGCAACCCTTGGTCAGTCGCCGCGAGCGCGGACGGTCGCCACCTCGCGGTCACTGAGTGGGCGGCGCGCGCTGTGACGGTGATCGACCAAGGCTGCAGCGGCGCTCGCATACGCGTCGTGGCGCCCTAGTCAGGGCGCGGCCCGTTCGGCGCAGGGAAACTCGCGTTTCGCTCGAAACGAGCTAGCATCGACGGTCGATGTCACGCATCGGCCCCCTCTCCAACGCGCTCGTGCAGGCCGTCGCCGAAGGGCGCGCTGTCCTGTTCGTCGGCGCCGGCTTCTCGCACGGCGTCACCGGGCTCGACTGGGGGGCGCTGCTCGACACGCTCAAGCCGCAGATTCAGGACACGAGCGGTTGGGACAACCTCGACGCGCTCGACCGAGCGGAGCTCTTCGTGCAGGCGCACGGTCGAGAGCGGCTCGAGAGCGAGCTGGCGGCGCTGCTGCCGTCCGTGGACGCGCTGGCCGACAAGGTCACCGAATTTCACAAGGCGCTGGTCTCACAGCCGTTTCCGGTCATCGTGACGACCAACTACGACGGGCTGGTCGAGGCGACGCTGCAGGCGCTCGACGAGCCCTACCGGCTGGTGGTCGAGGAGGCCGAGGTCGCGCCCGCTCTCGCCGCGAACGATGGCTGCCGCGTGGTCGTGAAGATGCACGGCGACCTGCTGCTCGGCGACACGATCGTGCTCACCCGCGACGACTACATGGGCTACGAAGCTCGCCGACCCGCGATGGTGGCGCTGCTCCAGAGCCTGTTCTTGTCGCGCGCGTTCTTCTTCTACGGCTTCGGGCTGTCGGACCCGAACTTCCTGCTGATCTTCAACGCGGTGCTCCGCAAGCAGGCGGTCGGTGGGGGTGCTTGGGCCCTCATGCGCGAGCCCAACCACTTGCTCGCGCGCTACTGGCAGTCCCACAAGGTCGACGTCATCTCGGGCAACACCTACGGCGATCTCGAGCGCTACGTCGAGACGCTCGGCCGCGAGGTCGCCAAGCTGCGGCGAGACCGCTTTGACTTGACGGCTGTGCTCGCCAACCACTTCCCCGACGAGCAGCACTCCATCCTGCGCCTGCTCGAGGAGGTCCAAGAGCGATTCGTGCGGCAACTTGAGCGGCTTGAGCCCTTCACCTGGGTCCGGCTGCCGCACAACGAGCTCGAGAGCTACCGCGTCAGCGAGGGCGACGACGCGCTGGGCGCCTTTCGGGTGCTGCGCGCGCTGGAGCGCGCCGGGCTGCCCGTGCCTGCCAAGGTCTACGCGAGCGCGGCGGAGCTGCTGGGCAAGCTCAACTACCCCGAGGACGCCCGCGCCGCCGCAGACACCTGCCTGCGCGTGCTCAAGCAGACCAACACCCGCGCGACGCCGGAGCTGCGCGGCGCGCTCGGCCGGGTCTTCTCCCGGCTCGGTGATCTGGAGCGCGCACGGCCTTTCTTGGAGCGCGCGCTCGCCGAGGGCGACCAGCGCGACGTGGCCTCACGCACGGCGGAGCTCGCTTGGCTCCTCCGCTGCGTGTTGGACCGGATGGACCAGCTCCGCGAGCGCCGGCGGGAGCGCGCGGCGCGCGATGTTCTCGCGCGATTCCTGAAGAAATACGCGGGCTTCTTCGATCTTGCGGCTCGGCAGCCTGCCGTCGACGACGAGGCGTGGGTGTGGTCGGCCTACTACGCGAACCACCGCCTCGGGCGAGTGTTCGCGATGGCGAGCGAGCTCGCTGGCCAGTCGGGCGAGGTCTACGCCCTGCAGGCCGTCGAGCGCCTCGTGCGCGCACTTGAGTTGGCGCCCGGCAAGCCGGAGCCGTACCGGATTCTGCGGCCGCTGCTCGTCGCGCCGCGCACGGGCAAGGGCGATGTCGCGCGTTGGGCCCGTGTCGTCGCGGCCGCCCCAGCCGATATTCAGCGCAAGCTGCGGGAGCTCTTCGGCGAGGTCGCAGCGCCTGAGCCCGAGCCGCCCCCGCCACCCCCGCGCCCGACCGTCTCGATGCCCGGCCGTCGCTCTCCCGGCATGAGCAAGCCCCGGGTCACAAAAACAGAGTAAACCCCGCGACGAAGGCGAAGGCGGGGTCGACGTCCAGGGACTTGCGGAAGGCCACGTTCACCTGTGAGCCGGTGGAGGCCTCGCTCGCCGTCGAGAAGCC
>CANLBD010000161.1 GCA_947488215.1 Myxococcales bacterium | reverse complement strand
GGCCTCTTGCGCGGTGATCGGGCGGCCCTGGTGCGCGCCGGCGAGGTCCTTGAAGATCTCGTCGACGCTCTCGCGCGTATGCGGCGCCTTGACGAGCGCGCCGACGCTGAAGAAGCCCGCCTGCGACCAGCGGTAGAAGCCGCTGCGCGCGCCGTAGGTGAAGCCCTTGACCTCGCGCAGATTCAAGTTGATTCGGCTCGTAAAGGCGCCGCCGACGGTCCAGTTGTAGACCTCGGACTCAAAGAGGTCGGGCGCCTGCGCGCTCTCGGAGCGCATCGCGACGGCGATGGCGGACTGCGACGCGCCGGGGTGGTCGACAAAGTAGACGGCGCGCTCCGGCTGGTTCGAGTCGACCGCCTGGAACGCGACCTTGGCCGCGCCCGCCCAGCCGCCGAAGGCCCGCTCGAGCTCGGCCTGGACCGTGGCGCGGTCGGTCGCGCCGACGACGATGAGGGACGCGCCCTGCGGCACGACCGCGGCGCGGTACTGGTCGACGACGTCCTTGACCTCGAGGCCCTTGAGCGTGGACCGCAGGCCGTCCGCCGGGAGCGCCCCATAGCCCTGACCGAACACGACGCGCCGCAGGGCGACGCTGCGCGTGGAGGCGGGGTCGGCCTCGGCGGCGAGCGCGGTGGCGATGCGCTGGTCCTTGCGGCGCTGGAACTCGACGCTGCTCAAATCCGGGCGCAGGGCGACGTCTGCGAAGAGCGCGAGGCTGTCCGTGACCTTGTCCGCGAGGGCGTCCAAGTCGAAGATGATCGCGTCCGTCGTCGTGGTGATCGAGAAGTCGGCGCCGAGCGCCTGCCAAGCCTCGCTGAGCTGCAGGGCGTTGCGGCCCGCGGCGCCCTCGTCGAGCAGGTCGGCCATCAGCGCGGTGAGGCCCGCTTTGCCCGGTGGGTCGGTGCAGGCGCCGCGGGGCACGACGAGCGAGATGGAGACCAGCGGCACGTGCGCTTGAGGCACGAAGTAGACGCTGACGCCGTTCGCCATTTGCCAGGTCTCAACGGCGGGCGGTGACCACGGACGCGCTGCTGTGGGCGCCGGCAGCTTCGAGAAGTCCGGCGGCGGGACGGTGGGCGCGGCGGCGGGCGCGGGCGCGGGGGCGTCCGGCTTGCGGTCGGAAGAGGAGCAGGCAGCGAGCGAGACACAGAGCGCGAGGCGAGTCTTCATGGCTGGGCTCCCGCCGGGGCGGCGCCCTCGGGCACGATGTCGATGCGGACGTACTTGTCGAGGCTCAGGTGGTCGCGCGCGGCGCGGTGAACGTCCTCGGGCTTGAGGGCTGTGTAGCGCGCGAGGTCGGCCTCGAGGCCGTTCGGCGTGCCTGTGAAGTGGTAGTAGCCCGAGAGCATTTGGGCGCGGCTCATGGCGCCCTCGACGTTCCCGTAGAAAGACTTGCGCCACCCCGCGAGCGAGCGGTCTAGGGCGGGCTGCGACGGGGGCTCAGCGAGCGCGGCCTTGAGCGCGTCGAAGAGGGCGGCGGCGAGGGCCTCGCGCGTCTGCCCCGGCGCGGCGGTCGCCATCACGACGAAGTAGCCGGAGAGGAGCTGGCTCGACTGGAACGCGGCGACGTCCTTGGCGACCTTCTTCTCGTAGACGAGCGGCTGAAAGAGGGCGCTGCTCTTGCCGTCCGTGAGGAGCGTCGCGAAGACGTCGAGCGCGGCGTCTCCGGGAGCGTAGATGGCGGGCGAGGGCCACGCCAGGTAGACGCGCGGGAGCTTGACGTCGTCTGTCTTGACGATCTCGACCGTCTTGTCGAGGCGCACCGGCGCGGCGGCCGGCTTGGGCGCGCGCTGGCCGCTCGGCAGGTCGCCGAAGTACTGCTCGATCCACCGCTTGGCCTGCGCGACTTCGAAGTCACCCGACAGGGTGAGGACCGCGTTCGCGGGCACGTAGTACTGGCGAAAGAAGCCCTTCACGTCGTCGAGCGAGGCCGCTGTCAGGTCTTCGTGGGAGCCGATCGTCGTATGGTTGTAGGGGTGGCCCTTGGGGAAGACGTTCTCGGCGAGGTGGAGCCACGCCTCACCGTAGGGCGTGACCTCGTAGCGCTGGCGGCGCTCGTTCTTCACGACGTCCCGCTGGTTGTCGAGCTTGGCCTGCGTCATGACGGGCAGCAGGCCGCGCAGGCGGTCGGCCTCCATCCAGAGAGCGAGCTCGAGATACTGGCTCGGCACCTGCTCGTAGTAGTTCGTTCGGTCGACGTTCGTGGTGCCGTTCACGTCCGCGCCGATGGGCTCAAACGGCGCGAAGTACTCGGAGTCGTGGTGCTCGGACCCCTGGAACATCAGGTGCTCGAACAAGTGCGCGAAGCCGCTGCGGCCCTCGACCTCGTGGCCTGAGCCGACAAGGTAGCGCACCTCAACGGCCACGACGGGCAGGCGAGCGTCGGGCGCGAGGAGCACGGTGAGGCCGTTCGGCAGCGACCACTGCTCGACGCTGAGCTTGGGCGCGGCGGGCGGCTGCGCGACGGGCGTTTGCGCGACGGCCGGGGGCGCTGAGAGCGCGGACAGCGCGAGCGCGGCGGTGAGTGCGAGGTTTCTCATGGGGGCTCCCACAGGCGAGTAGCGGCGAGAGGGTGCACGCAGGTCGAGCCTGCGGCAAGCCGACCGCGACGTGATACGCTGCCGGCATGAGAGGTTTCGCGACGACGACCTGCGTTGTGTGGCTCGCGGCCTGCGCCGAGGTCACCCCGCCGCAGCGCTCAGAGGGCGACGCGCTCGTCGGCCGTGTGGTGCCGCCGGGGTCGGCGCCGTGGTCGAGCGCGACCGGGGGCGAGGATGTCGCGATGCAGGTCAGTGACGCGGCGCCGACGGACGGGCCGCCGCCCGCGCCGACGGAGCAGCCGACTGAGCCGCCCACAGACGCACCGCCGCCCGCGCCGACTGCGCCGCCCACAGACGCGCCCCTGCCTGCGCCGCGAGAAGAGACGTGCAACGGCGTAGACGACGACAACGACCGCGTCGTGGACGACGGTGACGTCTGCGGCGCGTTCGTGCAGGCGCGCTGTCGCTTGTGGGCGGGCTGGGCGGACAGCGACCTCGGCCCGACGAATGCCTCGCCGACCTGGTACGACTGCCCGCCGGCCGACGAGAGCGAGGGGGAGAACCGGGCGTGCACGTCGACGCGCGGGGACGGTCGCTTCGCGCGTCTGGGGCTCAATGGGAACGTGAACGGGGACGACCAGCTCGCGCTCGCGCTGACCTGCGACGATACGCCCGATGGAGTCGGCGCGTGGGTGCAGTCGAAGTGCCAAGTCTTCTTGGGGCACGCGGACGAGAACAACGGGGCCGCCGACGGCGCGGCGGCCTGGGGTGGCTGCCCGGGCGCACCGAACCCCTCAAGCGGCCCGCTGCGCTGCACCTCCACAGGCGGGGACGCGCAGTTCCGCGCCTTGAACTTGCAGGGCGACACGGACGGGAACGACGATCTGGGCTTGGCGTGGCGCTGTGACGACCCCGCTGACCCGGCCCGCGCCGAGGCCGTGACCGGCGCCGTGCGCGTGTGGATGGGCTGGGCAGACAACCACAACGCGCCGGACACGGGCGCCGACGTGTGGGGGACGTGCCCTGTCGAGGTGCAGACCGAGCGGGGCGAGGTGCGCTGCGTCGGGTCGGCGGGCGACGGGCGCTTTCACCGCCTGAACCTGGGTGGCGACGTCGACGACAACGACGATCTGGGCTTCGCGCTGCGCGCGGCCCCTTGAGCAGCAGGAGGGGCGAGATGACGCGAACGGCGCTGGAGCGACTCGACGGCGGTGTGTGGCGGAGCGAGGCGCTCGGCGTGCTCGTTGATGTCTCGGGCGCGGTCTCGGGCCCGGGTGCGCTCGATCGCAGCGCCCTGAGCGCCGAGGCCTCGGCGTGGGCGCCCGCGCTCGCGGCGATGGCGGCGCTCGAGGGGGGCGCGGTCGCGAACCCCGACGAGGGGCGTCGAGTCGGCCACTACTGGCTGCGCGCGCCCGCGCTCGCGCCGGATGGTTTGGGCGCGGAGATCGAGGCGGCAGCGGCACAGACGCGCGCCGTCGCCGCCGAGGTCCACGCGTCGGGTGCGTTTGACACGGCGCTCATTTTGGGCATCGGCGGGAGCGCGCTCGGGCCCCAGTGGGTGTCGGACGCCCTCGGCGGCCCGCGCGACGCGCTCGCCATTCGCTTCTTGGACAATACGGACCCGGATGGGTTCGCGCGGGTGCTGCGGTCGCTTGACCTGAGCCGCACGCTGGTCGTGTGCATCTCCAAGTCGGGGGGCACGCCAGAGACGCGCAACGCCCTGCTGCACACGCAGGCGGCATACGCCGACGTGGGCGTGGACTTCGCGTCGCGCGCGGTGGCGGTGAGCGGCGAGGGGAGCGCGCTGTGGCGGGCGGCTGAGGGTTGGCGCGCGCGCCTGCCCATGTGGGACTGGGTGGGGGGGCGAACGAGCCTGGGGAGCGCTGTGGGTCTGCTGCCGATGGCGCTGCAGGGGCTCGACACGAGCGCGTTCCTGCGGGGCGCCGCCGACATGGATACGGCCACGCGCGCGGCGAACGCGAGCGAGAACCCCGCGGCGCTGCTCGCCATCGCGTGGCATCGCCTGACCGAGGGGCACGCGCGGCGCGCGATGGTCATGCTGCCCTACCGTGACCGGCTCTTGCTGACCTCGCGCTACCTGCAGCAGCTCATCATGGAGAGCTTGGGGAAGCAGCATGACCTGAGCGGTCGCGAGGTGCGCCAGGGGCTCACGGTCTACGGCAACAAGGGGTCCACCGACCAGCACGCCTATGTGCAGCAGCTCCGCGATGGGCCCGACGACTTCTTCGCTTGCTTCGTCGGCGTGCTCGACGACGGCGACGCGGGCGTGGGCCGCGACGGCGCGCCGGTCGAGGTCGAGCCGGGGCTCGACAGCGCCGACTTCTTGCAGGGCTTCATGCTGGGCACGCGCGCGGCGCTCAGGGCCAGCGGGCGGGGGGTGGTCACCCTCACGCTCGACACGCTCGACGCCTATCGGATGGGCGCGCTCATGGCGCTGTTCGAGCGGGCGGTCGGTCTGTACGCGGCGCGCGTCGGCATCAACGCGTACCACCAGCCGGGGGTCGAGGCGGGCAAGAAGGCCGCGGCCGCGGTGCTCGCGCTCAAGGCCCCTCTGCTGGCCGCGCTCTCGGGCTCGCCGGCGACGGCCGAGGTCGTCGCGGCGCGGGCGGGGGTCGCGGATGTGGAGAGCGCGTGGTGGATGCTGACCCGGCTGGCCGCGAACGGTCGTGGCGTGCGCGTGGAGCGCGGGGCGTCACCCTCGCTCGACGCGTTCGCTGCGCAGGGCTGAGGCGCCGGTCAGGGGGCGGCCGGCGCTGCGCTGAACTCGAGCCCCGCGGGCACCACAATCCAGTCGTTGCCGACGCGGGGCGCCTGAGGCACAACGACGCGCAGGCGGGCGCCCTCGAAGGCGGGCGCCACGGCGCCGAGCGTGTCCGCGCTCAGGGCAAAGGGCACGAGGTCGAGCGTGAGGCCGTCGCCGATGGCCTCGCCCACCTTGGGCCACGCGAGCGCCTCGATAAGCTGCGCGAGGACATCGGCGGAGAGCACCGGCGTCGGCGCGCCGCTCGAGCGCAGCACAGCGCGCAGGTCGGGATCGTCTGTGATGGTGAGGCGCATCGTGAGCTGCTCGGCGTCGGAGAGCTCGAACTGCAGGCCGGCGCGGACGCTCATCGCGTAGACATCGGGCGTGTCGCGGTTCGGCGCGAACAGGCGAAGCTCGAGCTCGCCGAGCTGGAGCTCGAGGGGGAACGCGCTGCCAGGCGGGGCGGCCGCGACGAGCGGGGCGGCCAGGGCGTCCACCTGCGCGCCCACGAGCAGGCCGCGCAGGTTCTCCGGCAGGAGCGACGCCGCGTCGATGCGGAGCGCGCCCTGCTGCCACATCGCGTGGAGCAGCGCGTTGACCGTGAAGAGGCGCAGCGCCGCGGCGGCGTCCACCTGCGCGGGCCAAGGCGGTTGGGCGTCCAGGTTCGGCTCCGCGAGCGGAATACCGGGGCTCGGGTGCGGCGGCGCGGGCGCGCCCACGGGCGTGAGCACGCCGTCGAGCCGCAGGTCCATGTGGCCGCGCGCGACGGGCGCAGGGGTCGCGAGCGTGAGGTCGGCCATCAACCGGAACGGCGGCACCAGCGGGTCGTCGACGAGCTCGACCGGAATGCCCCGCAGCGAGCTCAGGGCGTCGCCCAGCCCGAGCTCGATGAACGCGGGCAGCCGCTCACGCACGACTTGACCGACCAGGTCGCGGGCGACGCCCTCAAGGACGCCGCGCAGCAGGCTGCCGACCGTGTCCAGGACCGCCTGCGCCGTGGGGTCGGCCATCTGGCCGGCGAGGCGCTCGATCGCGACGTCCGCGGACTCGATGCGGAGGCCGGGCGTGCCGTCTGGGCCGGGCTCGATCGCGACGCGCACGAACCCCGCGGCGTCGACGCGGACGCCCCCGTCGAGGCCGTAGCGCGTCTGGTCGATGGTGAGCCCGCCGCGGGTGTCGATGCTCAGGTCGCGCAGTCGCAAGAAGACCTCGAG
>CANLBD010000160.1 GCA_947488215.1 Myxococcales bacterium | reverse complement strand
CTTGTCCTCGGGGGTGTCGGGGCATTTGTCCGCTTGGTCCAGCACGCCGTCTGCGTCGCGGTCATCGACGTCGGGGCAGCCGTCTTCATCTGCGACGCCGTCTTTGTCTTCGGGCGCGTCGGGGCAGGCGTCCGACGGGTCGCTGATGCCGTCCTTGTCGCGGTCGCCGGCCTCGGGGCAGCCGTCGGTGTCCGCGTCGCCGTCGAAGTCTTCAGCGGCGTCAGGGCATCGGTCGATCGGCGGCAGGAGGCCGTCACCGTCACGGTCCGCAGGCGCAGCGCACCCCGGGGCGCGGGCGGCGACGTCTGCGACGCGCCACGCCTCTTGCGCCGCTTCCAAGTGCTCGGTGGCGCGCGTGTACGCCCCCTGCTCCAGCTCCAACGAGACGAACTCCAGCTGCGTCTGCGCGGTCGCGAGCGCCTCGGGCGCACACCGCTTCGCGGGCGCCTCGACACGGTCGAGCTTCTCGCGGAGCCCTTCGGCGCGCTTTGTCAGGAGCACGCCCGCGTTACAGCCGACCAGCGCCGTCGCCGCGAGTCCGAGCACACACAGCGTCCTCGAGCGGCTCACAGCTGGCTCCCTGACGCGCCGACGGGGGCGTCCTCAAAGTCGTCTTCAGGCGCCTCGTCGACGCGCTTCGCCGGCCGCGTCCCCCGCTCCGGCGCGGACAACGCCGCGTCGCGCGCACGCTGGGCCCGGTCTATCGCCCAGCCCGCGAGCCGAGTCGCCGCCTCGAAGTCGGAGTAGCCCTCTTCCTCCCGCGCCTTCTCGTAGTAGGCACGGGCGGCCGTCAGGTCATACAGCGCGTAGGTCTGGGCATCTGCCGCGAGCGCGGTCTCGATCGCGACCTCGGCGTCCGAGAGCGTGAGCGTCGTCCGGACGGGACCACATCCTGCTGCGGTGACGACGAAGGACAGGCAGCCGAGCAGGCGTGCGTTCACGGTATTCCCCGGCGGTGAGTCGAGAGCGCGAGCATTAAACCCCGCGTCGGCGGAGTGTCAAGGATGCGCCACGCCCCGCTTCAGCTCAGGAGCGCGTCCACGCGCCCGCCGACGTCCGCCTCGGACCCACCCTCGGCGACGGCGAGCTCCTGCACGAGGAGCTGACGGGCGGTCTCGAACACGCGCCGCTCGCCGTAGGAGAGCTGCTTGTCCGCGCGCGTCAAGTGCAGATCGCGCAGCACCTCGGCCACATCGACCAGACTGCCGCTCTGAATCTTCTCGACGTAGCGCCGGTAGCGCCGGTTCCAGTTCGGCTCCTCGACGGTGAGCTTGCTCGACGAGAGCGCCGCCATAACACGCTCGACCTCGTGTGCGTCGACGACGTTCCGCAGGCCTACCTGCGAGACCTTCGTGACCGGCACGCGGATCTTCTTCTCAGAGTCGAGGCACCGCAGCACGTAGAAGCTGCTGGTCACGCCCGAGATCTCGAGCGTCTCGATGCCGGTGATCTCGGTGACGCCTTGGGCGGGGTAGACCGCCATATCGCCCACATTAAATGCTGTTGCCAAAGTCGTTCCTCACTGTGTTGGCCGCTTCGGTAGCCGGAGCGGGAGGAGAGCGCGTCGCCCTAAGCATCGGGCGTGCCACGCAGACGAACGCACGGAGTTCGTCGCGATGAGCGGGCGTCGCGCTGTGAAAGACCCGTGGCAGAGACGCCGTGCGTGGCGAGCAGACTCGCCACACCCGGCGCAGCGTTCACTTCGCGGCCTTGGCCTTGCGGGTGAGCGCCTTGTGCATGTCGAGCAGTCGACCCGTGGTCAGCGTGCGGGTCGCGGCGAACGCAGTGGCGTCCTTGGAGTCACCGGCGCGGAGGCGAATGACCGCCTCGGCGAGCGCCTCGCGGCTGCCGAACTTCTCCTTGACCGCCGTCGCGCGGTCGAAGAGCGTGAGGAGCTTCGAGTTCGGCACGCGAAGGAGTCGATCAGCGAGGGCCTTGTCGGACTCGTTGGCGTCGCGCTCAATGATGGCGCTGAGCTTGTTCACGAGCTCTTCCTTGGAGCCGAAGCGCGCCTTGACCGTCTGAAGGGGTGTGGACATTTCTCTTCTCACCGGGCCGACCACGGGGTCGGGAAAAAATTGGGAGGCAGTGTATAGCATGGTCAGGGCCTCGCGGCAACCCAGTCTCGTGCGAAGCGCCTGGGCGCTCGGCGCCGCCGTTGCTCTGGTGGTCGCGCTCACGGGGTGTGGACGCCCTCAAGAGCCGTCGCCTGCCGCGCCGCAGGCACCCGCGTCGGCGCCGGCGGCCCTCGCGCGCGCCGGCGAACGCGCGCTCGGCCTGCCTGAGCTACGAGAGGCGGTCGCACAGGCACGCGCCCTGCAATTATGGCGCACCGGCCAGCGCCCGGCCGACGAGGCGCTTAAGGGCGGCGAGCTTCGCTTGCGCATCGCCGAGCAGGCCATCGACCGCCACCTGATGCGCGACGAGATCGAGCGACGTGGGCTCGCGCTGCCCGCTGCGGAGGGTGAGGCCCTGCTCGAGCGGGCCGCTCAAGGCGCCCCGCCGGATGTGAGCGCTGCGACCACGCCGCTGTCGCAGACTGACCCCGCGACCCTTGAGGCGCGCCTCGTCGAGCGATACGCCGACGACGCCCTCGTGCTGCGCGACGTCGCTACGGACCTCGTGCGACAGCGCGTGCTCATCGAGGCGTTGCTCGACGACGTGACACCCGCTGAGCGCGAGGCCCAGTGGCGCGCCGAGGAGACGCGGATCGTCGCCTCGCTCGTGTCGGTGCTGCGCGTCGCGACCTCTTCGGAGATCGACGCTTGGCAACGCGCTCACGGCCCCGAGATCGCCGCCCACTACGCTGCGAACAAGGAGGATTTCGAGACCGCGACGCGCCGGCGTGTTCGCCGGGTGTTTCTGGAGACCGACAGCCGAGACCCGAGCGAAGTCGAGCGCCTGCGGGCCGAGGCCGAGCGCCTGCGCGCGCTGCTGGCGAGCGCTGTGGACTTTGACGCGCTGCCTGTGGCGCCCGGGGTGCGGGTGACGCCTTGGCGGGTGCTGTCTCGCAAGCAGTTTCCTCCAGCGTTTGGCGTGCCGCTCCACAGCCTCTCGGGCGTTGTTCCGGCGGCCAAGGGCCTCGTCGTTTTCAAGGTCGAGGAAGAGACTCATGGTCAGGCGCGACCCCTCGAAGACCCCCGTGTCCAACGAGAGATCGCGGCTCAGCTCCGACGTGATGCGGACGACCTGCCCACAGCGAAGCGCCTCGCTCTGCAGGCTCACGCGGCCCTGGGAGCGTCGAGCTCAGCCGCTGCGCTCGAGGCCGCTCTGAGCGCGCTGGACCTCAAGGTCGTTCAGACCGAGGCCTTCTCGCGAGCGAACGGGCGCCGGGTGCCCCGCCTCGGCTTCGCCCCCGAGCTCCACGACGCCCTGTTCGCCGCGAAATCCGGTCAGGTCGTCGGCCCGCTCACTGTCCGACAACACCTCGTCGTGGCGCGGGTGGACTCGCGCACTGAGCCGGCCCCCGACGCCTGGGCTCAGCAGGCCGCCGCTTGGACGACCGCTTGGCGCGCACGCACCGCCCGTGAGCGGCTCGACACATGGCTCGACGCCACGAGCCGCCAGCGAGGCCGCTCCATCAACCGAGAGGCGCTGCTCGCGCTCCCTTGGACGTCGCTGGCCGTCAGCGCCCCAGCTGCGCCAAGAACGCCCGCGCTTGGTCTGCCTCCGGCCGCTTCGGCTGCGCCTCGATCAGGCGGGCCGCCATCTGCCGCGCCTCGGCCTTGAGCCCGAGCGCGCCATAGACCTTGGACAGGGTCAGCGCGGCCGGCGCCCAACGGTCAGGTAAGTCTTGAAACTCGGAGACGACGCGCTCGAGGCGCCCCCGCGCAGAGGCCGTCCGTTCGTCCCGCAAGTAGAACCCGGCGACGTAGAGCTCGTAGTCCGCAAGCCGCTCGCGGCACCGCCGCAGCCGCGCCTGCGCGTCGGCGGCGTTCCGGTCGGACGGGTAGCGTTCGACGTAGACCTCAAGCGCGCGCGTCGCGTCCCGCGTGACCGCTTGGTCTTTCTCGTACGCAGGCGGGAACAAGAAGAAGTCGCTCGACTGCTGCTCGTCATAGGACACCGCGATCCGGTACATCGCGAGCGGCACGTCGGGGTGGTTCGGACGGCTCTGAACGAAGCCGCGGTAAGCGTCGATCGCCTCGACGTACTTGTCCTGCTCGAACCACGCGTCCGCGATGCGCAGCTCGGCGGTCGCAGCGTATTGGCTGTAGGCGTAGCGGTTTTTGACCACGGTCAGCCGCTTGATGGCTTCGGGCCAGTCCTCGTCGCCGAAGACCTCCATCGCGTCCTCGAACGCGGCGCGCGCTGAGTCAGCGTACGTCTCGGGCTTGACCGTCGGTCCGCAGCCGGCCGAGGGCAATGCCCCCATGGAGAGCGCCCAGAGCAACGAGAGTCGTGCGAGCTTCGACCGCATGGCTGGGCGTGGTATCATCGAGCGCCTCGGGCCGCAACTCGTCCCCGCTTCGACGCGCGGGCGCGCAGCCCGGCGGGACGCACGGAGGACGAGGCCTTGGAGGGTCGCTTGAGAAGAAACGAGCCACGTCGCCGCTTGAACGCGGCTCATAGCCTGGCTGTGTGGAGCCTGTGTCTACTCGCCCCGCTCGCGTCGCACGCGTTCAACACGCTCGATGGCGACCGCACCGCTTGGCCCGCTGACCCGAGCTACCGCATCACGAATCGATCCGCCGACGTCCGCGACGGCTCCGACGCCGTCGCTGTTCGCCGCTCGTTCTCGACCTGGCAGGACGTGCCCACAGCGGACATCGCCTTCCGCGAGGTGGCGCGCGGTGGCGACATCACGGTCTCGTTCCTGGCCCAGTGGCCACGGGAGTTCGGGCCCGACGCGGCGGGCGTGACCATCACGCAGCGCGCCCGGGGCGTGATCTCGTCGGCCGAGGTCAGCATCAACGAGGCGAACTTCGACTGGTCGACCTCGGGCGACCCCGCGCGCACGGACATCGAGGGCGTGGTGACGCACGAGGTCGGCCACGCCCTCGGCCTCGGCCACAGCCGCGTCCGCGCCGCGACGATGTACTGGTCGGGCGGCGATCTGGACCTGCGCACGCTTGACCCCGACGACGCGCGCGGCCTCACGTTTTTGTACGGCAATGGTGCAGGCCAGGGGCGCCTGTGCGACCAATGCGAGGCCAACGCCGACTGCGTGAACGGCGGGCTCTGCCTCACGCTCAACGACGGTCGTATGGCCTGCGGAGCGCCCTGCGGACGCGGCAACTCGTGCGAGGCGGGCGCGAGCTGCTTCGAGCTGCGGAGCGGTGGCACGCAGTGCGCGCCCGACGCCCTCTTCTGCGCGGATGACGGCGGCCCCGGCCAGATCGCCGAGGGCGAGTACTGCTGGGGCGCCGACCAGTGCGCGCAGGGCAGTCAGTGCGTTCCCATCCCAGACGGATCGGCCGTCTGCGCGCGCGCCTGTGTCAACGACCGCGGCTGCCCCGCGGGCTCAGCCTGCCTCGGCGCCGACGCGGGCCAAGGGCTGTGCATCCCCCGCGGACAGGCGGCCTTCGGTGCGGTCTGCGCGAACAACCTCGAGTGCGCGTCGCTCCTCTGCGTGCCGCTCGACGAGGTCACGAGCGTGTGCACCGCGGCCTGCGCGCCGGCCGCAGCGAACCCCGGGTGCCCCGGCGGCGCCGAGTGCGTCGCCGTGCAGGACGCAGGCGATATTCAAGGCCTGTGCATCCCGCCCGGCAACGTCGCCGAGGGCGGGGCTTGCGGCTCAGCGGCCGACCGATGCGCCGACGGCCTGACGTGTATCGTCGAGACCACCGGCGCTGACCCGGTCTGCCGAGCGGCGTGCGCGCCCTTCGGTCAGTGCGGCCGTGGACGCGGCTGCACACCGTACAGCGCGGATGACTGGTTCTGCCTGCCGCTCGTCGGGGGCGACGTGGGTGATGCCTGCGACCCCAACGCGGCCTCGTGCCAAGGCGGCTTGTTCTGCATGCCGACCGTCAGCGCCGACAGCGGCCAGTGCGTGCGGGTCTGCCGGGACACAGACGCTACCGCCTGCAGCGGCGCGGGGTGCTTCGACATCGACGGCGCGAACGGCAACTTAGGCATCTGCTCGCCCGGCACAGGGCGATTCGCGGAGGCTTGCGAGACCGGCGCGGACTGCGCTTCGTTCCAGTGCGTCGCTGACGGCGACGGCGGCGCGTGCAGCCAACGCTGCGACCGTACCCGCCCCTGCCCCGATGGGTTCGACTGCCGCGCACTCCGCACCGGCGAACAGCTCTGCTTCCGGTCGGAGGTCGCGCCGCCTGTTGGAGGCGACCCCAGCGCGGGGGGCGAGCCGAGCGCAGGCGGGGACCCGAGCGCCGGCGGGGCGCCGAGCGCCGGCGGGGACCCGAGCGCCGGCGGGGACCCCAATCCCGGTCCCGGTGGCCCCAGCGCAGGCGGTATCGGCGGCGCGAGCCCACAGAGCGGCGTCGATGCCGGCCCACCGCCCGTCGGCGCGGAGCGTCAGTCTAGCGCGGCCACAGGCTGCAACGCCCGCCCTGCGCCCGCTTCACGCGGCGGCGCGCTCGTGGTCGTGGCGCTCGCGCTCTGCATTCGGCATCGTCGTCGACGCACACAGGAGGTCCGATGAACATCCGCTCCCTCACCG
>CANLBD010000159.1 GCA_947488215.1 Myxococcales bacterium | reverse complement strand
CCCTTGTAGCACCCAACGAGCGTCAGGACGCCACCGAATACGGTCGCCTTGATGAGGCCGTCGGTAATGTCCTTGGGGTCGACGAGCCAGCGCGTCTTGCCGAGGAACACGCCGGGGTCGATGTTCATGAGCACGACCCCCACGAAGTAGGCGCCGCACATCCCGACGAGCGTGAACAGCACGCTCAGGGCGGGCACCATGACCACGCCGGCCAGGAAGCGCGGCACGACGAGGTACTGCACCGGGTTAACGGCCATGGTCTCGAGCGCGTCTATCTGCTCCGTGACGCGCATCGTGCCCAGCTCAGTCGCGATGCCGCTGCCGGCGCGCCCCGTGACCATGAGGCCCGTGAGCACCGGCGACAGCTCCTTGGCGAGCGAGAGCGCCACGGTCGAGCCCACGAGGCTCTCGGCGTTGAAGAGACGGAACGCGCTCGCGCCTTGGAGCGCGAAGACCGCGCCCGTAAACAGGCCGGTCAGCAGCACGATGAAGAGGCTGCCGACGCCCACGAACTCCATCGCCTGAAAGAGCAGGCGAAGGCGAAACGGGGGTCGAAACGTCCATACGAGCGTTTCGGTCAGCATCATCGCTGCACGACCGAGGCTCTCGGTCGTGTCGATGATGCTTTGGCCTAACGACTCGATGGTGCGCCTCATGGAGAGGCGCTCTCGCAGTCGGACGACGCGCGCTGGGCGGTCGTCGTCACCGCGCCCGGAAGGTCACCCGACCGCGCGTGAGGTCGTAAGGAGAGAGCTCCACGGTCACGCGGTCACCCGGCAGGATCTTGATGAAGAACTTCCTCATCTTGCCCGACACGTGAGCGAGGACCTTGTGCCCATTCTCAAGCTCGACCCGGAACATGGCGTTCGGGAGCGGCTCGATCACGACCCCTTCGACGGAGATGGCTTCTTCTTTGGGCATCGGTCTTGATTACCAGCGGTCGCCGCCACGGCCGCCGCGGTCGCCACCACGGCCACCGCCGCCGCCGCCGCCGCCGAAGCCGCCGCGACCACCGCCGCCGCCGCCGCCGCCGCCGAAGCCGCCGCCGCCACCACCGGAACGAGCCGGCTTCTCCTCGGCCGCGTTGACGCGGACGTTACGGCCGTCGAGCTCGCGGCCGTCCATGCCCTCGCTCGCGGCGCTCGCGTCGCTCTCGTTGGCGAACGTCACGAAGCCGAAGCCGCGCGAACGACCGGTCTCACGGTCGGTGACGACCTTTGACTCCGTCACCTCGCCGAAGCGCTCGAAAGCGCGGCGCAGCGAGTCGTCATTCGTCGCCCAAGCAAGACCACCGACAAAAAGCTTCTTTCCCATCTTCTCTCTCGACTCCACTTGTGTGCCGGCTTCACCGACACCGTACGCGGACGGTCATGTCCGCAGACCCGACCGCCCGATTGGCGACCAAAGGTCTCTCGAATTTTCAGGACCTAGAGACCCAGGCGACGACCGAGACCGCGTTTCCCTCAGCAGGATCCGCGCTCCCGTCCAGCGACCGGGACACCCTAGGAGGCGCGTAATACGACACTAAAAGGGCTCCCTGTGGCAAATCTTTTTACACAATGCGCCTAAGCACCTGAAATCGATAGTCTTTTACCGCGCACCCAGCCGCGGGCGGTTGCCGCCAGTACGCCCGTCTGCCAGCATGACGCCATGCAAGCGCTCATGTCGATCTACGCTTGGCTGCTCATGGCCGTCACGGTCGTTCTGTGCTTCGTGGCTGTGACGCTCACGCTCGCGGTCACGTGGCCCTTCGACCGAGGCCGTTACTGGGCGGGTCGAGCGGCGCGGATTGCGGGGACGCTCGCCGCCCGCGCGAACCCGATGCTGCGCTTCGATTGGGCCGGCCCGGCGCCGTCCGATCCCCGCAGGCCGTACATCGTGGTCAGCAACCACGAGAGCAGCTTTGACCCGTTCCTGTTGGCGTTCTTGCCGTGGGAGATGAAGTACCTGAGCAAGGCGTCGCTGTTTCGCGTGCCGTTCTTTGGCTGGGCGATGTGGCTCGCCGGCGACATCGCGGTAAACCGCGGCGACAAGGCGAACCGCGAGCGCGCGCTCGATGGCGTAGCGGCGGTCTTGGCGCGGCGGATCTCCGTGCTGATCTTCCCCGAGGGCACCCGGAGCCGAACGACGGAGCTGCTGCCCTTCAGGCACGGCGCGTTCAAGCTCGCCATCGAGCGAGGCGTGGACATCCTGCCGCTGGGTCTGGCCGGCACGCGCGACGCGATGCCGAAGGGCACCTGGCGATTCTCGCCCGCGCGCGCGAGGGTGCTGATCGGCGACCCGATCTCCACGGCGGGTCTCGCCACCACGGACGCTCCCGCGCTCGCTGAGCGCGCTCAGGCCGCGGTCGAGGCGCTCAGGGCCGCGGCGAGGGCGCAGATTGCCCGCTGAGCGTTGCAGACGAAGCGGCCCTGCGGTAGTGGGGCCGCATGGCTGACTTCGCCCGACCCTCCTCCGCGTTCCCTGGCGTCTCCTCGGACGTCGACCTGCCCGCTCTCGAGCACGAGATGCTCGCGCTCTGGCAGCGCGACCGCACCTTCGAGCGGTCCGTTTCACAGCGCCCCGAGAGCGCGGCCTATGTGTTCTACGACGGCCCGCCCTTCGCGACGGGGTTGCCGCACTACGGGCACTTGGTGGCGAGCACGCTCAAGGACATCGTGCCGCGCTACTGGGCGATGCGCGGGCACCGCGTCGAGCGGCGTTTCGGCTGGGACACGCACGGCCTGCCCATCGAGATGGAGATGGAGAAGGCGCTCGGCCTGAACGGGCCGACAAGCGTGCGGGCCTATGGTGTGGCGAACTTCAACGAGGCGTGCCGCGCGAACGTGCTGCGCTACACGGCCGAGTGGGAGAAGGTCGTCACGCGGCTCGGCCGCTGGGTCGACTTCAAGAACGACTACAAGACCATGGACGCGTCGTTCATGGAGAGCATCTGGTGGGTCTTCGAGCAGCTCTGGAAGCAGGGGCTCGTGTACGAAGACCGCCGCGTGATGCCCTACTCGTGGCGGCTGTCCACATCGCTCTCGAACTTCGAGGCGAACCTGGACTACCGCGACGTGCAAGACCCTGCGCTGACGGTGCGGCTACCCATCGAGGGCGACGCGGACGAAGCCGAGCTGCTGGTCTGGACGACGACGCCGTGGACGCTGCCGAGCAACCTGGCGGTCGCGGTCGGGCCGGAGATCGACTACGTGCGGGCCCGGAGCGCCAAGGACGGGCGTGTTTACATCGTGGCGGAGGCGCGGCGTGAGGCTGTGCTCGGCGCGGACGCGGAGGTGCTCGCTACGCTCAAGGGCGATGCGCTCGTGGGCCTGCGGTACACGCGACTGTTCGACTACTTCGCGGACCGCTCGCCCGCTTTCATGGTGATCGCGTCCGGGCACGTGACGACGACCGACGGCACCGGCTTGGTCCACATGGCGCCCGCGTTCGGCGAGGAGGACTTCCGCGCGTGTCGCGCTGCCGGCGTGCCTCTCGTGGACCCCGTGGACGACGAGGGCAAGTTCACGGCGGAGGTGCCCGACTATGTCGGCCAGAACGTCAAGGACGCCGACAAGCAGATCATTCACGACCTGAAGCAGCGCGGGCGGGTCTTCAAGCACGAGACGCTGGTGCACAGCTACCCGTACTGCTGGCGCAGCGGGACGCCGCTCATCTACAAGAGCGTGCCCGCGTGGTTCGTGCGCGTGGAGCGCCTGCGCGAGCGCATGGCCGAGCTCAACGAGCAGATCCACTGGGTGCCCGAGGCCGTTGGGCAGAAGCGCTTCGGCAACTGGCTGAGCGAGGCGCGTGACTGGAACGTGTCGCGCAAGCGCTTCTGGGGGACGCCGCTCCCGGTCTGGAAGTGCGGCGCGTGTGGCGAGGCGACGTGCGTAGGCTCGATCGCGGCGCTGGCCGAGCGCACGGGCGCGCCGATCGACGACCTGCACCCGCACAAGATCGACCACCTGCCGTTCACTTGCCCGAAGTGCGGCGGCGCCGCGACGCGCATCCCCGATGTGTTCGATTGCTGGTTCGAGTCGGGGGCGATGCCCTACGCGCAGGACCACTACCCGTTCGAGCGCGCAGACGGCTGGGAGGGCCGCTTCCCCGCGCAGTTCATCGCGGAGGGCCTCGACCAGACGCGCGGCTGGTTCTACACGCTGCTGGTGCTGTCGACGGCGCTGTTCGACCGTCCGCCGTTCAAGAACTGCGTGGTCAACGGCATGGTGCTCGCCGAGGACGGCAGCAAGATGTCGAAGTCGAAGCGCAACTACCCCGACCCCGCGAAAATCCTCGAGGAGATCGGCGCAGACGCGCTGCGCGCCTACCTGATCAACTCGCCCGTGGTGCGGGCGGAGCCGCTGCGCTTCAGCGAGGCGGGCGTGCGCGAGGTCGTGCGGACCGTGCTGCTCCCGCTGCGGAACGCGTGGTCGTTCTTCGTGACGTACGCGAACATCGACGGCTGGCACCCCGCGACGGGTTTGGCGGGCACACAGGCGCCCGAGGTCGCGGCGCGCCCCGAGCTCGACCGGTGGCTGCTGTCGATGCTCCAGTCGCTCGTCCGCGACGTGAACGAGCAGATGGAGGGGTACTACCTGTATCGCGTGGTGCCGCCCATTCTCGGCTTCATCGACCACCTGACGAACTGGTACATCCGGCGCAGCCGGCGGCGCTTCTGGCGCACGGCGACCGACGCCGCTGGCCAGCAGGACAAGGCGAGCGCGTACGCGACGCTGTACGAGGTGCTCGTTACGTTCGCGCAGGTCATGGCGCCGGTGCTGCCCTTCGTGACCGAGGCGGTCTACCAGAACCTGGTCGTGGCCCCCGGCGTCGCTCTGGCGGGGCGAGACAGCGTGCACCTGTGTGACTACCCGCAGGTGAACCCCACCCGCATCGACGCCGCGCTCGAGCGAGATGTGGCCCTGACGCGCGAGGCTGTGGGCTTGGGGCGCGCGCTGCGAGAGAAGCACAAGCTCAAGACCCGCCAGCCGCTCCGGACGCTCACGCTCGTGCACCATGAGCCCTGGGCGCTCGAGGCGCTGCGGCGGCAGGCGGAGCTCCTCGCGGACGAGCTCAACGTGAAGAGCGTGGTCGTGACGGGCGACGACGCGGCCCTGTGTACGCTGTCGTTCAAGGCGAACTTCAAGACGCTCGGGCCGCGCATGGGTCCGCGGATGAAGGAGGCCGCGAGCGCGATCGGCGGGCTCGACCGCGCAGCGTTCGAGGCGCTCCGCGCGGGCGGCACGCTCGAGGTGGCGGGTGCCACCATCGACATTCAGGACGTGCTGGTGACCCGCGCCGCCCGAGGTGATGTGGTGCTCGAGGCGAGCGGCCCGCTGACGGTCGCGCTCGATACGACGCTCGACGACGCGCTCGTCGCCGAGGGGCTCTCGCGCGAGGTCACGAGCCGCGTGCAGAAGGCGCGTAAAGACCAGGGCTTCGAGGTCACCGACCGGATCGCGCTGGTCGTCTACACGGACGACGCCGCGCTGCGGGCGGCGCTCGAGGCGCACGGCGCGGCCGTCGCCGAAGAGGTCCTCGCCGCCACACTTCGGGTTGAGGCGGGTGAAGGGCCGGCCGACGCCACACCGCTCGACGGCCTGCCGGGTGCCGTCGCTGTGACGCGCGCCTAAGTTGTTCGCGCCGCGGGAATCCGGCTAAATCCCGCGCCATGCACACATCCCACAAGTCCACCGAAGACGTCGTCCGCACCCTGACCTCGACCCACGAGGCGCTGCTGGCCGATCTGGCCGACTTCTGCCGCATCCCGGGCGTGAGCGAGTCGACCTTTCCCCCAGAGCCGGTCAAGGCGTCTGCAGAGTGGCTCGCCGCGCGGTTGCAGCGCGCTGGCCTGCACAACGTCGAGGTCATCGCCTTTCCCGGCGCGCACCCCTATGTGGTCGCGGAGTGGCTCGGCGCGCCGGGTGCGCCGACGCTTCTGCTCTACGGCCATCACGACGTGCAGCCGCCCGGCCGCGCCGAGAAGTGGGTCTCGCCCGCGTTCGAGCCGACGATCCGCGACGGCCGCATGTACGGCCGCGGCGTGGTCGATGACAAGGCGGGCGTGATGATCCACGTGGCCGCGATCGAGGCCTGGCTGAGGACGCACGGCGCGCTGCCCTGCAACATCAAGCTCGTGGTCGAGGGCGAGGAGGAGTCGGGGTCGGCGAGCCTCGAGGCCTTCCTGTCGACCTACAAGGACCGGCTCGCCGCAGACTGCATCGTGCTGACGGACACGGCCAACCTCGACACAGGGGTGCCGTCCATCACGTTCGCGCTGCGTGGGCTCGTGGCCGTCAACGTCGAGGTCGCGGCGCTCGACCACCCGCTCCACAGCGGCATGTGGGGCGGCCCGGTGCCCGACCCGGTCATGGCGCTGTGCCGCATCATCGCGCGCCTTGAAGGGCCCAACGGCGAGATCAACATACCGGGCATTTACGACCGCGTGCGCGACGACGCCGCAGCGCGCGAGCGCCTGACCGCGCTCCCCTTCGATGCCGAGCAGTTCAAGCGGGACGCCGGCATGCTCCCGGGGGTGCAGTTCTCGGGTGAGCCGGACCGACACCCCTACGAGAAGCTCTGGACGCGGCCCTCGCTGACGCTCACGGCGCTCGAGGCGCGCCCGCTCGCCGGCGCCGTGAACCAGCTCATCGAGTCGGCCCGCGCGCGGGTGACCCTGCGGATCGTGCCCGACAT
>CANLBD010000158.1 GCA_947488215.1 Myxococcales bacterium | reverse complement strand
TCGGCCGTGAGCGCCTTGAGGCTCTCCGGGTCGGAGACAGGCGACTCACCCCGCCACCCCGATGGCGCGTCGACGACGCGCACCGGCAGGCGTCGATGGTGACTGCGCCACCAAGCCCCCTCCAACCGCGCACCCGCGAGTGGCCAGGCCTGCACAAGGGCTTCGGAGGCGGCCTCGAGCGCGGCCGGCTCGGGCTCGCCGACGCCCACCGCGTAAGTCTCGATCACGAAGGGCGTTGCCCCCGCGTCCCGCGCGACGTCGTCAGCGGCCAGCCACAGCCGCTCGGTGGCCGTGAGCCTGCGCTCGCGCGTGGGAGCCACGCCTCAGGGCTCGGCGTGCTTGATCGTCGAGGTGTCGTCCGGGCGAATCTCCGCCGTGAACTCTCGGCGGTAGGCCTTGGGGTCGGACTCACGGAGCAGGACCACTTGGTACGAGCCTGCCGAGAGCGGGTGCTTGTAGAGGCGACCTTCAGCCAAGGCCTCGCCGTTCACGTAGATCGTCGCGGGCGGGATGGAGATGACGTTGAGAAAGCCCGTCCCCGTTGCGGCAGCGGGCGCTGCCGTCGGGGCCTCGGTGGGCGCGGCTGCTGGGGGCGTCGTGGGGGCGTCTTCTTCGGGCGCGCGCTCTGCGCCCCGCGACTGCCCTCCCTGGCTCGGGCCACGCTGCGTCGCGCTCGTGCCGCCACCCGCGCTGCGCTGCAAGATAATCAGCTCGTCCTTGACCGTCACGGCGTAGGGGCCGATGGCGCGCCGTTGCGTCTCGTAGCCGGCCTGCTCAACGACCGCGACGAGCTGACCGCTGTTATCGAGCTCAGGCAGGCTGACGGGGGCCTGACCTGCGAACTGCCGCTGCCCCGATGGGAGCTCCAGTGAGACGCGCGCGCCGGCGGGCTCGGTCATGAAGCGCACGGTGACCCGTGACGGCGACAGGATGATGGGCTGCTCGATGCGCGCGGTTTTGCCCGCTGAGGCCGTGACCTGCCCAACCCAGGCTTGGTAGCCGTCTTTCTCCACGCGGAGCTCATGGTCACCGGGGGTAATCGGACGCAGCGTGAGCGGCGTCACGTCATCGCTCAGGGCGACACCGTCGACCTTGACGCGGGCACCTCGCGGGACGCTGTCCACCTCGAGCGCAGTGCTCTCGTCTGTTCGGCCGCCCTGAAGCTCGACCTCGAAGACGAGCTCTCGGCCAGCCTCAAGCGTGATGTCGCGAATCCGGCTCTCGTAGCCATTGGCGCTCACCTTGATTTGGTGGCGACCGGGTTGGAGCGCCGCCGTGGTGAATGGGGTCGCTCCTTGATGGAGGATTTGCTCATCGACGGAGATGGTCACGTCGGTCGGGGTCGACTTGACGACCAGCGTCGGCGTCGCCGGCTGTCCGCTGAGCGTGAACAGGACGAACACGGCGGCGACGATCAGCGCGATGAGTGTCACGGCCATGAGCGCGAGCACACGGCTGCGCGTGGCGGGCTCCGGCGGCACGAACGTGGGCTCCGCTGTGATCCGCGGAAACGCAGCGGACGGGTGGGGGTCAGGGCGCGCGGCGCTCTCCAGCGGCTGGTCGTTCAGGTCGGCTGTGAATGCAGGCTCGAGCGGCAGACGCCCCGGCGGCGGCTCGGGGGGCTTGCCGATGTCGCTCGGCTTCTGGTCCCAGACCGAAGTCTCGAGCTCGTCCTCCTCCCACGAGAGCGTGGGCAGCTTGGGCTTGAACGTCGGCGCGGGGGTCGACGATGCCGGCACGTGGCCAGGCGCCGTGTCGGGCTCCCGAACGGCGTTCAGCTGAGAGGACGCCCGGCGCGCCTCGGGGATGTTCTCGCGGGCGTAGGCCCGGAACGCCTGCATGCGACGCTGCTCGTCGAGCAGGTCGGCCTCGAACATCCGCTTCATCCACTGCGCCAGATCTTTGCGCGCGAAGAACGCGCCCGACTGGTACAGGTACTTCTGCAGGGCGTCCTGCAGCTCAGACGCGCTTTGGTAGCGCTCATCTGGGTTGCGCGACAGCGCCTTGAGCAGGATGCGCTCCAGCTCGGGCGTGATCTCGCGGTTGAGCGTCGAGGGGCGACGGATGTCGACGTTGCGGACCTTCTCGAGCGTCGAGAAGTCGCTCTCGCCTTGGAAGCATCGCTCCAGCGTGAGCATCTCGAAGAGCACGACACCGAGCGAGAAGAGGTCCGAGCGCCGGTCGATCGGTCGCCCGCGCACCTGCTCCGGGCTCATGTAGCCGAACTTGCCCTTCAGGATGCCGGCCTGCGTCTTGCTCGCCTTGCCCGCCGCCTTGGCGATGCCGAAGTCGATGAGCTTCACGTCGCCGTCGTACGAGACCAGGATGTTCTGCGGTGAGACGTCTCGGTGGACGAGGCCCAGCGCGTCTTGCCGCTCATTGCGCTTGCTGTGGGCGTATTCGAGCGCCTCGCAGACCTCCTTGATCAGGTGGCACGCCATGGCGACGTCGAGGCGCTCGCCGCGCTTGCGGGCGCGGTCGAAGAGGGCGCGCAGGTCTTTGCCCTGCACGAACTCCATCGCGATGAAGTAGGAGTTCTCGGCGTTCCCCAGCTCAAAGATCTGCCCGATGTTCGGGTGGTTGAGCTGGACGGCGATCTTCGCCTCGTCGATGAACATCTCGATGAACTCTTGGTCCTCGGAGATGCTCGGCAGCACGCGCTTGACCGCGAAGAGGCGCTCAAAGCCCTCGACCCCATAGGAGACGCCCTTGAACACCTCGGCCATGCCGCCGACGTTCACGCGCTCGAACAGGTAGTAGTTGCCGAATTTGGCGGGCTCGCGCAGCAAGGTCTCCCCGGGCTCCTGCCCGGCGTCGGGCGGCCCGAAACTTTAGGAGACTGCGGCGCGAGCGTCAACGACGGTGCGTGGACGCGTGGGTGTGTTCAGGCGTTCAGCGCCTGGGCGGGGTCTGCGCGCGCAGCAGCCCGAGCGGGCACAGACGCGCCGAGCACGCAGGCGGCCACGGCGAAGCCAAGCCCTGCGGGCCAGATCCACACCGGAAAGTCGAAGAAAGTCATGGGTTTGAATGGGAAGTAGGGCATCGCGGTCGCGGCAACGTCTGCCACCCAAGCGCTCAGCCGGCCGAGCAGGAGTCCGCTCGCACCGCTCAGGCCGCCGATAATGGCGGCCTCGAGAAGGACCATTGCGCGGATGTCAGAGGCCGCCGCGCCGAGGGCTTTGAGCACTGCGAGCTCACGCCGGCGCTGTTGGACTGCGACGAAGAAGGCCTGCGTCATACCGAGGGCTGCGAGCGCGACGATGAGGCCGCTGACGAGGCTCAAGAGCGCGGTCACGAGGCGGATAAGGCGGCCCGCCTGCTCGACGTTCTCGCTCCGGTCCGAGAGCTCGAAGCCCAGCCCACGCACCTGCGAAACGACGCGGGGCAAGTCCTCCGTCGCGGGCACATCGAGGAGAACGCCGTGAAGGAGCAGCCCCGCAGCGGGCCCGTTGAAGCGCGCGTTGAGACGCTGGACGACAGAGAGCGGGAGGGTCAGGCCCACAAGAATCGCGGCGTCGGCGAAGCCCACGAGCTTGACCCGCCGCGTGATGGGGGGCGCGCCGCTCGAGCGCCCGACGAAGCCCTCTCCGAACGTGACCTCGACCTGCAGGCCGATGAGCGCGCTCGGTGTCAGCCGAGGGAGCGGTTTGCCTGCGCCCGAGAGCGCCGAGACGAGGCTGCTGTTGTAGAGCTCGAGGGCGTGCGGGCTCGCAAGCGCAGGGATGGGGCGGAGGCACCGGCCAAGGTCGACCGCGCAGGCGCTCTCGCCTGGACACGCCTTCAAGCGGTCGCTGGACGCCGCGTCCTCCGGGGCTGCGACACACCGAAGGCCGATGCATCGGCCCGCCTCGCAAACCTGACCGTCTCCGGGGCACTCACTTGAGTTGTCGCATGGGCGAGGCGCCTCGGGATCGACGAAGTGCTCCAGCGATACGCCCGCAGCCATGGTCGAGGCCGCGACGCTCTCGGGCGCGACGCCGTCTGCGATGAGCTCCGCGACAAGGTCCTGACCCAGGATCGCGCGCCCACCGGCGGCGCGCGCCGGAAAAGTCAGCCGCGCGCGCGGCAGGGCTGCGGCCACGCCATCGATGCCGGCGAGCGCGGCGACCGCGTTGGCGTCGAGCGGCGGGGTCGCGCCCAGTCCAAAGATCGAGTCGACGCGAAGTGGGCCAGCGTCGAAGCTCTTGCGGACGACCTCGACGTGCTGGGCGACAAGCACGCGGTCGAGTACGACGCGTCGAACACCCTCGCCCAGCCCGATGAAGAAGACGAGGCTCGCTACGCCGACGCAGACCCCGAGCGCGCTCGCGACATAGGCGACCCGCGCGCGGCTCAAGCTCTGCGCGACAAGGCTGAGGAGCGCGCGCGCCTTCAAGGTCGCCTCACCGCGTCTTCGACTACGCGGCCGTCCTCGAGGCGCACGATGCGCCGCGCAGACGAAGCGACACGCGCGTCGTGGGTGACCGTGACGAGCGTAACGCCCTCGGCGTTGAGGGCCTCGAGGAGACGGATGACGCTTGCGCCCGTGTTTGTATCGAGGCTACCCGTCGGCTCGTCACAGAGGAGAAGCTTGGGGTGGTTGAAGAGCGCGCGCGCGACCGCGACGCGCTGCCGCTGGCCGCCGCTGAGCTTGGGCGGCAGGGCCGCGGCCTTGTGGGCGATACCGACCCGCTCGAGCAGCTGCATCGCCCTGGTCGTCGACTCGGCCCGTGTCCGCGCGACGTCGTCGCAAAACGCGCCGGGGAGCATGACGTTGTCGACGACGGACAGGTGGTCGAGCAGGCCGTAGTGCTGAAAGACAAATCCAACGGTTGATGATCGCATGCGGGCGAGCGCCCCATCCGAGAGCGGCGCGAGGTCGATGGCGTTCACGGAGACCGTGCCTTCGTAAGCGCGGTCGAGCCCGCCGATGAGGTTGAGCAAAGTCGTCTTGCCCGAGCCGGATGGACCCAAGAGCGCGACGTGCTCACCCGCGACGATGTCGAGGTCGATGCCGACCAGCGCCTGCTCGTCAGCGCGCGCGGTGCCGTAACGCTTCGTCACCTGACGCAGGCGAATCATCGACGCCCTTGTACACCGCGCTGTGGGCCGCGTCGTGCTATTTGTCGGCCCCCTGTTGGTCGCGAGGAGGCCCTCTGATGGCGCTCTTTTGGTCGGATGCACACGTTCACGCAGTCGCGTTCGCACTCGTCGCAGCGAGCGCGACGCCCGCGCTCGCGGACGAAGACGCCGGGCCCTTCGCTCAAGGTCGGATGCGCCTCTCGCTCGGGCTCGGCTCGACTCAGAGCGGCGGGGACACGGGGATCGTCGCCGGCGGGGCCTTTGGCTACTTCGTGCGCGACGGCCTGGAGGTCGGTTTGGGCGTGGACCGCACCTTCGGCCTAGACCCCGGGTTGACCCGCGTGACGCCGGACGTCCGCTACGTGCTCCACTTTGTGCCGGTCTTGAAGCCGTACGCTGGGGCGTTCTACCGCCGATGGTTCATCGATGGTGAAGAGGGAGCGGACTCGGTCGGCGCTCGCGCTGGGGCCTTCTGGGTCTCGAGCGGTGGTTCGTTTTTCGGGGGGGGCGTGGTCTACGAGCGCCTTGTCAGCGATTGCCAGGACGACTGCGCGATGCTCTACCCCGAGCTCGCGCTCTCGCTGAGCCTGTGAGGCCGTGATGAAGCCACGCCTGCCGAGTGATTTTCGCTCCGATACGGTCACCCGCCCCACCACAGCGATGCGCGCCGCCATGGCTGCAGCCGAGGTCGGCGACGATGTCTTCGGCGATGACCCGACCGTGCGTGCCCTCGAGGCCGCTGTGGCGGAGCGTCTGGGCCTAGAGGCGGGCCTCTTTGTACCCAGCGGCACGATGGCGAATCAGATCGCCCTCCTTGTTCACTGCCGGCCTGGGGACGATGTCATCGTCGGGTGGCACGCGCACAGCTACGCCTATGAGGGCGGTGGCGGCGCGGCCCTGGCGGGCGTTCAGTTCACTGTGCTCGGCCACACCGGCCACTTCGACGCGCCGACCCTCGCGGCGACGATCCGCGGCGAGGACGCCAGCGGCCACGCTCCGACGACGCGGCTGGTCATGGTGGAGAATACGCACAACCGCGGGGGCGGCGTGGTCTTGCCTGTCGACGCATACCAAGGGCTCGTCGATGTCGCGCACAAGCGGGGCGTCCCTGTTCACCTCGACGGCGCGCGACTGTGGAACGCCGCCGTTGCGGCCAACGTGTCTCCGGCGGCGTGGGCAGCCGCCTCGGACTCGGTGAGCGTCTGCCTCTCGAAGGGCCTCGGCGCGCCCGTCGGCTCGGTCCTCTGCGGCACCCGAGCGTTCGTGCGACGCGCGCACAAGTACAGAAAGATGCTGGGTGGCGGATTGCGGCAGGCGGGCGTGCTGGCAGCGGCTGGATTGCACGCGCTGGAGCACCACTTCGAGCGCCTGCGCGATGACCACGCGCGCGCTCGACGGCTGGCTGAGGCGCTCGCGCAGCTGCCGGGGCTGCGCGTCGACCTGTCCCGAGTCCAGACGAACCTCGTCTTTGCGGAGGTCGTCGAGGGTGCGCGGGTGCTCGACGCCGCGACGCTGCTCTCGCGCGTCTCGGAGGACGTGCGGGGGGTCGTGAGCGGGCCGCAGACGCTGCGCCTCGTGACGCACCTCGATGTGAACGACGACGACGTGACCCGCGCTCTCGCCGCGTTCGAGCGCGCGCTGGTCGGATGACACGGAGAGCGACCCGCGGGTGGCGCACGGTCGCCCTCATCGCGTTCGCG
>CANLBD010000157.1 GCA_947488215.1 Myxococcales bacterium | reverse complement strand
TACCGAGCCCCCCATCGCCAGGCCGCGCGCACGCGCGATGGCCGCGTTCTCGGCGACCTCGCTCAAGAAAGCTGTGCGGAGCGCGGGGTTGCGGAGGTTGCCCGCTCGACGCTCCAACGCTTGCATGGCCAGAACCGAGCGCTGAAGCACGTCACCCGTGCGCTCGAGCGCACGGAGCACCTCAAGCTCGACCGCCCACAACAGAAGCTCGCCCTCGCCCGCGCCCCCATGCGCCTCAAGCCACGCAAAGCCCCGCCGCGTCGATGCCAGCGCGACCTCGGCCCGACCGAGGGCCAAGTGCGCCTCCGCTTCGGTCGCCACGGCGAGCACCTGCATGGACGCCGCTCTCGCCTCGAGCACGGGCAGCGCTCGAGCCACTTCAGTGAGCGCCTGATGAGGCCGCCCGTCGGCGGTGTGCACGCGCGCCAGATAGAGCCTGCTCGCCGCGCTCCACACCTCGTCGCCGTGCGCCTCGAAGAAGCGCAGCGCCATCGTCTCGACCTCGAGCGCCTCGTCTAAGCGTCCCAACCGCAGCAGCGCGTGGCCCAAGTTGTGCCACGCGCTCGCCTCGAGCCGAATCAAGCCCAGCGCCGCCGCCTCACGCGCGGTCTCGCTCAGCTCACCACACGCGCGCTCGTAGAGCCCGACCTCGACGCAGACCGCGCCCAGATTGCCCCGCACCCCACACGCGTGGCGCGTGAGGCCTGCGGCCCGAAAACCGTCGAGCGCAAGGACCAGCGCCTCGATGCAGTCGCCGAAGTCACCGCGGCGCCACGCCCGCGCTGCGCGAGTCCGCGCGATGTGCGCGTCTGCGGGGCTCGGCAGCGGCTCGACCTCGGACATCTCCACCGCCGCGGCAAACAAGGTGTCGCCCTCGGCATCTCGAGCGTCGTCCCATGCGAGGGTCGCGGCTCGGCAAAGCGCTGTGACCGCCGCGCCTCGGGCCCCCGGCGACTCCGCCGCGCGCGCGTGACTCTCGAGCGCCGCCGCCCACGCCTGCCCCTCGACGTCGGGGACTCGGTGGGCGGAGAGCATGTCAGCCGCGGCGCGAAACCACGCCGCGGTGCCCACCTCAAGCAGCGCGAGCGCCGCCGCGAGCCGCGTGGCGCCTTGGCCCGACTGTCCCATCCAGCACAGCGCGTGCCCCAGCGTGGCCAACAAGCTGCCCTCGGCCGCTTTCTCGATGTGGCTCTGCCCCTCAATGGCCGACAGGGCGCGCAAAGCGACGCGATGCGCGCCCACGAGGTCATTGCTCTCCAAGCGCTCATCGGCGGCGCGCGCCCACCACGGCGCGGCCTGCGCGACCTCGCGGGCGAGCGCCCAGTGCTCAGCGATCTCAAGCGCATCCGGCACAGGCTGCACGGCGAGCCAGCGGGCCGCGCGCGCATGGGCCATCGGCCGGTCCTCCGGCGTCCATGTCTCCGAAGCAGCATCTCGGACGAGGTCGCTCACGAAATGCCACTGCCCATTGAGCTCTGTGATGAACTCGGCCCGGCGCAGGCCGTCGAGGGCGGCCTGCAGGTCTTGCCGTGCCATCTCGCCGAGCATGGCCCGCAAGCCATGGGTCGAGAACTGTCGCCCGATCAGGCTCGCGCCGCGGAGCACGCGCTTCTCCGCGCCCGTGAGACGATCGAAGCGCGATTGAACCATGGCGAGGATCGTCGTCGGGAGCGAGCGACCACCGCCCGTCTGGGTGAGCGTCCTGAGGAGCTCTTCGAGGTAGTAGGGGTTGCCCTCGGCCCGCTCGACGAGCTGCGGCGGCACAGTCGGCGTGTCGATGATCGCGCTCGCGATCTGCAGCATCGCCTCGGTCGGCAGGGCCGGCAGCGGCAGCGAGACCGCGTGTGTTGGGGGGGGCGATGCGCTCTCGCCGCGCTGCGGACGCTCCAGCAACACGCACAACACCGGCGACCCGCGCACGCCGGACGTGAACCCGTTCAGCCAGCCTCGGCTCGAGACATCAAGCCACTGCGCGTCGTCGACCACGATGACCATCGGCGCGCGCTGCGCCCGCGCCTCGACGAGCGTCGCCAGCGCGTTGCGCGTGAGGATCTCAAGCTCACTCGGCGAGCTTCGGACGGCCTCAAAGCGCGCCGTCGTCGCGACGCCCTCTGAGCCCGGCTCTAACCCGACGACCCGAGCGAGAAAGGGAAACAGCGTCGCCGAGGGCTCCGCTCCGAGCAGCGCGTCGAGCCCCGTCGAACGGCCGCTCTGCGGCGAGATGACCGAGGTGACGAGGCCCGCCACCCCACTCCACGGGCGCCCGCGCTCAACCCCGGCGCTGAGCGCGATGCGCGTCGTCGGGGCGATCGTGAGCACGCGCGCGAGCCACTCGTCGCGCAAGCGCGACTTGCCCATCCCCGGCTCACCCTCGAGCACGATGAGCCGCGCTTGGCGGCTCCGCTCGGCCTCGCGGCGAAAGCCCTCGAGCAGCCTGAGCTCGCGGTCACGCCCGACGAAGGGCGTCGGTCGACCCAGCACAGGGCGGGCGGCCGCGCCCGCATCCGTCCGCCCCAAGAGCCAGCGCGTGCCGTGCGGCGTGTCCGCGTCGGGAGGCGACAAGACAAACGCCGAGGGCAGAAGCCCTGCTGTGTGCTCATCCACGTGCACACCGCTCTCGCCATCGGCCTCGGCAAACCGCCCAAGGACCTCGGCAGCCGCGTCGACCACGGCGCCCAGCGCCGGTGCGCCGTGGCCGCTCCGGAGCGCGCCTGTCGCGAGTGCATAAGGGACATGGGGCGCCAGCTCGTGCAGCGTGATCGCGAGGTGCGCCGCACGCGCCGCGCGGTCGGTCGCCGTGTCGCCGCTTGGGAACGTTACGAGGAGCGTCCCGTCCGCGAGGCTCTGCGGGACCGCGCCCAAGCGCACGGCCGCTTCATCCAGGCGCGCGTACCACTGATGGGTCTCGTCACCCGTCATCGTGGGCGCGCCGCCCATGCCACCGACGAGCAAAACGGTCAGGTAGCGGAGCTCATCGACGCCCAACTCCGAGTGCTGCGCGGCGATCGTGAGCGGCGCCGCCGCCGGGTCGAGATCCCCGCAAGCCTCGGCCAGCTCGCGCGCCATCGCTGCGACCTCGGCTGCGTGCTCCGGACGCGCCGACGGATCATGCGTCAGCAGAGACGCGACGAGGGCGTCGAGGCTCGCGGGCAGGTCCGGTCGGCGGGCCGAGAGCCTCGGCGGCGGCTCGAGTAGGACCTTGACCATCACGGCGAGCGGGTTGCTCCCTGGCCAAGCGGCGACCCCCGTCAGACACTCGTAGAGCACCACACCCAACGACCACAGGTCGCTGCGGTGGTCGAGGGCGTCCGACGCGCGGACCTGCTCCGGCGACATGTAAGCCGGCGTCCCGATGACCGCGCCCGTGCGCGGGCCGTGCGCGGCGGGGTCAACGAAGCGGGCGATGCCCAAATCGAGCAAGCGCACGCCGTCGAGCGCGCCGCCCTCCAAGAACAGATTCTCGGGCTTGATGTCGCGGTGAATCACACCCAGCGCATGGAGCGCGTCGAGGGCGTCTGCCACGCGCGCGACGAGCGTCAGGGCCTCGGCCGGCGGCACCGCGCCCCGCTGCAGCCGAGCGTGCAAGTCCTCGCCGCTGAGCCACTCGAGTGCGAGCCAGGCGCGCCCATCGTTGAGCTGACCTGCAGCGTAGCAGCCGACCGCAACGGGATGCCGAAGATTTGTCAGGATCTCCGCTTCGCGGGCGAACCGGCGCGCGGTGTCTGGGTCGTTGTCGCGCTGCACCTTGAGCGCGACGCGGCGCTCCCCCTCGAAGGTGTCGAGGGCCTCATAGACCTGCCCCATGCCGCCCGAGGCCAGCGACCGTTGAACCCGGAAGCGACCAGCGACGAGCTCAGGCATCGGGGAAGGTGAGCGTGACCGCGTCGGCGTCTAGGCTGACGGCGTCGACCACGACACGCCCCCCCTTCTCGAGCCGACCGAAGATGAGCTCGTCTGAGAGCGGCTTGCGGATACGGTCGCGCATCAAGCGGTCCATGGGCCGCGCGCCGTTTTGCGGATCGTGCCCGAGCCGCGCGAGTACCGCCCGCGCGTTGGCCGAGAGCTCGATCGTGACCCCCCGCGCGGCGAGCTGCTCCCGCAGCATGCCCACGAACTTGTCGACGATGTGCCCCATGATGTCGGGCGTGAGCGACGCGAACCGAATGCGCGCGTCGAGGCGATTACGAAACTCCGGGCTGAAGAGCTGCTTGAGCGCGGGCTCGTCGTCCCCGCCAGGCGCGCCGGTCGCGGCGTCGTGAAAGCCCGGACGCCGCGCTTGAAGCTCCCGCGCCCCGACGTTGCTCGTCATGATCAGGACGACATTGCGGAAGTCGGCCTTCTTGCCGTTGTTGTCCGTCAGCGTGCCGTGGTCCATGACCTGCAACAGCAGGTTGTAGATCGCCGGGTGCGCCTTCTCGATCTCATCGAGCAGCAGCACGGCGTGCGGATTCTTGGCGATGGCCTCGGTCAGCAGCCCGCCCTGATCGTAGCCCACATAGCCCGGCGGCGCGCCGATCAGCCGACTGACCGTGTGCGCCTCGGTGTACTCGCTCATGTCAAACCGCAGCAGCTCGACCCCGAGCGTCTTCGCGAGCTGCCGCGCGGCCTCGGTCTTGCCTACGCCGGTCGGCCCCGTGAACAAGAAGCTGCCGATGGGCTTGTCCGGGTGCGAGAGCCCCGCGCGCGAGAGCTTGATCGCCGCGGCGAGCTGCGTCACCGCCTCGTCTTGGCCAAACACGGCGCCGCGCAGGTCCGCCTCGAGCCGCGAGAGGCGATCCCGGTCGCTCTCGGCGACGCGCTTTGGCGGGATCGAGGCCATACGCGCGAGCGTCTCCTCGACGTCCACCGCGTCCACAACGGCCCGGGGCGCGAGCCTCGCGGCGGCCGCCGCCTCGTCGACGACGTCGATCGCCTTGTCCGGCAGCTTGCGGTCGTTCATGTACCGCCCCGCCAAGTCCGCCGCCGCCTCGAGCGCGGCGTCCGTGATCTGCACCCCGTGAAAGCCCTCGTACTGCCCGCGCAGGCCCTTCAGGATCTCGACCGTCTCGGCCACCGTGGGCTCGCCCACTTCGACCTTCTGGAAGCGCCGCGCCAGCGCGTGGTCCTTCTCGAAGATGCGCCGATACTCCGCCCAGGTCGTCGCGCCCAGGCAGCGCAGCTTGCCGCGCGCGAGCATGGGCTTGAGGAGCGTCGAAGCGTCCATCGCGCCGCCGCTCGTCGCGCCGGCCCCGATCAGCGTGTGGATCTCGTCGATGAACAGGAGCGCGTCCGGCAGGCCCTCGAGCTGCCGCATGATCGCCTTGAGCCGATTCTCGAAGTCGCCGCGATAGCGGGTGCCCGCGATGAGCGAGCCCACGTCGAGCGAGTAGACCTTGCAGGCCTTGATCGGATCGGGCACCCGGCCCTCGTGAATCGCGAGCGCGAGGCCCTCGACGATGGCCGTCTTGCCGACACCCGCGTCCCCCACGAAGACGGGGTTGTTCTTTCGGCGCCGACACAGGATGTGAATCGTGCGCTCAAGCTCTCGCGCGCGGCCCACCATCGGGTCGATGCGCCCCGCGGCCGCCTCGTCGTTCAAGCAGACCGCATACTTCTCGAGCGCGCTCTGCTCGGGCTCTCCCTCGCCGCCCTCGGCGCCGCCCTCACCGTCCGCGTCCTCGCCGCCTTCGGCGCCGGCCACCTCGTCGTCGCCTCCCCCGTGGGAGACGGCCTCGATCACGGAGAGCCGCGTCACGCCCGCCCTGCCCAGCAGGTAGACGCTGTGGCAGTCCACGAGCGCGAACATCGCCACGAGCACGTGCTGGGGCTCGACGAGGTTTCGCTCCGAGGTCGCGGCGTTCATCATCGCGCGCTGCACCGCCGCCTGAAAGCCGGTCGAGGGCTCGACGTCGATCCAGTCGTCGCCCGGCACGCCCGGCATCGCGTCCAAGAACGCCTCGACGTCCTGCTTGAGCGTGGCGACGTTCGCGCCGCAGCGCCGCAGCACACGCGCTGCCTGCGCGTCGAACAGCAGCCCCAAGAAGAGGTGCTCCGTCCCCGCGATCTCGTGGCGCTTGGTGCGCGCCACCTCGACCGCGAAGTCGATCGCGACCTTGAGCGGCTTGCTGATCTGAACCTCGGCCATGCGCGCTTAGCCCTCTCCACCTCGGTCTGACTGCTCGTCCGGCTCTAAACTGAGCCGCAGAGGAAACTCATAATCACGCGCGAGGGTCTCGACCTGCGCTTTCTTCGTCTCAGCGACATCTCTTGGAAAGATGCCGGCGACGCCCACGCCGTTGTGGTGAATGTGCAACATCACCTGCGTGGCCTCGGTCTCGGTCTTGTAGAAGAAGCGCACGAGCACCGCGATCACGAAGTCCCGCGTCGTGTAGTCGTCGTTATGGAAGAGCACGCGGTACATGGGCGGGCGCTTGACGCGCGGGCGCTCGAGGACGTCGACGCCCTCCTGCTGGTCACGGCGGGTCTCACCCGGGGGCTTCTGGGTCGGGCTGCTCATGGTGATGGCTCCTCTGGGGGCGGCGCGGCCTTGAGCGCCGCGAGCGCGGGCCCTAGATCGCGCGCGAATGCGAAGTTGACGGCGCCCGCGTCGTTCAGCGCGCCCCGCAGCGCGACGACATGCGCGACTTCAGAGGCGTAGGTGTTCGCCGCCTCGATGCGAATCGCCGGATCGACGGTCGTCGCCAAGATGCCGATGTAGGCGTTGACCGCCTGCACCTCAAGCGTGAGCGCTGCAAGGAGGATGTCCCGCTCCGTCATTACAGCGGGCAGCGTATAGGTCTCCGGGAGCGGCGGCAGCGGAACGCCCAAGCGCTCGAGCGACGCCCGCGCGGCGTCC
>CANLBD010000156.1 GCA_947488215.1 Myxococcales bacterium | reverse complement strand
GGCGCCGACATAGGTGATCGAGACCTCGCGGTACCCGACGCGCCATGGCCCCGCAGCGTCGACGGGCGCCTCCATCGGGGGAACCGGCGGCGGGACAGGCGGCGCCGCGTCAACGCCCGCGTCAACGCCCGCGTCAAAGGCGACGTCGGCCATGGCCATCGCGTCCATCGAGGCTGCGGCATCGCCTGCGTCACTGGGCTCATCGCCTCCACAGCCGGCGCCCAATATGACCGCAAACGCCGCCGCGCCCACTTTGAATCGACTCGCTCCACACATCGCTCTCACCTCGTGCTGTGAGGTTGCTCGCGCCCCTCGGGTGTGGCCAGATACTACGCTTCCGATGGCGGAGATGCGTGATGTCGATTCGTCGTTTCGCGGCCACCCTGAGCCTGAGCGTTGTCGCGCTCGCGGGCTGCGCCGAGACCGTACCCGATGTGGACCGTACGCAGGGCAATCTGCTGCGTAAGGCGGACCTCGAGGGGGAGTGGTACCTGCTGCAGACCGTCACTCACGTGCCCTCGACCACGGGATACCTCTTCGAGGGCGAGACGAGTCGCCTCGAGCGGATCCGGTTTCGCTTTGAGGAGAACGCGCTCGTTGCGTACCGGTCCTACGCGCTCATTCCCGGCGCGGAGAACCCGTCGAACGGCGCGCGCTTCGACGGGACTGAGAGCCCCGTCGCGGCCTGGCCAGTGCTCGGCTATGTCGACGTCGAGCGCGAGTACAACAGCAGCACGGGCGAGCAGAGCAACGTCATCAGCGAGAACACGAGCGACCGCCTGTGGTTCGAGCGGGACTTCGTGCGCGTCGACTGGTCTCAGAGCCAGGTGAGCAACTTCGACTTCATCGCGCCCGCCCGCAGCGTCACCGCGATGGCCTCGTTCACGCCCGAGGAGCAGGGCGGCGCGGCGGCCCTCTACCGCGAGGTCGATGAAGGCGGCGCGACGCGCTACTTCGACGTTCTGGGCCGGTTCTTGGTCGAGCCGGACGAAGAGGCGTGCTGGCTGACCTGGGCGGGCTGGGGTGCGTATGACTGCGCCGCCGCCGAGATCGAGGTCCGAACGTCGGTCTCGCGAGCCCCTGCAAAGCCCGACTACGAGCCGTTCCAATACGACGACCAGCTCATGAGCCGGTTCGGGTACTTCCGCAGCGAGCGCTACACATACGACGAGCAGCGCGGCATCACGGACGCTGGCCGCGAGTACCTGATCAATCGGCACAACATCTGGCGACAGACGCACGACGCAGATGGCCGCGTGCTGCCGGTGAGCGCGCGCGAAGTTCGGACCGTGCCGTACTACCTCGGCCCGAACTTCCCGTCTGACCCGCTCCTCGATACGGCCGCCCAAGCGACGATGGCGCAGTGGGACGCTGCGGGTCGGCGCGCCGTCGCTGCGGCCTGGGGCAAGCCCGTGACCGAGGTCAAGACGCCGGTCTTCGTGCTGTGTCACACCCCGGTCGTCGAGGCGGATGACGACGCGTGCGGCGCGGTCGGCTTCGCGCCCCGCATGGGCGACCTGCGGTACTCCACGCTCCACTGGGTGGACACGGACACGGTCGAGGGCCTGCTCGGCTACGGCCCGTCCGCCGCGGACCCCATCACGGGCGAGATCATCAGCGGCAAAGCGTATGTGTACGGTGCGGCCGTGAGCACCTGGGCGCAGTATGCGACCGACGTGCTCCGCTTCTTCAACGGCGAGCTCGACACCTCGACCTTGATCTTCGGCGAGCACTACGCCCGGGACGTCGAGGCGCGGCTCACGGGCAAAGAGACAGCCGCGCCGCGGGCGCCTGCGCTCAGCCGCGTGCCGGTCGACCGCCCGGTCGCCCGGTCGCCCCGCGCGCGGCCCCCTGCCCGACCGACGCCCAAGCGCGCCGAGCTTCGGCCTTACGACGCTCACGCGACCCACGCGAGGATTCAGGCCGCCCGCGAGGCGGGGCACAGCCCGCCGATGCTGCTCAACGACGAGGTGAAGCGTGCGCTGGCGCGCCGCGCAGGCTTGGACTGGGAGACGGCCGACGAGACGACCCGCGAGGCGCTGGACCCCACGCGAGTCCTCTCGCCCGAGGCGATGCGGCAGCTCAAGGCGCTGCGGGCGAAGATGCGCGCCCGCTCGGCCGACATGGCCGACATGCTTGAGCCCAACATCGAGGGCTTGGTCCGCAAGTATGCTGGCCGAACCGACTACGACGCCGTGTGGCGAGAGCTACGCGCCGAAATCTTTGCGAGCACGGCCGAGCATGAGGTCGGACACACACTTGGCCTGCGGCACAATTTCCAGGGCAGCTACGACAGCCTGAACTACCCGGACGACTACTGGTCCCTGCGCGAGGAGACCCTCGAGCCCATCGAATCTCTGGGCGACCTCTACGACCAGGCGAGCCTGACCGAGGCGCAGCGAGACGGGCTGATGCGGCAAAAGCAGTACAGCTCGATCATGGACTACGGCTTCTCGTGGGCGAATGACTTGAACGGCCTCGGCAAGTACGACTCGGCTGCGATTTTGTTCGGATACTCGTCGGGCACCTACGCTGCCGAGGGTCCGGTGTGCGAGCGCCATCCGTCCGTGCCTCACGAGGACGGCTGCCTAGCGAAGCTCCCGGGGCACGTCGAGGTCTTCAAGCACCGCCGAAGTGACCTCGGTGAGGCCGGCGCGATCTTGACGCGACGCGAGGGCGCGCACGCTTACGACGACTCGGGGCTGCCCTCGATCACGGCGCTCGAGCGGTTCCACTACACGACGGTCGCGCAGGCCTTTCCGACCCTCGATGACCTGTCCGAGGCGGGCCGGGAGACGATGTCTTACGCCGACTACCTGCTTGAGAAGGAGGCCGATACAGTCGACCGCGCCGTCAAGGTACCCTATCTCTTCTGCTCCGATGAGTGGGAGGGCGGCCTGCTGTCGTGCCGCGTCTTCGACCAAGGCGCCGACCCCTTCGAGATGACGCGCTCCCTCATCGACGAGTACCGGTCGTACTACCCGTTCGTGAACTTCCGCCGCGGGCGCGTGATGTTCGACGTCATCGACCCGCTGTTCACTTACTACGGCAGCGTCTTCTTGCCCCTCTCCGACGTTTTCCAGTCTTGGTACCTGGCGCCGTACGGCTTCGATCCGGCCTTCGACCGGAGCTATGACCTCGCCATCAACTCGGGCTTCGACCTGCTCGCCGAGGTCTTGACGACACCCGAGTACGGGACGTGGTGCGAAGGCGCGAACGGCCGCCTGATTCACCTGTCGGACGCGGTCATCGGTCAGGCCGAGCCCGTCGTTGATGACGCGGACTGCGCGCCTGATGGGCGCCGCTGGACCATCGAGGCGGGCGAGGGCCGCCGCCAGTTCAGCCGCTACGACGCGAACGCGGGCTACTACTTCGAGTGGAAGCCCCTTGAGGCGGGCCACTATTGGACGACGCTGGCAGCGTTGTGGGCGCTTGTCGATCCGGAGGCCTACGCGATCGGCGTCGAGGGCGACGCGGGCGTGTTCGCGATCAGCTACTACGACTGGTTCGGGGACGAGATAGACCGACTCCTCGGCGGCATGCTCGCGAGCGACTACCGCGGGTTCGCGCCGCGGGCCGTCGAGGCGGACGACGCCGACCCCACGTCCAATGTTCGCCCGACGCGCGTCGTGTACGGTTCGTCCGCGCCCATTTACGACTTCGACTCCGACGCTTACTTCGACCCGGAGACCGGCGCGCCTCTCGGGGCTGAGCTGCCCGACACCGCCGGCTCCGCGAGCGTGTGCGAGGCCTGTGGGACGGACAGTGACTGCGCAGGCTTCACGAACGAGCTCGGCGGCGTCTACTGCCAGCCCTATGCAGGCAGCCGGGTGTGCGTGGTCGACTGCACCGAGGGGCCGGGCTCGTGCCCGTCGGGGACGACCTGCTACAACGGCAACTGCCTGCCCGATGGCACCCGCACCTGCGAGGACTACGTAGGCGAGTGCGATGCCGCTCATCCGCTCGGGCGCTGCCCCGTAGGACAAACGTGCGAGGCGGGGACCTGCGTCGAGGGGGGCTTCGCGCCGCTGCTCGAGGCGGAGCCCACCTTCTCGCTCACGTCCGACGTCCTCTGGTACGGCTTCGTCTACACGACGGCCTCTTACAGCACGCGCTTCAACGACCAGATGAACGTGTTTCGACTGGGGAGTCCGAACCAGGTGGTGGGCGATCCCGCCGTCTCCGAGACCGTGACCTTCACGGACCCGCTCAGGGGCATCACCTGGGCGGCGGTGCAGCCGCGCTGCGACCTGACGGCCCCGCCCGACGGGAGCGTGCCCCTTTGCGGCAGCTGCATCGTGGACGCGCAGTGCGGCGGCCATACCGGCCGCGCAGACGGGACGCTCTGCGCGGCCCTCGACGGGCCAGGCAACCCCGGCACCTGCTTGCAGCGCTGCACAGGCGGACAGGCCGAATGCCCCGAGGGCACAGTCTGCGGCGACGACCTGCTCTGCCAGCCTGCGGGCGGCTGCGCGGCCCCGGCCACGCGTTGCGCGTACCTCGAGCCCGCTGATACAGCAGCCGTGAAGATGGTGCGCCGCGGTCGCGCGCTCAGCGAGCAGTACGAAGCCGCGATGGACGCCTGGTTTGGGTACTCCGGGCCAGACGCTGCGCTCGATGACCGCCTTGCGCGGGCCTACTACCGCGCGCAGTACGCGCTGACGAGCCACCTCGACATGCTCGACACCATCAGCGCGACGTACGCGATCTTCGGGCGGGTCTACTGACGATGCGTGGGCGGGTGCCCTCGAACCGGTCGCTCTCGCTGGCTGTGGCGCTTGCGCTCCTCGGCGGGTGCGATGGTCACGCGCCGGGCGACGGGCAGCCCGATACGGGGCGTCCGAGGCCTCCCCGCGACGCGCGCCCCGAGGTCGACGCTTATCGGCCCGCTGACGCGACCGCGCCGCTGGACGCCCGCCCTGTGGAGGACGCCACCCCCGCTCCGGATGGACCATCGCCCCGCGATGCGACCCCGGTCGACGCCGCGCCCCCGCCGGACGCCACCCCCGACGCGTCGCTGGTCGACGCCCAGCCAGACGCCGCCGCCCCCGCGGACGCGGCCCCTGCCTCCCCAGACGCTGAGCGACCTGCGCCTCGTGACGCCGCGCGATGGGTCGCGGGCGGCGGGGTCTTGCGCGGCGCCCGCTTCACACTCACCGGAACGGTCGGACCAGCGCCGCAAGGCGCCGGCCCCCTTGAGGGCGCGCGCTTTCACTTGCGCGCCGGTGTCTTGTTCGGAGAAACACCGCCATGAAGACCTTGAGTCGCTTGCTCTCTGCTGCGGCCCTCGCGCTCACGCCCGCCGTGGCCGATGCGGTCCCCGCCCGCCTGACCCACCAAGGCGCGCTCTTTGATGCGGCGGGCGCGCCCGTGAATGGCGCGCTGCGCTTCGTGTTTCGCCTGTACGACCGGGTCGAGGGGGGCGTGCCGCTGTGGGTCGAGGTGAGCGAGGTGCCTGTGGAGGGGGGGCACTACACGGCCACGCTCGGCGAGAGCGCGGCGCTGCCTGCTGACCTCTTCGCGGCAGACGACCTCTACCTCGAGGTCGAGGTCGACGGCGACCTGCTCGCCGGGCGATTGGCGCTCACGAGCGTGCCGTTCGCGCTGCGAGCGGGTGTCGCGGACGACGTGCGCGGCGACATCGCCCCGCGCAGCGTCTTGGTCGCGGGGCGCACGGTCATCGATCCTCAGGGCCGCTGGACGGGCGACCCGGGTGGGCTTCAGGGCCCGGTGGGTCCGCAGGGGCTCGTCGGGCCGCAGGGGCCCCGGGGCGAGCCGGGCTTCTCGCCGAGCGCGGACGCGATCCGCGACGGGCTCGCCGCCGACGCGTCGTTCCTGGACAGCCTCGCGACGTTGCTGTCGACGGCCTTTGGAGACGCGCTGCGCGGCGACGAGGGACCCAGCGGGCCTCAAGGTGAGCGGGGCGAGGTAGGGCCCGCCGGTCCTGCGGGGCGGGACGGCACCGACGCTCAACTCCCGACCGGGGCCGTCGTGCCCTTTGCGCTCGTCGCCTGCCCCGCGGGCTGGAGTCCAGCGGACGGCGCGGCCGGCCGGCCTGACCTGCGCGGCCGACTGCCCCTCGGCGTCGGTCCCCGCCCTCAAGGGGGTAACCCGATCGGGCTCGGCGAGGGGGGTGGCTCGCACCGCTACCGCATCGGCGCGCGGTCGAATGAATTCAACTGCTGTGCGGGCGACCAGGGCATGAGCGGTGTCGTCTTTGAGTGGTTGGGCGAGAACGTCCCCGCGACCGCGGTCCCGAGCGGCGATGGGAACCAAGTCCAGTACAGTGACGCTGTCGACCATCTGCCGCCGTATCGCGGGCTGCTGTACTGCGTTAAGGACTAGAGAGGGGAAAACATGCCAAGCACGTCACAGACCCGCGACTCTCAAGTCACCGCGGCACAGGCGAGTCGAGCTCGGACCACGCCCGGTCACGAGGCCCCCGCTCAGGTGGGTCAAGCGGCCTCGGCGTTCAAAGGCTACGTCGCTGGCTTGACAGGCGGCAAGACCAAGGCCGTCGGCCCCGCGGGGGGACCGACAGGTCGAGGCGGCCCTGAGACGCAGAGCGTGCTCGCAGAAGACGCCCTCGCGCCCGTCGACGCGCGCGTCACCGGCCCGGATATGTTCATCAACGACAACCCGGAGACCTTCCGCAAGCCGGGCGTCCTCGGGTCGACGATGGCGCCCATTCCCGGCCGGGGTGACACCACCCACACGTTCACGGGGAGCGCACGATTCTTCGCGCTCGCGCAGAACGGGACGGGCAAAGCGCTGACCCAGCAGCTCCTGCTCAAGAACACGGGCAAGGCCGCGCAGACCTTCAAGGTCAAGGGCACGGTCTTCGTCAACAAGGGCGTCACCAAGACGGACGGCCGCATCGAGCAGGGG
>CANLBD010000155.1 GCA_947488215.1 Myxococcales bacterium | reverse complement strand
TGCGGCGGTCGTTGGCCGCGTCGTTCAGCAGGTCGTCACAGTCCGCGGTGTTCGGGATGTCCGCCTGACCCGTGATGGGGTCCTGACAGCTCAGCGCCGGAACAGGCCGTGCGGGCGTGCTCTGGAAAGCGCCTTTGGTGCCCTCGGTCTTCATGTCGGTCGAGATGAACGCGATCCGATAGTCGGCCGTCTGTCCCAGCTCGTTGAACAAGAAGTCCGAGATGATGCTGAAGTTGTTCGAGAGGTTCTTCTGCTCCTCACACATCGACCCCGAGTTGTCGATCATGAAGAGGAAGTCGAGCTTCGTCTTGGCGGGCAGGTCGATCTCGTCGTTGCTCGCCGCCGAGATCACCTTGTCGAGCGGCACGAGCGGGTGGTCGTTGCACCCGAGCACGCCCAGGCCAAGGCCGAGCGCGCACAGTGAAGCGAGGGGAAGGCGGAGACGCGAGAGGGTCTTCACGGACGGGCTCCAACGGGTCGACGAGTCACCCGAAACTACCCGCACACACAGTCTGCGTCAATGCGCGCGCCCCGTTCCGGGTTGGTCAAGCGTCGCCGGTCTCGCGAAGCGCCGCTTTGAGGCCCTGCGCGCGGCCGACCATGAACGGCAAGCCGCACACCACTTGGACAAGCAACTGCGTGACATGGAGCATGATGATGTAAACGGTGATGTTCGCGCGGCTCTCCTCGCTCAGGAGGAGCAGCGAGAAGCCCGCGCTGAGCGCCAGCTCGAACGTGCCGGTCATCCCCGGGCCGCCCGGCACCATGATCCCGACGACCAAGATCGCGAGCAGCGCGAAGCCGCCCGAGAGGGTCACGTCGGGCATGTGGACGGCGTCGGCCATGAGCTTCATGCCCACGCCTTGGATCGCCCAGTAGACGACCGTGAGCGCCACGAAGATCAGGATGCGGCGACGGTCGGGCAGGATCTTGAGCCCTTCGAGGAAGGCGTCGAGCACGCGCACGATCTTGCGCGTCAGCCCCGGGTGCACGCGCCCCCCGACGCGCTCGATGAGCGAGACGGTCGCCTGACGGCGCGTGTAGCCGGCGACGAGGACAAGCAGCGCAGCAACAAAGACCGCCCCCGCGATGTAGCCGCTCAGCTTGACGGCGTCGACGCGCGGGTCGCCCGTCGGCGGCAGGAACGAGATGAAGACGAAGAAGAGGGCCACGAAGAGCAGCCCATCGATGACCCGCTCGACCACAACGGTCGCCAGCGCAGCGGTGCCCGAGACGCCCCCCTGACCACGCACGAGGTACGGGCGCACCAGCTCGCCCAGCCGCAGCGGGAAGACCATGATGCACAGGTAGCCGATCGCGCCGGCCGAGACGACTTGGCGCCACGAGATCGGGCCGAGCGCGCGGACCAGCGCGCCCCAGCGCACGATCCGAACTACGTGAGACACGAAGAAGAGCGTCGCGTAGCCCAGGAGCGGCACCCAGTCGACTTGTGCCACGCGGCGACCGACGTCGGCCCAGTCCTCGCCCCGGAACGCGAGCCACATGAGCCCGACGCCGAGCACGATCGAGGCTGTCCACTTGACGAGGGCGTTGCGCACAGGCGGGAGCTGACGCGTTAGGCCGTGGTCAGCAGACGGTTCGGAGTTCCGGTCAAGAGGCGCGCGAGTTTCGGGGCGGGCAGCCGTTCACGCAACTCTTCGAGCACGGGCCGGACGATTTTTCCGAGCTCCCGCGGGCTGTGGCAGTCCGTCGCCACGAGGTCAGCGTAGCCTTGCTCCACCAGCGTCCATGCGGTGCGCTTGATCGTTCGACCAAAGGTCCCCGCGAGCGAGCGAAAGCTGACCTGAATCAGCGCGCGGCCAGACGCGAGCGCCTCGAGCCGCGCCACATCATCGTGAAACGGCGCACACCGCTCGGGGTGTGCCAAGATGGGGTAGTAGCCGGCCCGCCCAACCTCAAACAGGACACTGGGCATCGTCGCCGGCATGAACGCCTCGGGGAGCTCCAGCAGGACGTAGCGCGTCCCCGCCAGCGTGATCATCGCGCGTCGCTGGAGGTCGTCGTGAAAGCGGGGCCCGTAGGCGTACTCGGCGCCATAGCCCAGCGTGAGCCCGACCCCCGCTGCGGTCGCGGCGCGCGCGGTCTCGGCGTGCAGGCGCTCGATGCGATCGACGCCGTAGGTGTGGCGCTGGTCATCAGCGTGCGGCGTCGCGACCAGGTGTGAGTAGCCCAGCGCCTGCAGGCCCTGCATCATCTCGACCGACGCCTCGATCGAGCGTGAGCCGTCGTCAATCCCCGGGAGCACGTGCAGGTGCAGGTCGATGAAGCCGCTCAACTTGGGGTGTTCCACGACTGGACCTCACTCGGCTCAAAGGTTGACATCGGTTGGGCCGCCCCCATACTCCACGCATGGGCGGCGAAAGACGCAAGGTCATGATCCTTGATGACAACATCATCAACCTCATGATCGCCGAAGACCTGCTGGTGAGCCACGGCTACGACGTCGTGAAGCTCTCCGCCCCGCACGGCTGCATGGCGAAGCTCGACTACGAGGTGCCCGACGTCCTGCTCATCGACGTCTCGATGCCTCGCCTCGCTTCGGATGACCTGCTCGACACCATTCGCGCGGCCCCTGAGCACGAGGACCTCGTCATCGTCCTCTACTCGGACATGGAGGCCGAAAAGCTCGAGAAGATCTGCCACGACAAAGACGCGAACGGTTACTTCTGCAAGTCGATGGACATGGCGAAGTTGCCCGAGTTCATCGACCGCTTCTTCTAGGGTGCGCATCGACTTGACAAGTTCGAGGGGGTCGCGCTAAGAGGCGCGGCACCGGCGACGCGGCGGCGTAGCCAAGTGGTAAGGCAGAGGTCTGCAAAACCTCCACTCACCGGTTCAAATCCGGTCGCCGCCTCTCACCGAAAGACCCGCGCAGCGCACGCTGACGCGGGTCTTTTTTTATTCTCTGCCCTGGTCGAGCTGACGCTGCACGGCTGCGTAGCAAGCGTCGACTGCGCCCTCGAGCGTCAGGGACGTCGCGTCGACCAGCACCGCGTCGGGGGCCTGCCGCAGCGGCGCGACGGTGCGGTTCGTGTCCTGCATGTCCCGCGCCTCGATCTCCGCGAGCACCTCGGACAGACCGCCGCCCAACCCGAGCGCGCGAAGCTCAGCGAGACGGCGCTTCGCGCGCTCCTCTGCAGATGCGGTGAGGAAAATCTTCGCGTCCGCGTCTGGAAAAACAACGGTGCCGATGTCGCGCCCGTCGAGCACAGACGGCGCAGAGCGTCCGAGGCGGCGCTGAAGCTCCATGAGCCCGGCACGCACGCACGGCACCGCCGCGAATGCGCTCGCCGACCGGCTTGCCTCGGGTGTCCGAATCTCGCTCGAGACGTCCTCGCCGTTCAGAAATACGGCGTCTTGCGTGACACGCAGGTCGAGCGCCGTCACGAACGCCTCAAGCTCGGGGACATCTCGGGCGGCAAAGCCGGCCCGCGTCGCGGCGAGCGCGACCGCCCGGTACAGCGCGCCTGTGTCGATGCGGATGCAGCCGAGCCGCTCGGCCAACAGCCGACTCACCGTGCTCTTGCCAGCGCCCGCGGGCCCATCAATGGCGATGATCATCCCAGCCGCTCCAACGTCTCAAAGAATCCTGGAAACGAGACCGACGCGATCGACGGCGCATCGATCTCCACAGGACCGCGCGTAACCGTGCGACCGAGAACGGCTGCGCACATCGCGAGCCTGTGGTCCCCTTCGACGCGCACAGCCCCCCCGGTCAAGCGTGCGTTCCCGGCGAATCGCCAGCCGTCTCGGGTATCCTCGACAGTCGCTCCGAGCGCGCGCAGCAGCGACCCGGTTGCCCTGATACGGTCTGTCTCTTTCACGCGCAGTTCTTCTGCCCCCACGACAACGCTGGGGCCGTCTGCGACCGCCGCCAAGCAGGCAAACAGAGGGAGCTCGTCGACCATGTCCGCCACGCGCTCAGGCGAGATATCGACCCCGCGGAGTGCTGCGGGCCCGCGCACGACAAGGTCACCGACCGGCTCGTCGTGCGCCGCGAGACCCGGCGCGAGCGTCCACTCGACGTACGCGCCCATCTCGCGGAGCGCATGGAGGAAGCCCACTCGACGCGGGTTGAGGCCCACTCCACGGACGACGACCTCGGAGCCAGGGACGAGCGCGGCGGCCCCTGCGAAGAAGGCCGCGCTCGAGACATCTCCGGGCACGACAAACTCGCCCGCCTCGAGGCGTTCGGGCGGCAATAACCGCAGGCCCACGGACGACTCGTGGAGCGTCACCCCGACGTGCCGCAGCATCCGCTCCGTGTGGTCCCGCGTGGGCGTCGCTTCGAAGACCGTGGTCTCGCCGCTCGCGAGCAGGCCAGCCAGCAGGCAGGCGCTCTTGACCTGCGCGCTGGCAACGAGCGTCTCGACCCGGGACCCCATCAGCGGCGCCCCCACGACCCGAACCGGGGGGTGGTCGCCCGCGGGCATCTCGATGCGCGCCCCGAGGCGTCGCAGCGGAGCGGCGACACGCTCCATGGGACGCGCTGACAGCGACACGTCCCCGACCAGCTCGAACGCGCCACGTTGGCCCGCGAGGAGACCCATCATCAGGCGCATCGTCGTGCCGCTGTTCCCGCAATCGAGGGCATCGACCGGCGCGCTCAGTCCTCGCAGCCCGCGACCCTGAATGCGCACGCCGCGCGCGGCGTCAACCTCGATGTGGACGCCCAATCCGCGCAAGACACGCAGCGTGCTGTGGTTGTCCCCACCGCCGGAGAAGCCGATGATGTGGCTGTCGCCTTCGGCCAACGCGGCGACCAAGCACGCGCGGTGCGCGATGGACTTGTCACCGGGGACGCGTATCTCTCCGTGCAGGGGTTTCATGGGAGCGCGGCAAGATACGCCGCGATGTCAGCGTCGGCAACCGGCGGTGCCCACCACGTGACGGGCAGCGCCTTGAACCACGTCTCCTGGCGACGCGCATACTGGCGTGAACGCAGCACGGTCTCCGCAATGGCCTCGTCCATCGAGCAGCGGCCCTCGAGGTGCGCCACAGACTGCGCGTAGCCCAGCGCCTTGAGCGATCGCGCTGAGGGCTCGAGACCTGACTGCAAGAGACCTCGTACCTCGTCGATGAGGCCGCGCGTGAACATCTGGCGCACCCGCGCCTCGATCCGCGCGTCGAGCGCCTCGCGCGGCCAAGCCAAGCCGAGGAGCTTCGCCTTATGTCGAGGCCCCTGGGCGGCCCCCACTGCGTGCCACTCGGTGAGTGAACGCCCCGTTGAGCGGGCGACCGAGAGCGCGCGCTCGATGCGTTGTTTGTCGCGAGGCGCGATCCGCGCTGCAGCGACAGGATCGACCTGCCCGAGCTCGGCATGGAGCGCCTCGACCTCACCCGCGTCGATGCGCGCTCGCAGCACGCGCGCAACCTCGGGATCGACGGGCGGAATCTCACTGAGGCCCTCTAGCAGCGCGCGCAGATAGAGGCCGGTACCGCCGCAGAGGACCACCCGTTGACCGCGTGCACGGATCTCCGCGATGGCCGCGTCCGCGAGCGTCACGAAGCGCTGCGCGTCGAAAGCGTCGTGAGGGTGAGCGACATCGAGCAGATGGTGGCGCACGCCCAGAAGCTCGTCCGCGGTTGCCTTACCGGTCCCGATGTCCATTCCCCGGTAGACTTGGGACGCGTCGACGCCGACGATCTCGGCGCCCCACCGCTGCGCGATGCGGACTGCGAGGCCCGTCTTGCCGCTCGCTGTCGGGCCCACCACAGCGATGAGGGGCGTCATGCGCGTGGCCTCGACGCGAGCCGCCGCTCGAGCTCGCTCGCCGAGAGCGCAACGGTGAAGCGTCGGAGTAAGACGCCCGGTGTGCCTGCCGCTGCGTTGAGGACCGCCCGGAGCGCATGCACGCCATCAATCTCAGTCGCCGCCTCGACCAGCGCGCACAAGCGCTCCAAGAGCGCGCGCGCATCGCTCGGCTCCGATGCCAGGACATGAAGCAGAGTCTGGTCGACGGGCAGGCCCTCGAGGCCAGGCGGCAGCGTCGACACGCGCCAAGTCGTGCCTCCGAATGGCTCGACCCCAAGGCCGAAAGCTGCGAGGGCCTGCGCCCACCGCTCAAGCCGCGCGCCACGGCTCGGATCGAGCTGGACCGCAACGGGCTGGGCAAGAGTCACGTGGGCCCGCCCCGACTCCATTCGTGCGGCAGCGAGCCCACGAATCAGCGCTGGCAGGTCAATCAAAACCAGCCCTTCCGCCGAGCGTCCCAACCCCACGCGCGGCGAAAGCGTCCCGAGCGCATCGACCGCGAGCACTTCAACCGCCCCGGTCTCTGCAACCGCAGGCGAGGGCGGCAGCGGCGGCGGCGGCGGCAGCGGCGGCGGCAGCGGCGGCGGCGGCGGTGGCGAAGGAGCCAACGCCGGTGTCATCGGTCGCCGCTGTGCCGCCCGCTCGAGGGCGTCGAAAATCCGCTGACGCTGCTCGTCGACCGCGGAGGACTGGGCCGCTGCGGGCAGCGACGACGCGTGCGACGGCGCATCAGGCGCGACATCGAGGCTGTAGGCACGCGCAACGGGCACCGCGCTGGCCATCGACGACGCTGGCGCCAGCGGGACCTGTGGCCGTTGAGCCTCACCGCCCTGCAGCAGGGCTTCACCCACAGCGCGCAAGACAAACCGATGTACAGCGCCGCTGTCGACGAACCGCACCTCGGTCTTGGCCGGGTGAACGTTCACATCCACCGTCTCGGGCGGTACGCGCAAGTGAAGGACCGCGAACGGGTGGCGGCCGCGCTCGAGCGCACCGGCATAGGCTTGCTGGACCGCGCCGATGAAGACCCGGTCCCGCACAGCCCGCCCGTTGAGAAAAAGGTGGTAGTGCCGCGCGGAGCCGAAGCTCGTCTCTGGCCGCCCCACGAGACCGGCG
>CANLBD010000154.1 GCA_947488215.1 Myxococcales bacterium | reverse complement strand
CGCCACCCCCGCGCCCGACCGTCTCGATGCCGGGCCGCCAGTCGGCCCGCGCGGCCAAGCCCCGCGTTACAAAAACAGAGTAAACCCCGCGACGAAGGCAAAGGCGGGGTCGACGTCGAGGGACTTGCGGAAGGCCACGTTCACCTGTGAGCCGGTGGAGGCCTCGCTCGCCGTCGAGAAGCCCAAGCCGCCCGTGAGCGTCGTCTCGTCTACGGCGCGGCTGTGCTCGACGCCCAAACGCAGCGGGATGGCCTGCGCCAGAAAGAGCTCGAGCCCCGCGCTCACGACGGGCGCCGCTTCGACCCCGCCGCTCGCGGTCGGCTTGCTCCACTCGGCGAAGGCGTCGACGTCGACCACAACAAAGTCCGAGGTGTACGCGATTCCGCCCCCGACGCGCCTCGGGGCCGACGGCTCGTCTGTCTTCAGGAGGTTCTCACCGTTGACGCCGAGGTGGATCGTTGGCGCGACGCTCACCACCGCGCCCGCGTCCATCGTGAACTCGCTCGCGTCGGTCGCGCTGCCGGGGCGGTCAAAGCGCAGGTAGCGCAGGCCCATGCCCAAGAACGCTTGGTTGGGGATGAGCGCGTGCCCGAACGCGAGGCGGGCGTCGTGACTGTCGAGGTCGACGGGCGCGCCAGCGTCCGCGAAGGTGTAGGCGTAGCCAACGCCCATGGCCAGGGAGCGCTGGGTCTTGGAGTCGACGATGCTCGCGCCAAAGGTGTTGGTGTCGGCGGGCCCTTGGCGCTGGTACGCGGCTTGCGCCGAGTAGACATAGGTGCGCGCCATGCCCGCGGGGTTCGCGAAGAGGGCGCTGTTGGCGACCGGATCGCCGCGCACAGCCCCGGCGAGGCCGACAGTGCGGGGGTCGAGCGGCGTCTGGGCCGCGGCGGACAAAGGCATGAGCGCGAGCAGGGGCGCGAGCGCGAGGCGTGGGGTCGACATGGCGGCGGACTCTATCAGGCCGTCGCGACCGGGTCACGGGCGCCAGATGCATCGCGCGCGCTCGCTCGAGCGTCTAAGATGCCGCCGTCTTCAACCGAGAGAGTGCCCGATGAACGCACCCAGCCCCGAGCGCGCCGAGTGGCTCGCCCGCCCCGCGAACGAGGCCCTGTCCGTCACGCTCAAGCGTGTCGCGTGGGCCGTGTCCGCGGTTGTCCTGCTCCTCGTCGCCGCCATGCAGAAGATCCGCCTGCCGCTGCCCGACGGCGTGTCGACGGACTTCTTGCCGCCGATACACGCGGCGGTGAACGCCGCGGGCGCCGTGGTCCTGATCGTCGCGGTCGCCCTGATCAAGGCAGGGCGCGTCGAGGCCCACCGCAAGGCGATGCTCGTCGCGATGGGCCTCTCGGTGCTCTTCCTGCTGTCGTACGTCGCCTACCACATGACGAACGACCCGACGCGCTACGGCGGCGAGGGCCTCTCGCGGACGGTCTACTTCGCGCTCCTCATCACGCACATCGTCGCGGCGGCTGTGAGCTTCCCGTTCATTCTCTTCACGTTCATCGCCGCGTGGACGAACCGCTTCGAGGACCACCGCAAGCTGGCGCGCTGGGTCTTCCCGCTGTGGCTGTACGTCGCCGTCACCGGGCCGGTCTGCTACTTCATGCTCCGGCCGTACTACGGGGCGTGACCCTCAAGCGGCGAGGGCGCGCGCGGTCGCCACGCCGTTGACCGTCGCTGCGATGCGCACCGCGTCGTGCACTTGGTCCTCGGTCATGCCGGCTTGCAGCACAACGTGCTCGTGGCTCTGCACGCACATCTCGCAGCCGCCGATGGCGCTGACCGCAAGACACATCAGCTCGAAGACCGCCTTGTCGCCTGCAGGCTTGGCGATGCGCTGCATCCGCAAGCGCGCCGGCTTGTCGCCGTAGGACGGGCGGTCTCCGGCCTTCATGAAGTGCCTGAAGCGGTAGTAGACGTTGTTCATCGCCATGAGCGCGGCGGCCGCGCGGGCGTCGTCCACGGTCGCGTCCGAAACGCCCGCCTCGCGCGCCGCAGCGACGATCGCCTGCATCAGGCCCGTGTCGCGGCTCGCGAACGCCGCCGCGGACGCCACGCCCCATCGCGCGTCTGCGGGCAGGGTGTTGTCGCCGAGCACGGCGCTCAGGTTGAGCTTTAGGTCGCGGGCCGCGTCCGGCAGGCGCTCTCTCAGGGCTTCGAGGTCGGCGCTCATAGGGTGGGCTTGCCTTTCTCCCAGTTGCAGGGGCACAGCTCGTCTGTCTGCAGGGCGTCGAGCACGCGCAGGACCTCGGGCACGCTGCGGCCCACGCTCAGGTCGTTCACGCTGACCCACCGGATGATGCCCTCGGGGTCCACGATGAAGGTCGCGCGCAGGGCGACGCCTTCTTCCTTGTGCAGGATGCCGAGCGCGCTCGAGAGCTCGCGCTTGGTGTCGGCGAGCATCGGGAAGGGCAGGTCGCGCAGGTCGGCGTGGTCGCGCCGCCAGGCGAGGTGCACGAAGTGCGAGTCCGTGCTCACGCCCAAGACTTGGGCGTCGCGGTCGGCGAACTCGCCGTTCTTCTTGCCGAACTCCGCGATCTCGGTCGGGCAGATGAACGTGAAGTCCATCGGCCAGAAGAAGACCACGCGCCACTTGCCGGGGTACGAGGCGCTGGTCAGCGTCGCGAACTCTTTGCCCTTCTCGAGGCTGACGCAGGCCTGCAGGGTGTAGTCGGGAAACTTGTCGCCAATGCTCAACATGGTGTGCTACTGGGGTGAGGCCGCCACGCGGCGGACGCAGAACGCTAGAGCACAGGGCGTGCCAACACCGAAAAGACGGTGATGGGCGGCTGGGCGCGGCTGCGAGGGGACCGCTATTTCGGTCTCACGGCAGGCCGGTACGAGTCACCGAGATTTCGGTTTCTTCGGCGGCGAGGGGAGCTTGATGTCTTTTCGGGCGAAGAGCGTGAGCGTCGTGGCCCCCGCGACGGGCACGACCTTGAAGTCGGCTGACAGCCAGTCGTTGAAGGCCTTGAACGCGCGCTTGTCCTCATTCGGCGCGACCACGATGAAGGCGGGGCGCGCGGCCTGCACCTCGTCCAGAATCTCCCGCCACGGGCCGTCCTCGACGAAGCGCTCGGGGTCGCCCTCGCGCCGCCAGGTGTTCGTGAGCGGCGTCGTGAGCACGTTCATGACCTTGTAGTGGCGAGATGCCGCGCGGCGGTCTGCGTGGTAGTACACGGGCCACGCCCAGCGGCCCCACACCCAGATGCGGTCGTCCGGCGCGCTGTGCGCAGCGATGACCTTGGCGACCCGCTGGGCGTCTAGGTCGCGGGCCACCCGCCGCTGACCTCGGATTTCGCCCAAGTTCGCGATGTCATTCGCCGCGGCCAAGCCTGCGACCGCCGCCAGCGTGAGCGTGACGCCCAGCCAGAGAGCCCGCGCGCGCCCTCCCGCGGGTCGGCTCCAGGTCTCGCGACGCAGGGCGAGGTCGACGAGGCCGCCCGGCGCAGCCGCGGCCAGCGCGAGCGCGGGCAAGACGTGCAGGTAGTAGGACTTGTAGAACCGAAAGCCCACAGCCGCAGCCAAGAAGCCCGCCGCGAAAACGCCCAGCAGCAGCGCGCCGACGGCCCCCGGCCGGGAGGGTCGCCGCGCCCAGCCCCAGAGCGCGCCGAGCGCGAGTACGCTCGGCAGCGCCAGATACTCCCACAGCCCGAGCACGCCGTCTCCGAGACGCAGGAGCTTCTCGGCCCCATCCAGCGGGCTGCGCGCGTACTTCCAGCCGCCCTCGGACAAGAAGAACGTCCCGAAGAAGTCACCCAGGCCGTCGTGCGCGGCATACCACGCCGCGAGGGGTACGAACCCAAGCGCGGCCCCGGCGGCGAGGCCCACCACCCCGCGGGCGCGCGGCCCGGGCGAGAAGCCCTCAGGTGGCCGCAGCCCTGGCCACGTAAAGGCGATCGCCGCGTACACCGGCCCGAGCGCCGCGCACTGGTGCTTGACCTGCGCGGCCAGGACGACGAGCGCGCCCGCCAAAACATAGCGCCACGTTGCACCGGACCGCAGCGCGGATACGAAGGCCCAGATCGAGGCCGCCCACGGGAGCGCCGTCCACGTTTGGTAGTTGAGGTCGATGCTGTCGGGCACGGGCGAGGCCACCGTGTACAGCGTGGCCGCGACGAGCCCCGCCCGTGGGCCCCACAGGCTGCGCGCCGCGCCGTGCAGCGCCAGCGCCGAGAGCCAGGCGAGCGCCGCCCCCGCCCAGACCAGCACGCCGAGCGACCGACCGAAGGCCGTCCAAAGGCCCCAAGCGGCAAAGAACGACGCCGGCGCCTTCGTCTCTACGCTGTCGCGCAGGGGCATCAGGCCGTGCCGGAGCAGGTCGGCGTTGTAGGCGATGCCCGCGGCGTCCTGATTATGGAAGCCCTCGGTCCCGAGCGCGGGCCAGCGCAGCGCGAGCGTGAGCCCGAGCAGGAGCAGCAGCGCGGCCCCCTCCACGGCGGGCCTCAGGTCTCGGCGGAGCGGTTCCGTCATCGCGCGGATTGGCCGCGACACCGTTGCGTTGTGTCAAGCGAATGAAGCGGGTAGCGTGCGCGGCCCTATGGACCTGTCCGTCGTCATCCCTGTCTACAACGAAGAGGAGAGCCTGCCGCGGCTGCTCGAGGAGCTGCACGCGGCCCTCGCGGGCACGGGCCTCACGTACGAGCTCGTGCTCGTCGACGACGGCTCGCGCGACCGAAGCTTCGACGTCCTCAAGGCGTCGGCGGCGACGGACCCCGCGCTCCACGTCGTTCGATTTCGGCGCAACTTCGGGCAGACGGCCGCGCTCCAAGCGGGCATCGACGCAGCGCGCGGGCGGCGCGTGGTGCTCATGGACGCGGACCTGCAGAACGACCCCAAGGACATCCCCGCGATGCTCGCTCAGCTCGACGCGGGGTACGACCTGGTCGCGGGCTGGCGGGCGGACCGCAAGGACACCTTCATCAACCGCCGCCTGCCGTCGATGGTCGCCAACTGGATCATCGGGCGGGTGACCGGCGTGCGGCTGCACGACTACGGCTGCACGCTCAAGGCGATGGAGGCCGAGGTCGCGAAGTCGCTGCGCCTGTATGGCGAGATGCACCGCTTTATCCCCGCGATCGCCAACTGGACGGGCGTGCGCCTCATCGAGCTGAAGGTCAACCACCGCGCCCGCGTGTTCGGCACCACGAAGTACGGCATCGGTCGCACCCTGCGTGTGGTGCTCGACCTCATCACCGTGCGCTTCATGCAGCAGTATCTGGTCAAGCCGATGCAGGTCTTTGGCTTGGGCGGCCTCCTCGCGGGCGGTGTGGGCTTCGCGATCTGCGCGTGGCTCGCGTTCGAGCGCTTGGTCTTTGGCTCGCCCTTGGCCGACCGCCCGCTCCTGCTGCTGGGCGCGCTGCTCATCATGGTCGGCGTCCAGCTCGTCTCGCTCGGCCTCGTCGCCGACCTGCTCGCGCGCACCTACCACGAGGCGCAGGGCAAGCGCGCCTACCACGTCCGCACGCGCATCGAGGGCGCGGGCCGCACCGCGGAGAAGGCCTGAGATGGCGCTCGACGCCCTGATTGGACTCCTGAAGCGCGTGCCCATTGACCTGGGGCAGGGCAGCGTGGCCGAGACGACCGAGGGCAAGCAGATCGCCCTGCGTCTCGTGCCTCGCGTCCCGCAGGGCGAGACGCGGCGTGCGCTGGACGTCGGCGCGCGCGCTGGCCACCAGACACGCTGGCTCGTCTCTCAGGGCTACATCGTCACGTCGATCGACGTCGAGCAGCTCTTTCCTGAGTGCCAGGTCGTCAACGCGGACGAGCGCCTGCCCTTCGCGGACGCCGAGTTCGACCTGGTCTGGTGCTCCGAGGTGATCGAGCATCTGCGCGACCCCAGCTTCTCCCTGGGCGAGCTGCGCCGCGTCACGCGTCCGGGCGGCGTGCTCGTGCTCACAACGCCGAACAGCTACGCGTGGCTCTTTCGCGTCATCGCGGTCTTTGGCTTTACGCCGCAGCGCATCCAGCGCAAAGACCACCTGCACTTCTTCGACGCGGCCGACATCGAGCGCCTCGCGCCCGACGCCGAGGTCTACGGCTACTTCCCGTATCTGGTCGTTAAGCGCACCATCCGCAGGGCGATCGGCGCGCTGTCGCCGACCTTCGTGCTGCGCATTCAGCGCTGATCCGAGGCAGCGTGGCGTCCCCCGCCGAGGTCGCGACCGCCGTCAGCATCACGGCCCTCGCGGCGTCGCACCTCTTCCTGGGCACGCTCGGCTTCGCGACGTTCCGGGCCCAGCTCCCGGCGTCGGTCTACTTCTCGATCGCCTGTGTGGGCATGGCGTGGACGACGTTCTGGACAGGTCTTCGTCCGTTAGTGGTCGACGCGCACCCGTGGGTGCTCTGCATTACCCCCATCTTGAGCTCGTTCGCGCCGCCGGCCTTCATGCTGTTCGTATGGAACGCGGTCGGACCTCGGCGCCCGCCGTCGCCGCGCTGGCTGCTCTTGGGGATGCCCGGCGTGGCGTTCACGCTCTTGAGCGCGCTTGACGCCGAGGTCCTCGACTTCCTCGTCCACTTCGCTCGACACGACGGTCCCAAGTGGCACCGCGTCGCATCCCCGCTCTATCTCGCCCACGGCACTCAGATGCTGCTCTGTGTTGTGTGGATGGGCGTCCTGTTGACTCGAGGCCTCCGTCGCGCCCCCCCAGGGCGCGTCCGGCGGAGCTTGTGGTGGCTGGTGGCCGCGTTCGTCTGCGCTGGCGTCTCCATCTTTGTCTACTCGTGGATGCCGGGCGTCTTCGACAGCGACCTCGCGCTTGTTTGGGCGCCGTGGACAACGCTGCCGTTCCTCGCGCTGACGTGGCGCGCGCTGCGCCTGCAGTGGGAGGAGGCGCGCTCCGCCTATGTCTTGCGGGGTGAGGCGGAGCGGCAGCGCGCGGCGAGCGTCGCCCATGCCGTGAACGCGCTCGCGGCCGAGG
>CANLBD010000153.1 GCA_947488215.1 Myxococcales bacterium | reverse complement strand
GCGCGCCGCGCGGACGAGCTCTCAGCGCGCATGGACGACGCGACCCGCGCCACCCTGCCGGGTAAGCGCGCGCGGCTCGTCGCCGCGATGGCGAACTCGCAAGGGGCGGCGTTCGCCGAGGCGATCGAGCTCGCGCGGGCCAACCCGCAGGACGCGCGCTCCCACTACGTCGCAGGGCACGCCCACCGCCTCAAGGGCGAGCTCGACGCGGCCTTCGCGGCGTTCGACCGCGCCCGCACGCTCGCGCCCGAGCTCCTCGCGGCCGCTCGCCTCGCGGGCGAGGCCGCGCTGAAGCGGGGCGATACCCAGACCGCGCGCCAGCTCCTCGAGGGGGTCTACGCCAAGGCGTCGGGCACCGCGACCGTGACGACCGCGCTCGCAGCCCTTGAGCTGCACGCCGGCGCCAAAGACCGCGCGCGCACGCTTATCGAGCAGACGCTCACGCTCCCCGCTGAGCGGCTGGCGCCGGCGGACCGCTCCGCGGCGCTGGCTGTCCGTGCGCGGCTCGAGCTCCAGAATGGGCAAGCGGACACGGCGCTGCAGACGCTCGAGGGCGCGATCCGCGCGTGGCCGCAGAACCTTGAAGCCGTCAACCTGCTGAGCGCTCAGCACTTTGCGGCGCGTAACTTCGACCGCGCGCTGACCCAGTTCGAGACGCTGCGGACGAATGGCGTCTCGACGCCGGAGATCGTGATCCACATCGCGGAGTGTCAAGAGAAGCTCGGCAACGACGACAAGGCCCGCGCCGAGCTTGAGAAGGGCGCGACGGAGTTCCCCAAGTCCCCCGCGATCCAGGTCGCGATCGGCGATACGTGGTCGCGCGGACGCAAGTATGTGGAGGCGCGGCAGGCTTACGAGCGCGCCCTCGTGATCGACCCGGTCTACGAAGGCGCTACGCTCCGGATAGCGGACCTGCTCGTGAACCAGGCCAAGGTGAACGACGCGATCGAGTTCCTCGAGACCGCCGTCACGAAGCGGCCGAGCAGCCCGACGATTCACTTTGGCGTCGGTGAGCTCAAGAAGCGCCTGGCGGGGACGACGCGCGACGCCGCGTTGCTCGCGGCCGCGGAGCGGTCGCTGCGGCGCGCCCTCGAGCTGGATCCGACCATGCTCGTCGCGTACCACCGCCTCGCGCAGACCCTGCTCGACAAGGGGGACGCTCAGGCCGCGCTCAAGGAGCTTGAGGCGTTGCGCCAGCGACCGGACTACCACGAGGACCTGATGTACGACATCGGGCGCGCGCAGCAGGCCCTCGGTCGCACGGACGACGCGGTCAAGAGCTTCGACCTCGCCCTCGCGCAGCGCAAGGACGAGCCGAGCTACCTGCTCGCCTCCGGCGTCGCGCAGTTCGAACGCGGCGACTTCGCGACCGCGCGCGAGCGCCTGACACACGCGGCGTCCGTCGCCAACAAGCTCACGGCGGCGCACTACTATCTGGGGCGTGTCGCCTACGCGGAGAAGAACTTCACGCTCGCCGTGCAGAAGTTCCAGCTCTCTTCAGACGAGGAGGCGAGCAACTTGGAGTACCGCTACTGGCTGGCGCGCGCGCTCGACGAGGGGGGGCAGCGTCAGCAGGCCTTCAACGAGTTCGCGGCCGTCGCGGACGCCCTCAAGCCCGAGCAAAAAGTCTCGGACGCCCTCTGCGACGCTCTGTTCCGCCGAGGCCGCCTGCGCTTCGAGGGGCAGGTCTCCGGCGGCAGCGACTGGAAGGGCGCCCAGGCCGACTTCAAGCGCGCGCTCGACTGCGCGCCGAGGCGGGCGGATGTTTGGGTCGCCTACGGGGATACCTACGAGGTCAGCGAGCCGGCCGTTGCCTTGAAGCACTACTCCAAAGCGGTCGCTCTCGACCCCAAGCTCGCGGTCGCCTACGCCCGCCGCGGCTTCGTGCTCAACCGTGAGGGCCAAGCCCGCGCCGCCCGCGCCGACTTCGAGACCGCGATCCGCCTCGACAAGGCGATCCCCGAGCCGCACTACCACCTGTGCCTGATCCTGCAGGCCGAGGGGGCGAAGGCGCCGGCGCGCAGGGCCTGCGAGGCCTACCTTGAGATCGCGCCCTCCGGCGAGTTCGCGGCCTCGGCGCGCGAAGTCAAGGAAGCCCTCTCCCGCTGATCTTGGGCCGCTGACTGTCTCGCGCAGGTGTGCTAAAGAGCGCGCCCATGCTGGACATTCGACTCATTTCCCAAGACCTCGACGGCTTCGCGCGTCGCCTTGGCCGCCGCGGCGGTCGCATCGACCTAGAGCCGCTCCGCGCGCTCGACCACAAGCGGCGCGCGCTCATCACGCGGGGCGACGAGCTGCGCCACGCCAAGGGCGCCGCCGAGGACGCCATGAAGACGGCGGACAAGAAGTCCGAGGCGTTCGGTCAGTTCCGCGACCAGATGCGACAGGCCGCACTCGACATCAAGGCGGTCGAGGCGGAGCTCGAGGGGGTGCTCGCCTCGCTGAACGACGAGCTGCTCAACCTGCCCAACCTCCCCGACGACGCCGTGCCCGAGGGCGCGACCTCAGACGACAACGTCGTGGTCCGCGCGTGGGGCGAGAAGCCGGCGTTCGACTTCGAGCCCGTCGAGCACTGGACCCTCGGGGAGAAGCTCGGGATCCTCGACTTCGAGCGCGCGACCAAGATCACCGGCCCGCGCTTCACCGTGTACCGCGGCCTGGGCGCGCGGCTCGAGCGCGCGCTCATCAGCTTCATGCTCGACCTGCACACCGCCGAGCACGGCTACACCGAGATCCTGCCGCCCTTCATGGTCAACGCGGACTCGATGCGGGGCACCGGACAGTTCCCCAAGTTCCGTGAAGAGGCCTTCGAGATGGAGAAGGACGGCTACCTGCTCGTGCCCACGGCCGAGGTGCCCGTCACCAACCTGCATCGCGACGAGATCCTCGAGGCGGCTGCGCTCCCCGTGCGCTACACGGCCTACACCCCGTGCTTTCGCCGCGAGGCGGGCAGCTACGGCAAGGACACGCGCGGCCTGATCCGCCAGCACCAGTTCAACAAGGTCGAGCTCGTGCAGTTCACCGCGCCCGAGGACAGCGAGGCCGCTCACGAGGCCCTGACCGGTCACGCCGAGGAGATCCTGCGGCGCCTCGGGCTCCACTACCGGGTCGTCGACCTCTGCGCGGGCGACCTCGGCTTCAGCGCCGCCCGCACCTACGACATCGAGGTCTGGCTCCCCGGCCAGAAGACCTATCGCGAGATCAGCTCCTGCTCGAACTTTCGCGATTTCCAGGCGCGTCGGGCCGCGATTCGTTACCGCGCCGAGGCCGGCCGCAAGCCCGCCCTCGTGCACACGCTCAACGGCTCCGGCCTCGCTGTGGGCCGCACGGTCGTCGCGCTGCTCGAGAACGGTCAGCAGGTGGACGGCAGCGTGCGCATCCCGAAGGCGCTCCAGCCCTACATGGGCGGCGTCGAGATCATTTTGCCGTGATCTCTTGACAGGTCGGCCCCTGATAGATATACGGCTGGACCTCGAGCGCGCCCTTCCTTGGAGGAGTGGCCGAGTGGCTTAAGGCGGCGGTCTTGAAAACCGTTGCAGGCTGAACACCTGCCGTGGGTTCGAATCCTACCTCCTCCGCCCAGCGCTCATGTTCGTTGACATTCTCGGGACCGGCGGGCGCGACCCGCTGCCGCCCGACCTGAACAAGTGCTGGAGAGATGGCCGAGTGGCCGAAGGCGCTCGATTGCTAATCGAGTAACCTGGCAAAACCGGGTTCGAGGGTTCGAATCCCTCTCTCTCCGCCCCCCCTCACGAGCAGTCGTAGCTCAGCTGGATAGAGCATCGGTCTACGAAACCGAGGGTCGCAGGTTCAAATCCTGCCGACTGCGCCGAGGCCCGACCCGAGTTTTCTCGGGTCGGGCCTGCTTTTCTTCCTTATCATCGCGCGTGACCATGCAGAGCCACCACGACTTCATGGGCCTCTGTCTGGACGAGGCAGCACGCGCCGCCGCTTGCGGCGAGGTCCCGGTCGGCGCGATCGTTGTGCTGGCCGGGGATGTCATCGGGCGCGGGTACAACCTGCGAGAGACCACTGGCGACCCCACGGCGCACGCCGAGGTCGTCGCGCTCCGCGAAGCGGCGCGCGCAGTGGGCTATTGGCGGGTGCTCGACGCGACCCTGTACGTCACCTTGGAGCCCTGCGTCATGTGCGCGGGCGCTCTGGTGAACGCGCGGATACGTACGCTGGTCTACGGCTGCGCAGACGCGAAGGCGGGCGCGGTTGAGAGCTTGTACGCGGTCCCGACTGACGCCCGTTTGAATCATCGTCTCGAGGTAGTCGCCGGCGTTCGCGCCGACGAGTGCAGCGAGATGTTGCGCAGCTTTTTCCGGCGTCGCCGGGGAGGGGCTGGCCCACAAGGCCGCCCGCTGTGGAGAGGTGGCCGAGTGGTCTAAGGCGCTTGACTCGAAATCAAGTGTGGGGGTGACTCCACCGTGGGTTCGAATCCCACCCTCTCCGCAAATCTCCCTGGCGCGCCCGGAAAGCTCTTCGAGTCTCCTGGAGAGGTGACCGAGTGGCCGAAGGTGTACGACTGGAAATCGTATGTACCCCAAAAGGGTACCGAGGGTTCGAATCCCTCTCTCTCCGCCCGCATTATGATGGCCGGGCCCGACGACTGGAGCCCGTGAACTCCGCCAGGGCCGGAAGGCAGCAACGGTAGCGGATCCTCTGGGGTGTCGGGTCCCGGCCGTCGACCTCTCTCCGCCATGGGGCGAACAGCCCCGAATCCCGAGGGTGCATGTCCTACCTCGTGCTCGCCCGCAAATGGCGTCCACGCGTCTTCGATGACGTCGTGGGGCAAGAGCACGTGACGCGGACGCTCCAAAACGCGATCCGCCAGGACCGAGTCGCGCACGCGATGCTCTTCACGGGCAGCCGCGGCGTCGGCAAGACCTCGTGCGCCCGCATCCTCGCCAAGGCGATGAACTGCGAGCGCGGGCCCACGGTCGACCCCTGCGGCGTCTGCGCGGCGTGCGTTGACATCACCGGCGGTGGCTCGACAGACGTCCTTGAGATCGACGGCGCCAGCAATAACGGCGTCGAGCAGGTCCGCGAGATTCGTGAGTCGGTGAAGTTCTTGCCCGCGCGTGGCAAGCGCAAGATGTACATCATCGACGAGGTGCACATGCTCACCACGGCGGCCTTCAACGCGCTGTTGAAGACGCTCGAGGAGCCCCCGTCGCACGTCATCTTCGTCTTCGCGACGACCGAGCCGCACAAGATCCCGGACACGATCCTGTCGCGGTGTCAGCGCTTCGACTTCAAGCGCATCCCCGAGAAGAAGATCGTCGACGCCATTCACAAGATCGCGTCGGCCGAGGGCGTGCAGGTCGCCCCCGAGGCGCTCCACCACATCGCCCGCGAGGCCGAGGGGGGCATGCGAGACTCGCTCTCGCTGCTCGACCAGGTCATCGCCTTCTGCGGCACGCAGATCAACGAGGCGCAGGTCCGCGAGGTGCTCGGCATCGCCGACCGCGGCCTGCTGACGTCCTTGACGCGCGCCGTGCTCGAGGGCGACGGGCAGCGCGCGCTGCTGGTCGTCGAGGAGCTCTTTCACTACGGCATCGACCTGCAGAAGTTCGCCGCCGAGTTCGTGAAGCACCTGCGCGACCTGATGGTCGTCAAGCTCTGCAAGGACCCTGCGCGCCTCGTCGACCTGCCCGAGAGCGAGGTCGAGCAGCTCGCCGCGCTCGTCGTCGACCAGCCGCCCGCGCGCCTCCACCGCCTGTTCTCCGCGATGATGCACGGCGCCGAGGAGGTCTCGCGGTCGCCGTTTCCGCGGCTCGCGCTCGAGATGAACCTGCTCCGGATCTGCGCTCAGGGGCCCACACTCCCCTTGGCGGATGTCCTCCAAGGCCTCTCGCGCTTGGAGGCGCGCTTGGCGGATGGTGCGGTCGCGCAGCCCGCGAGCGGCGCGTATGCCGCGGTCTCCGCGTCGCCGAGCGTTGCGCGCGCGCCTGCGCCGCCGCCTGCGCCGCCGCCGACCCCTGCGCTCTCGTCGACCTCGGGGGGCGCCGGCTTTTCAGGCGGGGGCGTCGGGCCGATGGGTGGTGGCCAGGGCGGCGTGAGCGCGGCGCTGGCGTACGACCTGTCGCAGGGCGAGCCGGAGCCGATGCCGCCGGTCCGCATCGAGGCGCCGCTGCCGCCCGTGCTCGCGCCGAGCCAGTGCGCCGATCCTGAGCCGACCCCGAGCGGCCGCGGGTGCGTGGGCGGCGCCTTCACGTCCGTTCCACCGCCGTCGACACACCTCGACGACGCGGGGCAGCCCATCGACGACGCGCCCCCGCAGCGACCTCGTTTGAGCCTTGTGGACGGGCGGAGCGCCTTTGACCACTTCGGCGACTACCTTGACTGGGTGCGCGGGGCCGACGCCTTCCTCGCCGCTGATCTGGAGCAGTCCGCGCGGCTGATGCGCTTCGACCGAGACGCGCTCACGCTCGCCATCCCCGTGTCCGCGTGGGACGACATCTTTCGTCATGAGGCGCGCCTGCAGGGCGTCGCCCTCGAGGCGCTCTTGGACGCCGCGAGCGGGTTCGAGGTGGAGCTCAAGCGGTTTCCGGACGACGACCCGAACGTAGCGGGCGAGACGCTCCACGCGCGACGCGCTCGCCGGACCTCGGAGCGTTACGCCGCGAGGCGCGACGCCGCGACGGACGACCCCGCGGTGCGCATGGCGATGTCGGTCCTCGGGCTCGAGCTGCACCGCGTCCTGCCCCGTTGACAATCCAGGGCGCGCGTGGCGAGCATGCGCGCCCCTGACCGGAGCGGAGAGAAGCGATGAACGGCGGCTACGGCAACATCATGCTGCAGGCCAAGCGCATGCAGGCGCAGATCAAGAGCCTGCAAGAGGCGCTCGAGCTGCGCGAGTTCGAAGGCGCGGCGGGCGGCGGGCTCGTGCGCGTGGTCGTCGACGGCCGACAGAAGGTCCGCAAGCTCGAGATCACGCCCGAGGCGATCAACCCCGAAGACCTCGG
>CANLBD010000152.1 GCA_947488215.1 Myxococcales bacterium | reverse complement strand
CCGGCACTCCTGCCCGCTTGGGCGCAGGCCTGGCCGGCGCTCCAGACGGCGGGTGAGAGCGTCGCTGTCACCCGACTGCGCTGGGAGCTCGTCCTCGCGGACGGCTACGCGTATGCGCTGCGTCTCCTCGCACCGGGTAACTTGGCGACCGAGGCGCGCCTCGCGAAGCGCGCCGCGGCGCCGCCGCCCGCGCCGGTCATCGAGTCGACGCCCGCCGCGACCGAGGTGCGCGGGAGCCTCGCGGGAGAGGACGACGACACGGCGCCGCCCGCCGCGCCCGCGGGGGCGAGCCTGCCGCCCGTGCTGACGGACGCAAAGGCCTTCGTGCGACAACGTTTGCGTGAGGCCATCGAGCGCGCGACATCGGCGGCCGAGGTTGACGCCACGCTGCTCGAAGCGCAGCCGAAGCACCCGCAGTACGCGCGGGTGAAGGGGGCGCTCGCGAAGTACCGCGCGGTCGCGGACGCAGGCGGCTACGTGAAGCTCGAGTCGAGCGGCCCGCCGCTGGGGCCGGGGTCTTCACACCCGCTGGTCGCGCAGGTGCAGGCGCGCCTCGCTCAGGACGGCTTGCTGGTGGGGGCGCCGAGCGGCGTGTTCGACGCGGCGACGACCGAGGCGGTTCGAGCGTTTCAGGCGCAGACGCAGCTCGACGAGACCGGCAAGATCGAGAAGCGCACGTGGGCGGAGCTGGCGGTGCCCGTCGGGCAGCGAATCCGCAAGCTCGACCGCGCGCTGGACGCGCTGCGCGCGAGCCGCGTGGACGACGAGACCGCGTACATCACCGTAAACATTCCAGATTTTCATCTGGAGTTCTGGGCGGATGGCAAGCTGCAGATGCGTCAGCGCGTCGTTGTGGGCAAGCCGAGCGGCACACGCTGCGACGAGCGCACGAAGCGGCTTACGCTCGCGTTCGGGACGCCCACCCTCCACGCTGAGATGTCGCAGCTCGTCTTCGCGCCCTACTGGCTCGTGACGAAGGACATCAAGGAGAAGGAGTACGACCCCGAGCGCGCGAAGGACCCGATGTTCTACGAGCACAACGGGTACGAGGTCATCGACCGAGGGCGGCCATCCGAGTGGGTGCGGCAGCTCCCGGGCCCGAAGAACTCGCTTGGCTTCGTGAAGATGCTCTTTCCCAACGAGCACGCCGTCTACCTGCACGACACGCCGCAGAAGGCCTACTTCGAGCGCAAGTTCCGAGCGTTCTCGCACGGGTGCGTGCGGCTGCATCAGCCGAGAGAGCTCGCGCAGCTGATTTTGGAGCGCGACGGTCAATGGGACCAACCGCGCTTTGACGCTCTCTACGAGCGCTGGAACGAGATGGGGCGGCTCACGGACAAGTACGACGAGACACGGTACCGTCGAGCGCTCAAGGACGCGACCAGCCTTCAGACACCGGTGAACCTCAAGACGCCACTGCCCGTGTTCTTCGAGTACTACACCGCGCACGTCGACGATGCCGGGCGTGTTGAATTCTTGAATGATCTCTATGACTTGGACAAGGGTAAGTGGCGCCCCGGCTCGTCGCCACCGTGTGTACCGGACAGCCAGCGGGCACGCGAGGGCGCGGACGACGTGAAGGATGATCTCGCCCGAGCGGAGCGTGAGGCCGCGGGCGTGACCGCGCGCATCGAGCGGCTGACCGGCCGCGCCGAGAAGCTGTCGAGCGGGTCGGACGCGCAGAAGGGCCTGTGGCGACGCCTCAAGGGCCTCGCCAAGTTCGGCGAGAAGCAGGCGACCTTCGCCAAGTCCGTCGAGGCGGCGGATGACGCCGTGAAGGCGAAGCTTGAGCGACGCGACGGCGAGTGGAGCAAGGAGCTCCAGTCCGAGGCGGTCAAGGTGCGCCGCTTGCTCGACGCGATGGAGAAGCAGACGGGGGCCGCGCGCAAGGTCTGCGACGAGGTCGAGGCCGCGCTCTAGTCGCCGTGGGCGTCTGCGCCGTGCGTCGTCGAGTGCGTCTTGGTGGTCAGGATGTCGAGGCGCTCGATGCGTTCGACGAGGTCGTTGCGGCGCGCACGCTGTGAGAGCTCGCGCAGCGCGCGCCGCAGTCGCTCCGCCTCGGGGTCGTGAATGCGGACGTCGAACTTCAGGTCCTCGGCCTGCACGAGCAACATCTCGACCTCGGCCCAGTCGCCCATCGCGGCGAGCGCCCACGCCTCGCCCAGGCTCGCGTAGAACTCGAGCGCGAACAGGTTGCCATGCGCCCCCTGCCGGACCTCTTCGAACTGGGCCTTGGCGGCGACGGGGTCGGCGCGCGACCACGCGCAGAGGCCGAGCTGAAGACGGGCCGTGAGCGCCGTGACTTCGAAGCTCCCCTGTTGTGCCTCCGCCGCAATGCGGGTCAGGTCGTCCTCGGCGCGCTCGACGCGGCCCTCGAGCCTCGCCAGGTGCGCGGCGACGCTGCGGGCCTCGAGCTCGAGCCGCTTGAGTGATTCGCCGCGCGCGCTCTCCAGGCTCGCCTCAAGCGCCGCGTGCGCCTGCTCGAAGCGTCGCGTGTGCTGGTAGAAGCGGGCAAGGGCCAGGTGGGCGTGCGCGCGCGCCTCGCCCTGACCCGAGCGGCGCGCGAAGCGGAGCGCCTCCTCAAGGCGGGCCTCGGCGTCCGCGATGCGGTCGGCGCGCAGGTCAAGCTCGCCGAGTCGTGCCGAGGCGCGCGCGCCGACCGCGAAGGCGTAGTTGCGGCCCGAGATGTCCACCGCTTGGCGCGCGTAGCGTTCAGCCTCGTCCGGCTGGCCCGCGTGCTCAGCCGCCTCGCTCGCGAGCAGGCATAGGTCTGCGCGCTCCTCGGCGCTGAGCAGGTGGCCCAGGTCGTCCCACTCCAAGACGCGTCGCACGAAGGACGCCGCGTGCCCCATCAGCCCGCTGCCGTGCAGGCGCGCCAAGCTCTCTCGCCCCAAGTTGAGCGCCATGCCGAGCTGGCCCGCGTCCGCGCAGTGGCGCGCCACGACCTCGAGCTCAATGCCCGTGTGGTCTTGCTGTGCGTGGGCGTGCTTGAGCTCGGCCGCCACGCGGTTGAGTGCCGCCCAGTTCGGGAGCTGACGGCAAACCTGGCGAAGCTGTCCGCGCACCAGGTCATGGCTGAACCGCCACCGGCCGGGGCCTTGCTCCACGAGCACGCCCGCGCCGACGGCCGTCTCCAAGAGCGCCTCGAGGCCGACCGCGTCCGTCGTGAGGCCCTCAGCGTCCAGGTCGCCCGACACCGCGCACAGGTGCGCCAGCGGAGAGACCGTGAATGACCGCCCCAAGAGCGTCGCGCGGGCCAGAGCGCTCCGCAGCGCGCCGCCGTTCTGGCCCTTGGTCACGCTGTCGATGCGGGCCTGGAGCACCGCGTTCGGGTCTGTGGGCACGCTCGAGAGGCCCGTGTCCTCGAGGTAGCTGCGGACGGCCTCGAGCGCGATCAGGGGATTGCCCGCGGCCTGCAGGCTCGCCGCGATGGAGAGACCATCCGGCAGGGGCGCGAGCTCCTCAAGGGCCGGTGACAGCTCGAGCGGGTTCACCGGACCGAGCTGAATCGACTGTACGTTTGGCAGCGTGAGCAGCGCGCGGCGCGCGGCGCGGACCGTCGTGCGGGCGCTCGGGCGCAGCGTGACGAGCACGAGCAAGTGACGCGGGCCGTCGGGCCGCAGCAGGCGGTGCACGAGGCGCAGGACCTTACCCTCGGGCGACCATTGGCTGTCGTCCGCCCAGAGCACGAAGGGGCGGCCGCCGGCGAGGTCGCGGACCAGACGCGCCGCGCGGGCCACGTGGGCATCGCTCGTCTGGTCCTCGGACGGGTCGGTGCCGAAGAGGACGTCGAGCGCGTTTTGCTGCGCGTCCGCCTCGCTGAAGATGCTCGGCAGGTGCTGCTCGAACTCGGCGCGGGTCGCCGTGGGCATGCCGAGCGAGCGGAGCACCGCCGCGCGTAGGCCCCCCCCGGCGCGCGTGTGCGGCTCGCTGCGGATGACGAGGGCGCGCATCCGGCCGCTCTCCTCGACCCGCTCGCGCGCCCACGCCGCCAAACGGCTCTTGCCGAGCCCCGCGTCGCCCTCGATGAGCACGCCGCGCGGTCCATCGCCCGCGAGGGCCGCCTCGGCCGCGGCGTTCAGCAGCTCAAGCTCCCGCTCTCGGCCTGCGAGGCGTGGCTCGCGCAGAAAGAACAGCCCTGGCCCAGCGGCCCCAGCAGGGTCCTGCAGCGGCTCGGCGAGCGTGATGTCGTTCGTATCGTCTTCGTCGAGCTGCAGCTCAGCGGGCGGCTGCCCCTGAGCGACGTGGCTCGGCGTCGGCACGCCGGCGCGCTCGATGGCGTCCCGCAGGTCGGCCACGGTCCGCAGGCGCGCGACCGGCGACTTGGCGAGCAGGCGCTCGATGATGCCGATAAAGGCGGGGGGCAGCTCGACGTCTGCGCGCGGCTTGATGGGCGGCAAAGGCGTGCGCTGGTGGTGGGCGAGCAGGTGCCGGCCATGAAAAGGCAGCTCGCCGGTCACGATCTCGAAGAGCATCACGCCGAGGGAGTACAGGTCCGTCCACGGGCCGATGTTGGCGACCTCGCCCGACGCCGCCTCGGGCGCGATGTAGGCGGGCGTGCCCTCGATGCGTCGGCTGGCGGTCGAGGCCTCGGTCGCCGCGAGCGCGATGCCGAAGTCGACGAGCTTGATGCCCCCCACCGCGCGGTCGGGGACGACCAAAACATTGCCCGGCTTCAGGTCACGGTGGACGAGGTCGCGGGCGTGAGCGTGGGCCAGACCATCGAGCAGCTGGTCGAGAAACGACCACAGCCGCGCCCACGTCCACGGCGCGCTCACATAGCGGCCGAGGCTCACCCCGGGCACGTACTCCATTGTGACGAACGGCGACCCCTGCGGCGTACGGCCGTAGTCGAGGATCTCAATGACCGCCGGGTGGCTCAGCCGCGCCATCGCGCGGACCTCGCGGTTGAACGACCGCTCCGCTGAGCCTTTGCGGTCGTCGCGCAGGTGCAGGACTTTGACCGCGCAGTGCCCGCGCGCTTGGGCGCTGTAAGCCAGCCACACCGCGCCCATCGAGCCCTCGCCGAGGAGGTGACGGGGCTTGTAGCCCGCGGGGAAGTCGGTCGGCGGCATGTGGCGCGCAGCATAGCACCATGCGGGGGAACCCGTGTCGAATCCTGTGACAACGCCGCCCCGCCTCGCCATGATGCGCCGCATGCCCTCGCCCGTCGTCACTGCGTCGATCCCCGCGCTCTTTCGGGAGCAGGCCGCGCGCTTTCAGAGCCGGCCGATGGTGTACGCCAAGGTGCAGGGCCACTGGTCACCCGTGACCTGGGCACAGGCCCGCGAACGCGCCGACTTGGTCGCGGCGGGGCTGGCGGTCTTGGGCGTTCAGCCCGGCGACCGCGTCGCGCTGGTGAGTGAGAACCGGCCCGAGTGGGTCCTCGCCGACATGGGGACGCTGAGCGCGGGGGCCGTGGACGCCCCGGTCTACCCCACGAGCACGCCCGCCGAGACGGCCTACGTGATTCACGACTGCGGCGCGGCCGTTTGTTTCGTGAGCACGCAGGCGCAGCTCGATAAGCTCGTGGCCGTGCGCGACGAGATGCCGGCCTGTCGAACGCTGGTCTTTTTCGACGCAGACGTGCGGCCGCCCGAGGCGACAGGCCTGCGCATGATGTCACTCGCGGATCTTGAGAACCTGGGGCGCGACGGTGGCGACCGCGCCGAGGTCGACCGCCGCGTCGCCGCGTTGACGCGCGACGACCTGCTCACGCTCATCTACACCTCGGGCACGACCGGCGAGCCGAAGGGCGTGATGCTGACGCACGGCAACATGCTCTCGAACTGCGAGGCGAGCGTGCGGTCGCTGCCGATCTCGCCCGACGAGGTCCTCTGCAGTTTCCTGCCGCTGTCGCACTCATTCGAGCGGATGGCGGGCTACTATGTCGCTTTGTTGTACGCCGGCGCGGTCGTCTACTACGCCGAGAGCGTGCAGCGGCTCGCGGCCAACTTGCTCGAGGTCCGGCCCACGGTCTTGTGCTCGGTGCCACGCATCTACGAGAAGGTCTACGCCGCGTTCATGGCAGAGCGGGAGAAGGCCTCGCCGGTCAAGCGCGCGGTCATCGACGCCGCGCTCAGTGTGGGCGCCGAGGTGAGCCGCGTGCGGCAGCGCGGCGGCGCGCCGGGGCGTGTGCTCGCGCTCAAGTACCGCGTCGCCCACGAGCTCGTTTTCTCGAAGTTGCACGCGCGCCTCGGGGGGCGCCTGCGCTTCGGCGTGAGCGGCGGCGCAGCGCTGTCGCGTGACATCGCGGAGTTCTTCGACGCCGCGGGCGTGCTCGTCCTCGAGGGGTACGGCCTGAGCGAGACGGCGCCCGTGCTCACCTGCAATCGGCCCGAGGCATATCGCTTTGGCACCGTTGGGCGCGCGATCGAGAACGTGGAGCTCCGGATCGCGGCGGATGGCGAGATTCTCGCGCGCGGTCCGAATGTGATGCGCGGCTACTTCGGCAAGCCCGAGGCCACGCGCGAGGTCTTGGTGGGCGACGGCTGGTTCGCCACGGGCGACATCGGCGAGATCGACGCGGACGGCTTCCTGAAGATCACAGACCGAAAGAAAGACCTTTTCAAGACGGCGGGCGGCAAATACATCGCGCCCCAGCGGCTGGAGAACGCGCTCAAGCTCCGGCCGCTCATCGAGCAGGCCTGCATCGTGGGGGACGCCCGCCCTTACTGCGTCGCCGTGCTCGCGCCTCGGCTCGACGCGCTCGAGGCTTGGGCTCAGGCCGAGGGCGTCGTCTACCCGAACACGGCAGCTCTGTGCCGCCACCCGAAGACGCTCGCGCGCCTGCAGGCGGACGTCGACCGCGTGAACGCAGAGCGCGCGACGTTCGAGCAGATCAAGGCGTTCGTTGTCGCGACCGAGCCCTTTACGCAGGAGAACGGCCTGCTGACGCCCTCCCTCAAGGTGCGTCGCAAGGTCGTCATTCAGCACTACTTGCAAGAAATCGACGCGCTCTACGCGCGCAAAGTCAGGG
>CANLBD010000151.1 GCA_947488215.1 Myxococcales bacterium | reverse complement strand
GGTGCGGCCGCGGGCGGCGCGGCAGGCGGCGCAGCTCCGCCGCCCTCTGACCGTGACTTCGATGGTCTGGTCGACGCCGAGGACAACTGCCCCGACACGCCCAATGCCGACCAGCGCGACACCGACGGCGACGGCATCGGCGATGTGTGCGATGGCCCCCCGGGGGACATCGACAACGATGGCGTCGCCGATGGTGACGACAACTGCCGGTTCCGCGCGAACAACGGGCAGCGCGACACCGACATGGATGGGGTCGGCGATGTCTGCGACAACTGCGTGGACGCGGCCAACCCCGACCAGACGGACGCCAACGCCGATGGTGTGGGCGATGTCTGCGCCGACACAGACGCCGATGGCGTGCTCGACACGGCCGACAATTGCCCGCTCGTGGACAATCCGCGGCAGACGGACGAGGACGGCGACGGCGTGGGCAGCGCGTGCGACAACTGCCCGGCCGTGGCCAACGCGGACCAGGCGGACGCGGACGGCGACCGCGTCGGCGACGTGTGTGAGCGCCCGGACATCATCGACCGCGACCTCGACAGCGTAGCTGACGCGGACGACAACTGCCCCGACACGCCGAACTTCGACCAGGGCGACGGCGACGACGACGGCGTGGGGGATGCCTGCGACAACTGCCCGGCCGAGCCGAACTTCGACCAAGCGGACATGGACCTGGACGGCGTGGGCGACGCTTGCGTGCTCCTCGACTCCGACGGGGACCGCGTACCGGATGGCGTCGACGTGTGCCCGCGGACGCCCGACAATCAGGCGGACCGCGACGACGACGGCGTGGGCGACGCGTGTGACAACTGCCGCGATACGCCGAACAACGACCAGCTCGACAGCGACGGCGACGGCCTCGGTGATGCGTGTGACGATTTCACGCCGCGGGCGTGGGTGCAGTTGATTTGGGGCGACGCCCGCGTCGACTTCGACCTGCACGTTCTCCACCCGCGCGGCGAGTACTTCGGCAACTTCGACTGCTGGGCGGGAAACCGGAACGCCGCGTGGTGTGACCCCGGGTATCTGCGCGACGCGCCCCGACAGGGCGGCACCGAGGAGCAGGTTCGCTTGGGCGCACCCGAAGCGGGCTGGTGGACGGTCGGCGTCGACCTGTTCTTCGCCCCCGACGCGAACCAAGGCTCGGCGCGGCTCGTCTTCCACTGCCAGGGCGCGGCGGATGTCGAGTTCGGGCCTGAGGCGCTCGCGAGCGCGTCTGCGAACGAGCGCACCCTGTGGGAGGCGTTCCGTTTCAACCCCGAGACGTGCGAGACGCAGCGGATCGAGCAGCAGCGGCAGCTCGCCTGTCAGCAGGCGACGGAGTGCGCGTGCGCGACGTGTGATGCCGGCATCTGCGGCCCAGCGGCCTGCCCCGGTGACATTCCCTGCGACTTCGTGAGCGGCGCGTGTGAGGACCCGTGCGCGGGCGTGCAGTGCGCGGCGGGCGAGCGGTGCGACCCCGCCACAGGCGCGTGCGTCGCGCCGCCGGCCGACGCGACGTGTCAGGCGTGCAACGGCGAGCCGGACTGCCCCGCGGGGTGGTACTGCCTGCGCTACAACGGCGGGAACGAGCCCGGCGCGTGCGGGCCACCGTGCGGTGCAGGCGGCGCCTGCGATGCGGGCGAGCGCTGCCAGCAGATCGTGCGGAACAACCAACAGGTGTTCGCGTGCATCCGTCAAGACCAGTGCGCCGTGGACCTCTGCAGCGGGGTGAACTGCGGGCGCGGGACGGTTTGCAACCCCGATAACGGCCAGTGCGTAGACTGCTTGGACAACGGGCAGTGCCAGGACGGTCAGGTGTGCGTGAACAACGCGTGCGTGCAGCCGCAGGGCGCCAACCGCGAGATCTCGGCGTGGGCCAACGGTGAACTTCCGCGGTGTCAGAGCGACGACCAGTGCACGGCCGACGAGACGTGCACGAACACGTTTTTTGGGTCGTTCTGCACGATGGCGTGTGACGACGCGCTGGCCTGCCCGAATGGCTTCTGCTGCGCGAACCTGCCGGGCGTTCCGCGCTTCTGCGCTGACGTCGACAGTCGGCTCAGCGGCTCTTGTAACTGAGCGCGGCGCCGCGCCGCTGGGTGAGCACATCGCCTAGGGCAAGCGCGGCGGCCAGCTCTTCGGCCTCAACTGGCCCGCCCGTCGGCGCGCTCGCCTGTGGCGCAAAGCGCGGATCCTCGGCGCGGCGCTCGCCCGCTTCGAGGCCTTGGATCGAGCGTTGGAGAGCGCGCGTGATGGCTGCAGAGGCCTGCGGCGCGCGTTCGCGTGCTTCGATGGCGGCGGCGAGCAGCAGCGCGGCGTCACGCGCCTGCGCGGTGCCCATCATCAAGGATTGCGCCAGGGCAGTGACCTGCGCCTGTCGACCGGGACCGAGCTCGAGCCCAGGCACTCCCCCGAGCGTGGTCCCTCCGAGGGACGACCACGCTCGGTCGAGGTACGCATCGACCAGCGCGCACCCCGCTTCGAAGAAGGGCTCAAGGGCGACCTCGGCGACCAGGCCCCCGGTCAGGGGCACGGTCAACGTCGTCTGGTCGCCATGTTGCCGCGTCCATGACCGAAGAATCGCCTGCGCCTCGCCTGCGAACCCCTGACGATGGAGCGCGTGAGCCGTCCACCTCACCCTGAGAGTCGCGGGGGGGTGTGGAGCGTAGGTTAGGTCATCGAGCGTATGCGCGGTGACCGCGAGGGCGGGCTTTCCGGGCGTCGCGAAGCACGCGGCCAAGCCACGCGCCGCGGCCGGACCGAGGAGCACAACGGCGAAGAGGTCGGCGTGTAGCTCCTCGAGCCACGCGGCGAGCGCGTCCTCGATGCGGCTCCGGTAAACGCCCGAGGCGTCGCGTCGCGGCAGCCAGGGGCGTCGCTCGAGCCCGAACGCCGTGGTCGCCTCGGCCGCGAAACCCGGCCACCGATGCCAAACAACATGCGCGATCTCGTGGGGAATCGCCGCCCACCGGTGCAAGTTCTCGCCGAAGTCGGGGGGCGTGAAGACGACCGGGTGCGCCTCGAAGAGCCCGAGGATGACCGACTCGAAGCCCGGTGACGTCGGCATGCAGACGACGCGCTCGTCGAATGCCGCGTGGCCCAGCGTCCGCGCGTGCTGACGCAGTGGACGAAGCAGGGCGTCGGCGACCGCGTCCGCATCGCCGAGCAGCGCGGCCCCGGCGGTGTCCGCACGCGCCTCGGCCACGATGCCGATGGCATAGAGGCGCTGTCCCAGCACAGCGAGGTCAGCGCGCGGATCGTCACCCCGAGTGAGTGCGGCCTCACCGCGTTCTAACGACACCTGCACCGCGTGCAGAGGCGCCGCGACCTGCGCGGCGAGCACACGACGCAGCACAGCGACGGGGCCGCGGAGCGTTTCGAGGCGTGCGCTGAGCGTCGCGACCTCAGAGGCGAGCTCGGCAGCGCGCGCGCGGGCCTCTCGCGAGGCGCTCGCGTCCTCACGCGCCGCGGGCACCGGAGGCGGGTCGGGTTCGTCTGGCGGCTCAGCAGGCGCCTCGCTCGACCGCCGATTCCAGAGGCTGTAGACCACCGCCACGACAAAAATGGCCAGATTGAGCCAATCAGAGCGACTCACTGAGGCGCCTCATCGTCTCGCGCCGGCTCCTGCGGCGGGAGGCGCCTCGGGCCTCTTGGAGCCCGTCGCAGCGCGAGCGGCGGCTGAAGGGCCTCGGCGAGCAAGAGGCGACGCGCGAGGGCGTCCGTGTCCCGCGGAAAGAGCGCCCGCAGCAGGGCGTCCGGGCTCATGCCTCAATCCTTCTTGGGCGCGGCTTCACCGACCTTCGCGAGCGAGGCGCGCATCTCCGTATCGGCGACGACGTTCTTCATCTGGAAATAGTCCATCGCGCCCATGTGGCCCGATCGCATGGCCGACGCCAGCGCAAGCGGGACCTCGACCTCGGCTTCGACCACTTTGGCGCGCGCCTCCTGGTAGCGGGCGCGCATCTCCTGCTCGAGCGCGACGGCCTGCGCGCGGCGCCCCTCGGCCTGTGCTTGCGCGATGTTCTTGTCCGCCTCGGCTTGGTCCATCTGGAGCTTTGCCCCGATGTTCGCGCCCACGTCGACGTCCGCGATGTCGAGCGAGAGGATCTCGAACGCGGTCCCCGAGTCGAGCCCCTTCGACATCACGGTGCGGGAGATCTTGTCGGGATTCTCCAGAACCTCTTTGTGGTTCTGCGCCGAGCCGATCGTCGTCACGATGCCCTCGCCGACGCGCGCGAGGATCGTCTCTTCGCCCGCACCGCCCACCAACCGCTCAATGTTCGCGCGCAGGGTGATGCGGCAGATGACGACGAGCTGAATGCCGTCCGCAGCGACGGCCGAGACCTTGGGGGTCTCGATGACCTTGGGGTTCACGCTCATGCGGACGGCCTCGAGGACGTCGCGGCCGGCGAGGTCAATCGCCGCAGCCCGCGAGAATGTGAGCCGAATCCCCGCCTTCTCCGCCGAGATGAGCGCGAACACCACGCGCTCGACGTGACCACCTGCCAAGAAGTGCGCCTCGAGGTGGTCGACAGGGATGTCCAACCCCGCCTTGACCGCGCTGATCCGCGAGTTGACGATCGTCGACGGAGGAACGCGACGCAGCCGCATCGCGATGAGCTCAAAGATGCTCACCTGCGCGCCGGAGAAGGTCGCGGCGACCCAGAGGCCCACGGGGACAAAGTAGAAGATGATCGACATTGCGACGAGCCCGGCGAGGGCCGCGATGACGATGATGGAGCTGCCGGCGGTCGATTCCATGTGTCAGATCTCCTGCTCAGTGGCGTGATTGGGTTGGCTTGTTCTTTCGAGGACCACGACGCGCGCGCCCTCAACCTCGACGACCTGCACCGACGCACCGCGCTCGACGAAGTGCAACTGGCTGACGACGTCGACGAGGCGGCCGTCGATGAGGGCCTTGCCTGCGGGGCGCAGGTCCGTCGACGCGACGCCGAGCGCGCCGAGCAACGCGGACGCAGGGGGGGTCACGACGGCGTCCAGAGTGGTCTGCAGGACCAGCCCGCGAGCAAACCGGCGTTGGGGCAAGAAACGCATCGCGACCAGGAGCAGAACCGCCGCGACGAACGTCGAGATGACCACGACGCTGAGGGCGTCGGTGATGAGGCCAAGCTCCCAGCTCACCCCGAGCGGCAGCCCGATGAGCGCGAGCGTGAGCGCGGCCGCCAAGGACAGGAGTCCCCCAATGCCCGCGAGCCCGAAGCCCGGCAGGATGAGGAGCTCGGCGGCGAGCAGGAACACGCCCAAGAGGAGCAGGATCAGCTCCTCCCAGCCCGCCAACTCGACGACCCAATGGCCGCCCAAGAAGAGGCCGAGGCTGAGGGCGCCGACGACCCCCGGGATGATCAACCCCGGATGAGTGAGCTCGATGAGCAGGCCGAGTGTCCCGAGCCCCATGAGCAGACCGCTCACGGTGGGATCGGTCAGCACGCGCGCCACCTGCTCCGCCCAGGTCGGGGCAACGTCTAGGCGCGGCGCCTCGCTGAGCCCCAGCGCGGCGAGCAGCGCGTCGAGCGTCTCGAACTGAGCGTCCGCGATACCGCTCGAGAGCGCGGTGTCGGTGGTCAGCGTGAGCAGCTTGCCCTTCTCGTCGAGCCCGGGGACCTCGAAGTCTGCGTCCACCATCGCCTCGGCGATGTCGCCGGACCGCCCCCGCGCCTCGGCGGTCGCGCGCATCTCCGACCGCATGTAGCTCACCATCTTCTCTTCGACGGGCTTCGCGTCTCCCCCCTCGAGCTGCACCGGCGTGGCCGCGCCCATGGTCGCCCCCGAGGTGACGACGATGTGCTCTGCCGCGAGGCTGATGAGCGCGCCGGCGCTGATGGCGCGGCGATGGACGAAGGCAATGGACGGCCGCCCCGCGCTGAGGAGCGCGTCGCGAATCCGAACCGCGGCATCGACGCGGCCACCGAACGTATCGACGTCGAGGATAACCACCGCGGCGTCTGGGTGAGCCGCGAGCGCACGACGGACATAGGGCGCGAGGCCAAGGTCAATCGTGCCGTGAATCGGGACGACCAAGACGCCCTGAGGTGCCTGCGCGCTCAGATCGGGCAGCGGCTTCGCGGCGACGAGGGACGCGCCCAGCAGGACCCAGCAGGTCAACAACCCAACAGCCCATCGCATCAGCCGCCTCCGCTTTGCGCTTCGCGCCGAAGTCGGCTACCACGACGCTTTGTGAACAGCAACGGTCGGGAATGGGCGAGGCGACGCCGCGCGTTGAAGGGAGCGTCCATGAAGACGCGCACGCCTCAGCGATTGCGCTCGGCCGCTCTGGCTGTTCTGGCTGGCCTGCCCGCACGGGGCTTGGCGGGTGAGGCCGAGCCAACGACCGCCGAGCACTCCACCGCACTCTCGCCCTTGTGCGTCAGCGGCCGTGAGGCAACGATCGCCCTCGAGCGCTCCGAGGTTCGCCTCTCGGCCTATGACAGCGGCCGCGGCCTCGCGGCGCTCGTCGTCGCGCGCGACTTGCTCCCCAACCCGCAGCGACCGGCGCACCTGATGTTGGTCAACGACGGCCCCCTCTTGGTGCCCATGAGCGCCGCGGCTTTTCATGAGGCAATCGAGGCACAGGACGCGCTTCGACTCGGTGTGTCCCTGACTGTGCGCGGCAGCCTCGAGGCATCCTCCGACGGGTGCGCGTCGGGCCCGTTGCGGGTCCGCGCGATCGAGGCCCGCTTGACCTCGGATACTTTGCCCATCGCGAGCGGCGTCGTCGGGCCGCACGCAGTCGTCCCTCGGCCGACCGGCGTCGTGGCGGGGCGGGTCTCACGCGAGGGCAGGTCCGGTCCGCCGATTCGCTCGGAGGACGACGCGCTCTCGATGGCGATGGCGGAGCGCGCCGACGCCTGCCTCGAACGACTTTTGAGCCGCGTACCCGATATTCGCGGCGCGCTCGTGGTGGAGCTCGAGGTCACCCAACTCGGTGAGCGTCGCCCCGCGAGTGTCGTCGTCGACGGTGTGCAAGTCCCCACGCTCACGCGCTGCATCGAGGCGGAGGCGCAGACGACGGATGCGCCTTGGCAGACGCTCCGCGCGGGTGAACGGGCCTATGTGCCCCTCTACTTTAGCTACGGGCTGACATCTGCAGCGCCTGGAGCCGCGCCTGCGTCGGCCGCGGGCGCGGCTGCGTCATTCGGCGAGG
>CANLBD010000150.1 GCA_947488215.1 Myxococcales bacterium | reverse complement strand
TCCGGCTGCGCTCGAAGCAGCGTGAGACGACGACCTCAGCACCGCGGGGATGGGTCTCGATCTGCAGGCTCCCTGTCCCGGCCAAGAGCGCCGCGTGCTGGCCGTCGTCGAACTCTGCGAGCACACGACGGTGGTAGGCGGCCGCGGCTTCATCGCCGCGCTCGACCGCGCGATCGTGTCGCGCGATGATCTGCTCACAGAGTAACGCTCGGGCTTCGCTGTGCTCAGGGTCCAACGTGACTGCGCGCGTCAACAGCGTCATCGAGCGGGCGTGCGCGTCCGCGATCTCGATGTCGAGCGCGCGGATCCGCGACTCCGCCTCCCACACGTCCTGCTTGTGCTCGGGCGGGTCTTCGGGGGCGACGAGCGCGCGAGCCGATGCGTGCGCGTCGCGCACCAGCGCGATGTCCTCGGCGAGAGATTGCTGGCGAGCGATGGACGCGACGCCCGCCGTGACGAGGTCTTCGACGCTTGGGCGGTCGCCCGTGTCGGGGCGCTCAAGCCACTTCTCAACTGCGAGCGCGAGCGCGCGCGCGTCCGGGTAGCGCGCTGCGGGGTCTCTCGCCATGCAGCGCTGCACGATGTTGTCGAGCTCGGGTGGAATGTTCAGCTCGGGCGCTCGAGCACGAAGCGGGACGAGCGGCTCGGAGAGCACGCGCTGCACGATCTCGCGGTTCGTCTTGCCGATGAATGGCGGGCGGAGCGTGAGCAGATGGTAGAGGATCGCGCCGAGGCCGTAGACGTCTGTGCGAGCGTCGACCTGGTCGATCAGGCCCATCGCCTGCTCCGGCGCCATGTACGCCGGCGTGCCGATGATCTGCCCGTGCACGGTGCGCCAGCGGTCGCTCGTTGAGCGCGTCGAACGCGTCGCGTCACTGATGATCTTGCACAGTCCCCAATCGAGCAGCGCGAGCTCACCGAAGTCGCCGACCATCACGTTCGACGGCTTGAGGTCGCGGTGGACGACGCCCCGCGTATGGGCAAAGGCGACCGCGAGGCAGAGCTGGTGGAAGAGGTTGAGCAGGCGAAGACGGCCGAACGACTTCGCGACGGCAGGGTCACCGCGTCGGAGAGCGGCGATGATGTCCTTGAGGCTCTGACCATCGATGCGTCGCATGACGAACGCGATCTGGTCGTGAACGCGGCCCAGCTCGTAGACCGGGACGATGCTGGGGTGCTGGAGCTGACCCGTGACCTGGGCCTCCTCAAGGAAACGAACGCGGTCGAGGTCACGGAGCGTCGACTTTCTCAGGACCTTCATCGCCACAGGCCGGCCGAGGTGCAGGTCCCAAGCCGCCAAGATGCGCCCCATGGCGCCGCGCGCGATCTCCTCTTGGATCTCATAGCGCGGGGTCATGTCGATGAGGCGCGCGACCAAGTCGTCGACCGTGGGTTCGTCGAGGCGAACGATAGCGGTCGCGGGGCGCGCGAGCCCCTCGTCGGTCAGCGTCTGGTCATCGGGTCTCTGCTCCCTCGCCGAGAGGGTCGGCAGGCGCGTCGGGCGCGTCGGCTCCGGGTCACCCAGAAGGCGCTCGACGTCCGAGGCGTCAAACCCGAGGTCGATCAGGACGTCCTCAGGCGGGCGGCCCTCCTGAAGGACCGCGCGCTCAACGTCTTGCAGGAGTTGGGGGTGCAGCCGTGTCCGGCGGCGAATGCGTTCTAACAGAAGGGCATTGTCCGCCATGCCGGCAGGATATCGCAGCCTTCAGCGCGGGGGAACCACCCACGAGCGCACGGTGCTCACCCGGGGGCTCGCGGCGAAGTCTTTGACGAACGCCTGCGCCCGCTCGGCGCGACGCGCCCATTGCTTCGCCTGACCCAGTGCCTCGAGCTCTCGAAACGCGACCTCTTCAGCGTGAATGCCTGCAGGCGAGAGCTCCCGCGCGCGCCTCCACCAACCGACCGCTTCGGCAGCGTTCGTCGTCGAGGCGGCGAGCGCTCCTTTGAGGAGCAGAGTATCCCGCTCGACCGGGTCGGCCGACGCGGCGGCGCGCGCGGCGAACGCCTCCGCGATGCAGCGCGGATGCGTGGACCGTTCGGCGGCCTCGACCGATGGGCCGCAGTTCATCAGCGCACGCTGTTCGCCCGGCACGACGAGGGTGACCACGCGCCAGTCTTTGGGTGCGACCTCGACCTTGCCGTGTTCGACCGAGACGAGCGTGTGGTCAGGCGCCTCGACCGCGACTGCGAACCGTGTTCCGCGCACCGAGACCAGCGCGGTCGCTGTCTCGACCTCATAGCGCTGTCCCGCGCGCAGGCTTGGCACCTCATTTGAGACTCGCCCGCTCTGAAGTCGGAGATGCGTCGCGTCCGCCGTGGCGGTCACGACGTCGATAAGCCCCCCTGAGGTGCGCTCCGCGAGCGCGCCAGAAGGCAGCCGAAGACGGTCGGTCGCGTCGAACGTCAGCGTCGCGCCCCCACCTGAGATCGACGCGCTGGTCCGGGCTTCAGCGACGCGTGGCGTTGAAAGCGCTGCGGCTTCGCCCGAAGCCCCCGGCGTCTCCACAGGAGCCCAAAGGGCAAACGCCAACGCCCCTGCAGTCGCCAGACCGGCGATTCCCAGAACCGCCTGGAGACGCAGCGGAGCTTGCGGCTGCTCTGCGTTCATGCGCTCCTGAGTTCGACGCCAGAGAGCGTCTTCACGGGCCCTATCCCAGCTCGGACGCTGCTGTTCGAGCGACCTGAGGAGGGCACGTGCAACGGGCGCGTTCGGATCGCCCTGCGCTGGGTCTTCGGGTGCGTTCATGAGTGTCCTCCGTCCTCGGGGACGTCGACCCCCGCCTCGCGGGCGAGTCGTATGAGGTCAGCGCGAGCGCGCGCCAAACGAGTGAGCACAGTCGAGCGCGGACAATCGAGGAACTCAGCGATCTCGCGCGTATCAAAGCCCTCGAGCTCGTGGAGTACCAGCACAGCGCGCTTCTTCGACTCAATGCGGTCGAGGCACGCCCGAACGAGGGCGAGCTGCTGCGCGCTCTCGACGCGCTGCGCTTGGTCGGGCTGATGTTCGATTTGCTCCGGTAACGCGTCCGCGCCGACCTCTCGGCGACGGCGCCACCAGCGTTGCCGCTTGAAGGCGCGGTTCACGGTGATGCGGTAGAGCCAAGTCTTCAAGCGGGCGTGGCCGCGAAAACGCTCGATGTATCGAAACGCCGCGAGGAAGACCTCCTGCACGATCTCGTCCGCCTCGGCCTCGCCGTTGACGAACCGCAGGGCGAGCCGATGGACGTCGGCTGCGTGCGTGCGGAAGAGTTGGTGAAAGGCGAGGGGGTCTCGGGCCACCAGCCGCGCGACCAAGTCCGCCTCGGGGTGCTCGTGCGCCATGGGGCGGGACAGGGGCGCTGCGGGGCCTTGCGTCATGACTACGCTCAACATACTCACGGTCGCGCTTTCGTCCGAGGTGCTTCTGGGCGTTCTGACCCCCGGCTGCGCGCGGCTGTCTCAGAAAATAAAGCCAGCGGTGTCCTACGGGATTGGCCAGCTGGCGTCGAGTGCCAACGTCCATCGTTCGGGGGCAGCGGCGCCCGCGGGGGCGTCCGCGTCGATGCGCCCGGCGGAGAATGTGAGCTCAGCTGTGCCACATAAGCGAACGCCCTCGAGAGCGCCGGGCGTCCACCCGACCCGCGCCGCGGGTCCGAGCGTCAGCGTCGCTGTGGGACCTTGGCCCGCATCGCTCGGAAGTCGAAGCCAAAGGTCTGCGTGTGCGCCGAGCGCCGCGTCGACGGTCCAAGCGGGCGGCGCGTAGCGAGCGAGCGGGCTCAGCGCGAGCTTCAGCGGCCCCGCCGTTGGTCCGCTCGACGTGAGCCAGAAGGGGGCGGCGCTGACGAGCAGGGCGGGCGTGAGCGGGACCGAGCCGCCGAAGGCCCCGAAGTCCACGCCGGCCACAACACCCAGCGCCAGCCAAGGCTGAGCGGAGCCGCCCGTGACCTGCGGGCCCAAGCGCACGCCGCGACTGTCTTCCACGGGGTCTGGCTCGACCGGCGCGGGCTCGGTGTCGACGCTCAGCTCGTAACCGCTCTGCGGGGGCATGTCCCTCTCGACGCGCGCGGTGACGGGCGTCGGAAGGTCGATGACCGGTAGTTCGGGCCAGGGCGCGCGTGGGGGAGAGGCGAGGTCGAGCGCGACCTCGGGGGGCAGTGGAGGCAGCGGCTTGGGGGGCGGCGCTGGCACCCACGCGCCGCTGCCCAAGGGCGCGGTCCAGAGCAGGTCCAGGCGGAGCGCCAGCGCGCTCGTCAGCGAGGTCGAGGGTGCATCGGCGGGTGCTGCGCCCAGCGCTGCGGTGAGGAGCTCGCCGTGTCCTCCAGGCAGGGCGCGGTAGAGGCTGAGCCGAACGCCATCGGCATCGGCGTTGAGCACACATAGGTGGTCTAGGCCCTGGTCCCGCGCGGCCTTCGCCAGAGCGCCTGCCGATGGGTTCGCGGTGGTCAGTGTGCGGGTGGTCTTGACACCCAGACCATCGAACGCGCGCCTCCACTCTGGGGGGACGCCCTCGTCGGGGGCGGCGCAGACCACCGCCGCGATATGAGCCGACACCGCCATACGTCCCATGCTGCCGCAAGTGGGTCGCGGTTGACAGGGCGAGGTTCGCCGGTGAGGGTGCGGGCATGGAAGCCTCACGAGAAGACGCCTCAGCGTGGCTGCGCGCGCGCACGCTCTGGGTCGTCGCGGCGATGGCCGTTGTTGGGTGTGGTGCAGCGACACGACCAGCGGTCGTCAATGACGATCCCGTGACGCAGGCTCGAACAGCGCGACGCGACGTCCTCCGTGACGTCTTCCTTCGAGGCGCGCCCGCGGCTGCCGGTGGCCCCGCACGCGTCGCTCTGACTGTCGAAGGCCTCGACGCCTGCACGGCCGCGCTGCTCGCTCGCGGCGACCCGCCGGGCGAGGCAGAAGCGTCGCTGAAGTTGACGCTCTTCATCTCGGCGTCTGACGTGAACGCTGCCGCTGCTGCCGCGCCTGCGCTCGTGACGCAGACGGTGAACGCCATGCGGTCGGCGGGTCACGAGGTGGCGCTGCGGCTTGACCGCGCACCCCTCGAGGGAGAGGCGGACGCGCGCGCATTTCGGGCCTTATTGGTTCAGGAGAGCGAGGCGCTTCGGGCGGCGCTGATCGCCCACGGGTGGACCGACGCCCCCGCGCCGCGGGCTTGGCGGGGTCCGCCAGACCGGGGCCTCTTCGACCGCTCAGGGTTTTCGGACCGACCGCTCGTGCTGTGGAGCGTTCACCCCGAAGACCCGCAAGACACGACGCCCGATGCGTACCTCGCCAGCGTGGCGAGCGCGGTTCGAGATGCCGACATCGTGCGATGGGCCTCAGGCGCCGGTCACTGCGGCCTGCTTGAGGCGGCTGGGACGACCGCCCGCGGGCTCGCCATGGCGGGCGTGGTGTCTGCGACTCTGTCGGAAGTCCTCGGGCCTTTCGGCCAACGCCGCGCCGGTGCGCGCTTGCTTCGCTACGGGTTCGAGTCACCGCAGGGGCTCGTCCCGCGGTGGGGGCGCGTGCTCGATACGCCGGACACAGAGACGGCGATCGTGGCCCCGCTCAGGGTGGACGGCTCACTCGCAGAGCGGCTGGCATCACCGCAGCCTTGGGGCGAGCTGGCTGCGGCTGCCGAACCTGAGCGCGTCCCTCGGTCGCGCTGGCTCTCGCCGCTCGCGTCGGATCGCGCAGTCTGGGTCGTGGGCGATGGTCGACCGTCTCGACGCGACGCGCGGGCCCTCGGACCCGTCTCGGCGCCGCTTGTCCTGCCGACCATTGCAGACCTCGTTCGACTTGAAGCCCGGCAGCGGCTCCCGTGGCGTCTCCGCGGCGTCGTCGCGCGGGCGCTTGAGCTGCTCGAGCTGCAGACGCCGCTCCTCGTCGACCATCGCGCGAGCGTCGGCGTCGTCGTGGGCGCCCTCCTGTCGCCCGAAGACCTCGTGAGAGCGCCTGAACGGCTCGAGCGCGCGGTCGCAGGCTTCGTCCAGTGGAGCGAAGCGAGCCTCTCCGAATATGCGGTCTTGGCCCAGGAGCGGCCCGACGACCGCGACGCGCTCCTGCGCGCGGCGTATGCCTTCGACGGCGCGCTTCGGGCTGGGCCGTTCCTCGTCGTTGGGTCCGACGGGCGCGCAGCCACGACCGTCGACGCTGGGCTCTTGCCGGGGCGCGGGGCGCCCTCTTTCGCTCGCCCAGCGACCGCGCTCTTGGCTGAAGTCCTCCGCTCCGGGGCGTCGCTGGCGCCCGGGGATGTGGTCGTGCAGGCGCCCGTTTCTCTGACGAGCGCGTGGGTGCCGCCCGCCCCCGACGATGCGGCTCCGCGAGCCGGGCGTGCCGCGCTTCGGTCCGCGCTGACCCGCGCACTCCTGAGCGGTGTCGAGGAGGGGCGATGGCTCCGGCCGGGCGTGCCGATTGACACGGCCGCGGACACCCTCGGGGGCATGGCATATCGTCTCGTCTTGCCGGCAGGCGTTGCGGTCCCGAATCCCTCGGGCCTCCGTGACGCGTTGCCTGCGCTTGACCCGCGTGGGCATCCGTAGGAGCGTCGTCGCGGTCATGAACGAGCTCAAGGTCCGACTGGCCCGCAAACACTTCGAGCGCGGGCGCGCCTTCGAGGTGCAGGACAAGCTCGATGAGGCGGTGGACTGCTACCGGCAGGCCGTGGCGCTGTCGCCGGACTTTGCGGCGCCCTACTTCGGGCTTGGCCGGGCAGAGGCGTTGCTGGGCCAGTTTGGGAGCGCTCTCCGGGCTCTGGAGCGCGCGCGAGACTTTGGCCCCGACGCCGAGGTGTCGGAGTGGCTCGGGTACACGCTCGGGCGCCTGCGCCTCTACGACCGCGCCCTCGCTGCCTATCAGGAAGCGATGGACCCCGACGATCCGAACCTCCGGGTGAACGCGGCCCGCATGATGCTCGCGCTTGGGCAGTGGTCTGAGGTCGAGGCGCTGCTCTCGGGTGTGGATGACCCCGCGGCCTTGGCGCTCTTGGACGGTTTGCCGCGTTACCAGGAGTTCCAGCCACCGGGCATCGGCCCGATCTCGCCACCGCGGGACCAGCTCGATGAGCCTCGGGCGCTGCGCTACGTGGCCGCGGGGACGCTGGTTCTTGGCACCTTGGGCGATGGCGGCTTGGCGATGAACGGACCCGGCTACGTGCTGCTGTCGATGCGCCACGTTGCGGTGACGGTGCGGCG
>CANLBD010000149.1 GCA_947488215.1 Myxococcales bacterium | reverse complement strand
CGCTACGGAGACTGGGCGCTCTGGCCGGCGCTGCTTGTCATCGTGTTGGCAACCGCGCGCGCGTCCAGTCGACGACCGAGGGCGTAGAGGCCCCAAAACACCGGCAGAAAGAGCAGGTACGCACCGCCCGTGTGCCAAAAACCCTGCGCGAGCGCGTCACCGCCGTACTTGCCGAGCAAGAGGATCGACGCCACCCGCAGGCCATTCACGAGCAGCGCGAGGGGCGCCACGAGCAGCAGGAGCCACAGGCGGTTGATAAATGCGCGCTGCGTGAGCCAGCCGTAGACCAGCGTGTAGATGCCGAGCGTGAGCATCAGGTTCATACCGGAGCAGGTCTCGTTCACCACGACCCAGTAGTCGGGCTCGACCAGCGTGACCTCGTCCCACCACGTGATCGAGTAGCCCGCGAGGGTGAGCGCGTGGTAGGCGACGACTGCGCTCGCGCGCTGGAGCGTGCCGTCGACATCCCGCACAAAGTGCTCCCACGGCAGCGCGAAGCACAGGCATGCGATGGGAAAGCGATAGCGCGCCGCAGTGTCCGGACCGAGCGACCGGGCGAGGCCCGCGTAGAGCGAGAGCGGCAGGCCCAGCCCCGCGAGCATCCACGCGTCCGGGTGGCGCCCCGCGAGCACGGCGCCCGCCGCGTAGAGCGTCAGCCCGACAGCGGCGAGGGCGTCTGGGTGCCGACCCGCAAAGTCATCGCGCGTGTGCGCCCGAGATGCGGGCACGCCGCGCCAAGCCAACCAGCTGAGTCCGACCACGAGCGCGGGCAACACGAGGCCCGTCGACGCGCCGCCGAGCAACCCTTCCGTCCAAACCTGCGTCGCCCAGACCGCCACGGGCAGCGCGGCGCAGGCCCACACGGCGACCGCGGCGAGGGACGCCTTCAGCGGGCGTTCAGGCGCGCAGGGCCCGGCGCGCGAACCACGCGCCTGGCGCGAGGCTGAACAGCATCAGCGCCCACGTCTCCGGCTCCGGCGCGCCACCGCCACCGCCCGGCGCTGGACCGCCGCCGCCGCCACCACCGGCGAGCGCGGAAGTCGCGCAGAAAAGAACGGCCAAAGCGACACCCCAAGTCAACGCGCGCTTCATGTGCAGCTCCCCCGTGTCATGGCGTGTTCACAGTGTACGCTGGATCGGGCGGCTGTAAAGCGTCAGCGCTTCACGCCAACGAGCCGCTCGAGGACGGCCACGATCCGTTCGCCGAGCACGCTCGGGTCGCCGTCCGTCTTGCGGATGTACTTGGCGTTTCCGAGCGCCTCGAGCGCAGCCTTGAAGGGCTCGTCACAGAGTACGCCCGAGAAGAAGAGGATGGGCGTCCGCTTGACCCCCATCGCCTCTTCGACGGCGCGCATCGCGCGCGCGACGTCGCGCCCATCCATCTCGGGCATGCGCACGTCGAGCACCACGAGCTCCGGCTTCTGCCCCGCGGCGAGCGCTCGGACGAAGGCCTCGATGAAGGCGGGGCCGTCGTCACACTCGACGACCTCTTTGGCCAAGCTCCTCGACGTGAGCAGGTCGCGCGTGACCTGACGCAGGAACGCGGAGTCCTCGACGACGAAGACGCTCCGCATCTGCCGCACCGCGCCCGCGGGCACGACCTCTTGACCGGTCGTCTGCGCCAGGATCTGGATCGCCTGCATCGACTGGGTCGACAGCATCGACTCCGCCGTCGCGGGGGGCGGGGCCAGCGAGCCCGGCGTCACCCACGCTTGGACGGGCGCGCCCGCAGGCGTCATGCGGGCCTGAACCGCGGCCCCCTTCGGGCGAGACGCGAGCTCGACCTCGCTGGACGTGGCGACCTTGAGGCCCAAGCCGAGTCCGCACAGCGCGCAGCTCGTGAGCAGGTAGGCGCCCTGCAGGTCGGCGTCGAGCGGCACATCTTGGCCGCAGCTCGGGCAGTAGCGGGTCCCCTCGAGCCTCATGCGCGCCCCCCGAGCTGCGCGAGCAGCTTCTCGATGGCGACCGCGAGGCGACGCACCTCCTCTGCGAGTGGCAGCGCAGTGGGCCTTTGCAGGTGGACCGCCCGCCCACACCGACTGAGCAGCGCCTTCAGGTCGTCCGTAGCCGCCTCGGCCGTGTAGAACAGCAGCGCGGCGGGCGGACTCGCGAGGCCGCGCTCAGCAGCTCGGAGCGAAAGCGCAGTCGCTCGCCCATCCAGCCGCGGCAACGCCAGGTCGACGATAACGAGCCGTGGCGGCGTGCCCGCGCGGTGGGCGCGCACGTACTCGGCCAGCAGTGTCGCGCCGTCACCCGCGCCCACCAACGGCGGCATCGCGGGCTGGTCCCGAAGTGAGGCGCCGAGCGCCTCGACGAGCCCGCCGTCGGCGTGCGCGATCAGGATGGGTCCGTGGGGCACCGTGCCTCCTCTCGGCGCTTTGGCCGGGTGGCTCAACGTTGGCTGAACATCACGTAGGCGCGCAACATCATCGTCACGTTCACCGCGAGGTGTGCGAAGAGCGGCGCAAGGAGCCCGCCGCTGCGCCACGCGAGCGCGGCATAGGCGCCGCCGGCGAACGCGCCGATCTGCAGGCAGTCGACGATGATCTGCCCGCCATGCTGCGACCAGATCGAGACGAAAGAGCTGTAGTAGAGCCCGAAGCACAGCGCCGTGACGGCCAACGCCTTGAGGCCGTCGCGCCACTCTTTGTTCAGCGCACGGAACAAGAACCCGACGAAGAAGACCTGCTCTGCGATGACGTGAAAGACGGTCATGCCGAGCGTGATCTCGATCGGGCTGAGCTGGCGTGGCGTGGGTGACAAGAAGCCGATGCCCACGCCGTAGAGCAAGCCGACGAGCGCGAGCGCCGCCCCGGGACCCGCCAGCTTGGGCCGCTCGCGGACGATGAACGCCATGCCGAGAAGCCCCGCGACGAGGAGCACACCTCGGCGGCTCCACCACCAGACGTCCTGCGCGTCGTAGTAGTGCTCCAGATTGCCGACGACCCGCAGCGCTGGGGGTACATCGCGCAGGGTCGCGAGCAGGTGGTTGTTCGGATCGATCAGGCCATCTGGCCAGACCGAGACGCCGCCCGAGAGCATGTTCGAGACATAGAAGAGGGGCACGAAGACGAGCGCGAAGAGCGCGAGGCTCTTGCCCACGGTCGAGTCGAGGCCCTCGATTCTCCGCGCCTTCGCGCCGGGCGCCTTGCCGTCGAGCTCACGCGTGAAGATGAGCCGAAGCTCGCTCTGCGCTTCGTTGTTATGGGGGTTGAGTTGAACGGCGCGCCGCAGGCAGTCCTCGGCCTCACGCAGGTTGCCCGCGAGACGATGGATCTTGCCGATCGTCGCGTGCGCGGCGTCGAGGTCGTTCGACAGCCGGAGCGCCCGCTCGACCTCGCGCACCGCCTCGAGGGCCGCAGCCTTGTCCCCCGAGCTCCCCAAGAACTGAGCCCAACCCAGGTGAACGTAGACCTCGGGGTCTTCGGGCATCTTCTGCGAGGCCGTGACGAACGCGCGCCGCGCGTCGGCGTACTGCTTTCGGGCGAGCAGCGACTTGCCGCGCGTCATCCAGTGCTCGTGCTCGAGCCGAACGCGGACGTCGGCCTGACCGAAGTCCAGCCCGAGCTGGAGCGCGCGGTCGTACATCGCCCGCTGGTCGTCGTCCTTGAGCGTGCGCGCCGCCTGCTCAATGACCGCCCGAATTTTGGCGCGCGCGCGCTCCGCAGCGGGTGCGTCGTCGGGGCGGACCCGCGCGTCGAGCTGGTCGACGCGCGCCTCTGCCGCCGCGACGACCTCGGCCGAGCGCACACCGCGACTGAGCCCCAAGGCATCATAGGCGTGCTGCGTCTGCAGCCGCGCGAGCGTGGCCTCGAGCGCGACCACCGCCGAGTCCGCGAAGCCCAGCACCCCGAACCGCGCCAGCGACAAGACACGCCGCTGCGCCTCCTCTGTCGTGAGCCGGAGCTGCTTCGCCACGGCGACGACCAGCACCCCGACCTTGGGCCCGCGACCCGCGAGCGCGAGGACATCTTGGTCGCCGGGCTGGAGCGCCTGCGCCCACGCCTGCCCGAACGCTTCGGTGCGCACCTCGATGGGCATGTCGGCGTAGACGCCGATCTCGTCTGCGATCTCCGACGGGCTCATCGCGGCGTGCAGGCCGCTCTCAATGAGCTCGCGCACAGTCGCGAAGAGCAGGATCTCCTCGGCGCCCGCGCTCTCGTCCGCTACGAAGCTGAACGTGCCGGTCGTCTGCCGAAACGCGTTGAGCAGGCGCTCCATGGCTTGGAGCGAGAGGGCGCGGTGCAGGTCACGCGGCGTCATCGCCTCGAGCGCGAGCAGCGCCGACCCGATCCGCCCACCGCTCTCGCGCCGCCGGTCGACCGCGCGCTGGAACAGGTCGGCCGTAATGACCCCGTGCGCGATGAGGACCTCGCCGAGGTGCTCCTCGGAGATGTTCGACATCGCGTTGACGGGCACGCCGCGCTGAAAGATGACGACCTTCTCGCGCTCGCCACCCTCAGTCGACAGGAAGAGGCGGCCGGTGCGGCCTTCGCGGTGGAGGCGCGCGAAGAGCCCCGCAAGCGTGGTGCGGTCGAGCGCGCCCGCGATCTCGGGTCGCGGCCGCATGTTGACGTGGGCGACCTGAAACGCCCCCGGGCGCACTTCGTCGAAGATGGCGCCGAGCTCGGGCACTTGGCCGAGCGGCAGCGCAGCTGCACCGTCTCTCGAGACGAGGTCGGTCGGGAAGAGTCGGCCCTGCTTGATGAGCTGGTAGATGGTCTGGAGGGGAACGGCGCCCATGGAGAGCCCCGTGCGGTCGACCAACTCATACCGGTGGTCGAGACGCATCGGCGTGCCCTCGACGCCCCCGAGCCCCGCTTCGCTGCTGCTCTCGTCGGCCACGTGCCCCTCCGCTCGCCGACCGTCGGCGTGGTCGTCAGGCGACACCTTACGCCACCGCTCAAGAAAATCGAATACTCGTGGCGCGGGCCGCGTCTGAGTCACTGAGCGGGCAGAAAGCCACAAACGCTCAGAACATAAGGACTTTTCGGAGTCAACCATGCGCCACACGCTGCTCATCGCCCTGACCCTGCTGTCGACGACTGCTTGCCACATCACGCGCGAGACTGACGCGCCCTCTGAGGCGCCCGAAGCCCCCGCCTGCCGGCTCGACGGCGCCTGCGACGACGGCGCCTACTGCGGTGACGATGGCCTGTGCTACGCCATCACGGACTGCCGCCTTGACGCCGAGTGCGCGCCAGGTCACGTCTGCACGGACGCCGGCCGCTGCATGGCGCCGCTCGGCTGCGCGTTCGACGCGCAGTGCAACCCGGGGCAGTTCTGCGACGACAGCCAGTGCGCGCCGATCCCCAACGGCCTGTGCCGCGCGTCATCCGACTGCGAGCCGAGCCAGCGCTGCGCGGAGGATGCCGTGTGCGTCGGCCGCCCCCGCTGCACCCGCGATGCGGAGTGTGGCTCGGGCATGCTCTGCCGCGACGACGGGCAGTGCGCGGTCGTCGAGACACCCACGGCTCACCGCCCCGCGCCCAGCACTCCACCGCCCGCACCGCCCGTAAGCTCCGGCTGCCGCTCTCAGGCCGACTGCATCGACGGCTTCTTCTGCCGCAACGACGGCGTCTGCGAAGAGATGCCGGGCTGCCGCAGTGACGTCGACTGCGCCGCGGGCTTTTACTGCCGCGCGGACGGCGTGTGCCAGGAGCAGGCGGGGTGTGACTCGAACTTTGATTGCGCGGTGGGCTACTTCTGCCGCCCAGACGGCCTGTGCGAGCAGAACCTGGGGTGCTCGGGTGATTACGACTGCGCGACGGGCTTCTTCTGCCGCGAGGACGGCCTGTGCGAGGAGGTCGCCGGCTGCCGGTCAGACCGTGAGTGCGGCGCGGGCGCCATCTGCGGCGGCGACGGTTGGTGCTACAGCTTCTGACGCGCGGTGCTAGGCTCGGGCGGTGGACCCGACGCGCCTGCCCTACCCCGCTGAGTCCGTGTCGGTGCCACTGTGCACAGGCCCGCTCACGCTGCTGTGCCCCCGCGACCCCAAGGCCCTCTTTGACGCCATCGAGGTCTTGGACGCAGACGAACGCCTGCCTTACTGGGCCGAGCTATGGCCCGCCTCGCTCGCGCTCGCGAACGCGGTTGCCGCGGGCATGCCCGAAGTGCGGGGGCGGCGCGTGCTCGAGCTCGGCTGCGGCCTGGGGCTCGTGGGTCTGGCCGCCGCGCGCGCGGGCGCCGCGGAGGTCATCGCCACGGACTGGGACCCCGACGCTCTGCGCTTCGTGGACGCGAGCGCGGCCGCCTTGGGGCTGTCCAACCTGACGACGCGGCGCCTCGACTGGCGCGACCCGCCCGCAGGCCTGAACGCGGACGTGCTCCTGGCGGCGGACGTCGTGTACGAGCAGAGGAATGTGCCCTGGCTCGCGGGTGCGGTGCGCGCGCTGCTCGAGCCGCATGACGCCGCGGAGTTCTGGTTCACGGACCCGGGGCGCGGCCACCGACTCGCGCTGCCCGCGGCGCTGCCCGAGCTCGAGTGCATGGCCGGCGAGACGCGGGTGCGGGGCGAGCGCGTCCCGAACGGCGAGGCGTCTGTCTGGGTGCATCGGCTTCGTCGTTTACAGCGCGGGCCGCTCGGGTAATGCTGGCGGTCTGCCCGCGAGAGACGACTGGAGAGGCACCCATGGCCAAGAGCGACTTCGACTGGATGACCGTGCACCACCGGCCCAACCCTGCGGCGTTCAACGCGCAGTATGTGGCCGAAATCCGCGAGCGGGCCCGCCTGCTCTTCAACCTGGGCTATGGCCCCGCCCACGCCGCCACGACGATCTCGGCGGCGCTCGCGTGGGAGTTCGACGCCAAGGTCTGGCCGCGCAAGCACCCCACCTTCACCTCCGAGGTGCGCGCGCACATCGACGAGGTCTACACGCGGCTCACGCCCAAGGGCTGAGTCATGCCTCGGGGTTTATACTGACCCATCCCGCATTTTTTCTCTCGCCCGCTGCCTGACCTGCCGAATCTGGGGGCATGCAGAGGAGAGAAGCCATGCGAATTGCCGTCACTGCCCTGAGCCTGCTTGTTTCGGCCGCGCCCCACGTCGCCCAGGCCCAAGACGACGCCCCCGCGAGGCTGGTCGTCGGCGCCGAGCTGGACGTCCCGAGCCGGTACGTCTCGCGAGGCGTCGCGCTGAGCGCTGGGGCGGCCCTGCAGCCGACCGCGTGGGCTGCGGTGGGACCCCTCGG
>CANLBD010000148.1 GCA_947488215.1 Myxococcales bacterium | reverse complement strand
CTCAGGCCCGCGCGGCTAGGGTGCGCCGCCCGCGTGGGTCTAGAGCCCCGGAGAAAGCACCGTGGAAGACACGATCATCAGCCAACGCCGCGCTAAGGCGGACGCCCTCCGCGCCCGCGGCGAGGACCCCTACGCGAACGACTTTCGAGTCACGCACACGGCCGCCGAGATCCACGCCGCCCACAGCGGCGACGACCTCGAGACGCTTGAGCAGAAGGCCGTGCAGGTGGCCGTCGGCGGCCGCGTCATGGCGATTCGACGCATGGGCAAGCTCGTCTTCTTCGTCCTCGCCGACCGCTCGGGGCAGATCCAAGCCAACCTCTTTCAAGACGCCTTGCCCGCAGCCGACCTCGAGCGCATCGAGCTCGTCGACGTCGGCGACATCGTCGGCGTCGCGGGCCCCGTGATGCGCACGCGCCGCGGAGAGCTCTCGGTCAAGGCGACCTCGCTGCGACTGCTCACGAAGAGCCTGCGCCCCCTCCCCGAGAAGTGGCACGGCCTGACGGACGTCTCCACGCGCTACCGTCAGCGCTATGTCGACCTGATCGTGAACGAGGACGTGCGCCGCACGTTCCAGGCGCGCGGTCGCATTGTCTCTTACATCCGACGCTTCTTCGAAGACCGCGACTACCTCGAGGTCGAGACGCCGATGCTGCAGAGCATCTACGGCGGCGCGGCCGCGAAGCCGTTCGTCACCCACCACAACTCAATGGACATGCGCCTCTTCATGCGCATCGCCCCCGAGCTGAACTTGAAGCGGCTCGTCGTGGGTGGCCTTCACCGGGTCTTCGAGCTCAACCGCAACTTCCGCAACGAAGGCATCTCGACACGTCATAACCCGGAGTTCACGGCCCTCGAGTTCTACGAGGCGTTCGCGAACTACGAGGACCTGATGGCGCTGACCGAGGAGCTGCTCCACGGGCTCTGCATTCACCTGCACGGCACCGACCAGATCCCTTACGGCGAGCACACGCTCTCGTTCGCCCAGCCCTTTCGCCGCCTGAGCGTTTATCAGGGCCTCATCGAGCACGCGGGCGTGCCCGCCGACGCCGTCGAGGACCGCGACGCGCTGCTCGCCGCGGCGCAGCGCCTGCATGTGCCCAAGGCCCACGAGATGGCGCTCGGCTACCTGCAGATGGCCATCTTTGAGGCCGCCGCCGAGCACTTGCTCGTGCAGCCCACGTTCGTCACGGACTTCCCGCTCGACGTGTCGCCGCTCTCCCGCCGCAAGGACGCGAACCCGAAGCTCGTCGACCGCTTCGAGCTCTACTGCGCGGGGCGGGAGATCGCGAACGCGTTCTCCGAGCTGAATGACCCCATCGACCAGCACGAGCGCTTCGCCGCCCAGGCCAACCAGCGCGACAAGGGCGACGAAGAGGCCCACCCGATGGACGACGACTTCATCCGGGCCCTCGAGTACGGCATGCCGCCCACGGCGGGCGAGGGCATCGGCATCGACCGACTCGTCATGCTCATGACGAACCAGCCCTCGATCCGCGAGGTCATCTTCTTCCCGCTGCTGCGTCCCGAGGCCTGAGGCGCGTGGCCGCAGGCTTCGAGCGCTTCGTCGGCTGGCGCTACCTGCTGCGCACGCGCCGCCGGCCAGCGATCCTCGTCGCCGGGCTGTCGCTGGTCGCCTTGGGCGCCCTCGCGCTCTTCGGCGGGCACCAAGCGCTCGGCGAGGACTTCGCCGCCTCGATCTTCGGCGGCGGCTCGCCCGCGGGGCGCGTCGTCCTCGGCCTCGGCGCCGCGCTTATCGGCCTCGGCGCCTGCACGTCGCTCTTCGGCGTGCTCAACCTGTTTCTCACGGCGTTCAGTGCCTTCAGCGCCTTCATGGTCGCGATCGGCGTGATGGTCGTGATCTTGGTGCTCGGCGTCATGAACGGCTTTCAGGCCGATCTGCGCACCAAGATCATCGACACTCAAGCGCACGTCGTCATCGAGCCTGCCGAGCCCGGTGACTACCTGACCGACTATCGCGACATCGCCGAGCGCGCGCGCGGCGTGCCCGAGGTCCTCGGCGCCACGCCCTACCTGCAGACCGAGGTCATGCTCACCTCGCGCACGAACCTGCAGCCGGCGCTCCTCAAGGGCATCGAGGTCGCGACCGTCGTCGAGGCCAATCGCCTGCCGAGCCTGCTCAAGGAGGGCGACCTCGAGAGCCTCGACGACCCGAGCCGCGTCAAGCCGTTCGACCTGCGCCGCCACCCAGCGCTCCGCGACGAGGCCGACACGCGGCAGCGTGACTTGGAACAGCGCATCGCCGAGGTCGAGGCGCAGCTCCGCGCCGCCGCGCCCGAGCCCGACCCCGCAACTGACCCGGACCTTGAAGCCGCCGGGATGGCGCTCCCCTCACCCAAGCGGAGAGACGACGCCACGAGCCCCACAGTGCTGCTTGGCATCGAGCTACGCCGCAACCTCGGCCTGTGGCCGGGCGAGGCGCTCAACGTGGTCTCGCCTCTGGGGGACTTGGGACCAAACGGCCCCGTTCCGCGGAGTCGACCCTTTCGCCTCGCGGGCTGGTTCGAGTCGGGCATGCTCGAGTTCGATACACGCTTCGCCTACGCGAGCCTCGCGAGCGTCCAGCGGTACTTGGGCCTCGAGGACGTTGCCGGCGCGATTCAGGTCCGCGTGAAAGACCTCGACCGGGCGCGTGAGGTTCGCGATAGACTCCAGACTCTGCTCGGGCCAAGCGTGCGCGTCAGCGACTGGCAGCAGCTCAACCGCAACCTGTTCTCCGCGCTGGAGCTCGAGAAGATTGCGATGTTCCTCGTGCTCTCGATGAACATACTGCTGGCCGCGTTCGCCATTACGCTGACGCTCCTGATCGCCATCCGCGGTCGGCGTCGCCAGATCGCGATCCTGAACGCTATCGGCGCTCCCCAAGCCGCGGTCCTGCGCATCTTCATCGCGCAGGGTGCCTTCACGGGCGCGATCGGCGCCTGCCTTGGGGCCGCCTGCGGCGTTGGCCTGGGCCTCGCGCTCTCGGCCCTTGAGCTGCCGATGGACGGCTCCGTCTACTACCTGCCCAGCATTCCTGTGGACGTTCGTGCCCGCGACGTCCTCGCGATCATGGCCGTAGCACAGCTCATCAGCGTGCTCTCCACGCTCCACCCGGCGCGCTATGCCGCCCGAATGAAGCCCGTGCAAGGGTTGGTGATGGAATGAGCGCGCCCGTCCTCGAAGCCGTGAACGTCCGCAAGCACTTCGACCATGAGGGCAAGCGGATTGATGTGCTGCGCGGCGTGAACCTCTCCATCGCGCCGGGCGAGCAGATCGCCGTCGTCGGTCAATCGGGCGCCGGAAAGAGCACGCTGCTGCACGTCCTCGGCGCGCTCGAGACCCCCAGCAGCGGCGACGTCCGCGTCGGCGGGCACCTCGTCTCGTCGATGACAGAAGCGCAGGTCGCCGCGGTGCGCAACCGCACGCTTGGCTTCATGTTTCAGTTCCACCACCTGCTGCCCGAGTTCTCAGCGCTCGAGAACGCGATGATGCCGCTCCTCATCGCACGGCGTCCGCGGCGAGAGGCGAGTGAAGAGGCAGAGCGACTCTTGGTGCGGGTCGGTCTCGGCTCTCGCCTCGCGCACCGACCGGGCGAGCTCTCGGGGGGCGAGCAGCAGCGCGTGGCGCTCGCCCGTGCGCTCGTCGGTCGCCCTGCGCTCCTTCTGGCAGACGAGCCCACCGGCAATCTAGACAGCGGCACGAGCGAAGGCATACACGCCCTTTTCGCGGAGCTCGTTTCGGAGCAGAACACGTCGATGCTCATCGTGACCCACAACCGCGCCCTCGCGGCGCGCGCCCAGCGTTGCCTCCGCATGCGCGACGGCGTCCTTGAGTCCTTCGACCTGAGCGCCGAGGCCGAGGCATGATGCGGCTCGTCGCCCTCTGCGTCCTTGCGGTCGCGCTGATGACCGCTGCGGCGCCGACGCCCGCGTTCGCGCAGGAGCCCACCTATGGCAGCGCCATCGACCGCGTGGCCGTTCAGGGCAACCGCCGGAGCGAGGCCGAGGCGGTGCTCGCCGTAGTCGCCACCAAGGCGGGCGCCGCGCTTGAGCGTGGCCGGCTACAAGCCGATCTGCGGGCGATCTTTCAGCTCGGCTTGTACACAGACGTTCAAGCTGATCTGGCCCGCGTCGACGGCCTGAACGTCCTGACATTCGTGCTGGTCGAGAAGCCGTCCATTCGCGCGGTCAAGTTCGAGGGGAACGAGGAGCTCGATGAGGACGACCTGAAAGAAGTCGTCGACCTCAAGGAGTTCGGCGTCTTGGACATGGCGCGCGTGAACCGCAACGCTGAGAAGATCCGCGACCTGTACACCGAGAAGGGCTACTTCCTCGCCGAGGTCACCGCGTCGACGGTCGCGCTGCCCGACAACGAGGTCGACGTCGTCTTTCAGGTCGTCGAAAAGCAAGAGGTCAAGGTCGCGCGCATTACGATTGTCGGGAACACGGCGCTCTCGGACGCGGAGATCAAGGAGAACCTCGAGACGCGTGAGGGCGGCTTCCTCGACTTCTTGTCACAGGCGGGCAGCTACAAGGCCGAGGCCTTCGAGCGCGACACCATGCGCCTGAGCCAGTTCTACTACGACAAAGGCTACGTCACCGCCCGCGTCGGCACCCCGAAGGTCGAGCTCAGCCCCGACAAGACGGAGATCTACCTCACCGTCACGGTCGAGGAGGGCGAGCGCTACAAGACCGGCGAGATCGATCTGACCGGCGATTTCCTGAGGCCCAAGTTCGAGCTGGCGGCCCTCGTCACGCTGCAGTCCGGCGAGTGGTTCTCGAGCACGCAGCTGCGCGACAGCATCAACGCCCTCGGCGAGCTCTACAAAGACGACGGCTACGCGTACGTGAACGTCGTGCCCAACACGCAGGTCGACCCCGAGAAGAAGACGGTCGGCCTGACGTTCGAGATCGAGAAGGGCAAGAAGGTGCGCTTCGGGCGCATCACCGTGGTCGGCAACAGCCGCACGCGCGACAAGGTCATTCGACGCGAGATGCGGATCTACGAGGGCGAGTTTTACTCGTCGTCTGGCCTGCGACGCTCCAAGCAGCTCATCCAGCGCTTGGGGTACTTCGAGACGGTCGAGCTCAACACGAGCCGCGGCGCTGCAGACGACCTGATGGACGTCGTCGTCGAGGTCAAGGAGAAGCCGACGGGGACGTTCCAGGTCGGCGCCGGCTTTAGCTCCGCGGAGAGCTTCATCGCGCAGGCGCAGGTCGCGCAGAACAACCTGTTCGGGCGCGGGCAGACGCTGTCGCTGCAGGCGACGCTCTCGAAGATTCGGACCATCGCGAACGTGCAGTTCGCCGATAACTACGTGCTCGACACGATGGTGCGCTTCGCGGCGGACGTCTATCGCTACGAGACGCAGCTTCAGGACTTTACGCGCAACTCGGTGGGCGGCAGCCTCACCTTTGGTCTGCCCATCGGGGACGACTGGAGCGTGGCGATGACCTACACGCTCGAAGAGGTCAGCGTTTCATCCGGCGGCTTCGGCGCCGCATCAGCGCCCCCCATCGCGAACCTATACGCCGACGGCATCACGAGCAGCCTGCGCGGCAGCCTCATCTACGACACGCGCAACAACCGGCTTTTCCCCAGCGACGGCTGGTTCGCCCTCGCGAGCGTCGAAGAAGCGAACGCAGCGCTCGGCTCCGAGAACGAGTTCACGCGCTACACGTCGCGCGTCCGCTTCTACCAAGACCTGACGCTCGATATGGTCCTCAAGGCCAACGTCGAGCTCGGCCTCATCACGAGCCCCTCGCGCACAGGCGCGCCGATCTTCGAGCGCTACTTCGTCGGCGGTCCCCTCACCGTGCGCGGCTTCCTGCGGAACAGCCTCGGGCCGACCATCTCGGTGTTTGACTCGATCCGCCCCGACAGCGGCACAGTGAGCCAGAACATCGGCGGGACCGAGCAGCTCCTCATGAACCTCGAGTACGAGTTCCCGATCTTTCAGACCGTCGGCATCCGCGGCGTCGCGTTCGCCGATGGCGGCAACGCGTTCAATCGGCAGGACCCCTTCGCCGACAAGCTTGAGGCTTTGCGGTTCGCGTGGGGCTTCGGCATCCGCTGGTTCTCACCCATTGGTCCCCTGCGGTTCGAGTGGGGCTTCCCGTTCGCGCCCACCGAGGAAGAGGCCTCCTCGGTCTTTGAGTTCTCTATCGGCAACTTCTTCTGACCGGAGCCACCGCACTCATGCGCTTCATGCACCTGTCCACGTTCATCGCCTGCGCGCTCGCGCTCTTGCTGTCCGCCAACGCCGCGCTCGCCGAGACCCGCATCGGCCTCGTCGACCTGCAGCGCGCCCTCGTTGAGACCGAGGAGGGCAAGGCCGCGAAGGCTCAGCTCGAGAAGACCAAGGAGTCCAAGCAGAGCAGCCTCGACGCCGCCCAGACCGAACTTCGCAAGCTCAAGGAGCAGTTCGACAGCCAGCGCGCGATGCTGAAGGAGGACGTGCGCCAGCAGCGCGAGATGGAGCTCGCCGAGAAGCTCAACGCGCTCAAGATGCGCTACGTCCAAGACCAGCAGACGCTCGCTGTCGACGAGGCGAAGGTCACGAAGCCCATCATCGAGCGAATGAATCGCATCCTGCAGGCGATGGGTCGCGAGCAGAAGTGGACGCTCATCCTCGAGCGGAGCGAGAGCAGCGTGCTCTTCGCCGAGGCCTCGCTCGACCTCACGAACGAGCTGATCCGCCGCTTCAACGCAGGCGAAGGCAAGAAGTAACGGCCGTGCGGGCGAGCGCCCTCGCCGAGGCGTTGGGGGCGTCCCTGGCCGGCGCGCCGGACGTGGAGATCACGGGCCTTGCTCGACTGGAGGAGGCCGGCCGAGCGCAGGCGGCGTTTGCGCTCGCCCCCCGCTATCGACGGGCGCTCCGCGTCACCTGCGCGGGCGTGGTCGTCGTCGCACCGGCGCTCCTCGCGGACGCCCCCGCGCACGCGCTCGTGCTCGTGCCACGGTCGATCGAGGGCGCGCTCGGCGTCGCGCTGCGGGCCTTCGCTGCGGTCGCGGCCCAAGCCCAGAGCGAGGGCGGAGTCCACCCCAGCGCGGTCGTTGACCCCACAGCGGTCGTCGCGTCGAGCGCGCGCGTCGACGCGCTGGCCTATGTGGGCCCTGGCGCTGCGATCGGCAACGCCGCGTATGTCGGCGTCGGCGCGGTCGTCGACGCGGGCGCGGTCGTCGGCGCGGGCACCCGCCTCGGCCCGCGGGTCG
>CANLBD010000147.1 GCA_947488215.1 Myxococcales bacterium | reverse complement strand
GAGCGCGATCGCGTCGGCGTTCGGGATCACACGATCCGGAAGGCGTCCTTGAGGACGCAGCGGCGGGACCGCGCAAAGTTCACGGCCGAGGTCATCCCCTCGCCCGTAGGGCTCGCGATCGTCCACGAGGTGTAGCCCTCGCCGCCGAGGCCTGTACCCGCGGCGCTCGGCGCGTTCTTGACGGTGATCGAGGTGTTCATCGTGCGCGCGAACTTGGCGAGCACGTTGACGTTATTCGAGTGAATGACGGCCGTGTGGCCGTAGCCGTGCTCGCAGCGGAGCGCGGCCGCGATGCCCGCGTCTGCGTCGGGAACCCGCACAAACCCGAGCACGGGGAGCAGCATCTCGTGCTGCACGAACGGGTGCTTCTCGTCGACTTCGGCGAAGGCGAGCTTGGTGTCATCCGGAACGCGAATACCCGCCTCGCGCAGGATGAGGGCCGCGTCCTTGCCGATGAAGTCCCGGTTAACGTGGTCGTCGGGCGTGATGAGGAGCTTCTCGAGGCGCTTGAGGTCTTGTCCGGTGACCTCGACGGCGTGGTTCGCCTTCATCTCCTTCTTGAGGCGGTCGGCGATGTCCGCGACGGCGATGACCTCTTTCTCGACGATGCAGATGATGTTGTTGTCGAGGCTCGCCCCAAAGACCAGGTCACGCGCGGCCTTGGCGATGTCTGCGGTCTCGTCGACGACGACCGGGGGGTTGCCCGGCCCCGCCGCGATCGCGCGCTTGCCGCAAGTCATCGCGGCCTTGACGACTGCACCGCCTCCCGTGACGACGATGAGGCGAATACCCGGGTGCTTCATGAGCGCCTGCGCCGACTCAATGGTGGGCTCTGCGACGCAGTTGAACACCGTGTCCGGGCCGCCCGCTGCGCGGATGGCGCGATTCAGGCGGTCGATGAAGTAGGCGCTGACGCGTTTGGCGCTCGGGTGCGTGTTGAAGACGACCGCGTTGCCCGCCGCGAGCATCCCAATGCCGTTGTTCAGGATGGTCTCAGTCGGGTTCGTGCAGGGGGTGATGCTGCCGATGACGCCATAGGGCGCCCACTCGACGAGGGTCATGCCGTCGTCGCCGGTCCAGGCGGTCGTCTGCAGGATTTCGATACCCGGTGTCTTGTCCGCGACGAGGCGGTTCTTCGCGATCTTGTCGGCGAAGCGCCCGAGGCCGGACTCCTCGACGGCCATCCGCGCGATGGTCTCGAGGTCGGCGCGCGTCGTGTCCCGCAGCGCCTGGATGTACCGCGCACGATCAGCGAGGCTGGCCTGCTGGATGCCGTCGAAGGCGCGCTTCGCCGCCGCGACTGCGGCGTCGATGGTGGGGTGAACACCGAGTCCCCCGCCCTCGACGTGGCCGGCGCCCCGCGGATGACGCAGCACCGCCGGGCCACTCGGGCCGGCTTCGGATGCGAGCTTGGCAACGACCTGCTCGACGATATGGGCGATGCGCCGCTCGTCCACGTGTCAGCCCCCGAACTTCAGTCTTTTTGGAAGACGACCTTGCCGCCGACCTCGAGGATGTCGACGATCGCCATGATCGTCGCGTCCACGGGGCGGTTCTGGGTCACCGTGGTCTGGCGGGCGGACGAGCCGCTGCACAGGAGCACGACCTCACCCACGCCGGCGCCGACCGAGTCGACCGCCACGAGGCCGCCGTCTTTCACGGCGCCCGTACGGACGTCGATGGGCGCGACTGCGAGGAGCTTCAGCCCGCTCAGCTCAGCCTCTTTGCGAGAGGCGACGACCGTCCCGATGACCTTGGCGAGCTGCATCGCGCTCAGGTCTCGCTGACGTTGCCCGAGCGACCGAGCGGGAGCACACCGTCGATGTTGGCGTGCGGCCGCGGGATCACGTGGACGCTGACAAGCTCCCCCACGCGCTCCGCCGCGCGCGCGCCGGCCTCGGTCGCTGCCTTCACGGCCGCGACATCGCCGCGGACGATCGCGGTGGTGTAGCCCCCGCCGATCTTCTCGTACCCGACGAGCTCGACCTTGGCGGCCTTGACCATCGCGTCCGTCGCCTCAACCATGGCCACGAAGCCCTTCGTCTCAATCATGCCCAGCGCGTCAGCCATCGTGCTCTCCTCTTCGTCTGTGCGTTTGTGCTTGAACTACGGTTAGTTGCGGGCGTGAAGGCGAGGCCTTCACTCCCGAGAAGACGGCGCGTCCACGCCGGTCACGCTCTCAAGCGCCGCGATCGCAGCCTGCGCCGCGGCGTCAATCTCGGCCTCGGGGCCGCTCAGGTAGAGGCGACCGAAGGCGCCCACGGGGCGAATGTCTACGAGGGAGACCTGCGCCGCCTTCTCCGCTTCGTTCGCGGCCAGCGTGACGTACGCCGACGGGACGGTCTCGAGGATGAAGAGGCTCTCGCCCGGCAGGATCATCATGCCCGCGCTGTTGCGGTTGATGATCTGGGTTTGGTAGGGCTCGACCGAGCGGATGATCTGGTTCGAGACGACCTTGGGCTTGATGCGCTCCTCGGCCTTGAGGCCAAGCCCATCGAGGATCGCCCGTCCCGCGAGCTCGACCTCGCCCTTGTCCATCGCGTGCACCTCGAGGACGCCATAGGCGCGCTCGACCACCTGCACCGCAGGCTGCACCCGGGTCGCCTTGAGGGCGACGTCCGTGATGCGGTTGATGGCGATGCCGGGCGCGATCTCGACCCAAAGCGACGCCATCTCAGGGATGGGCAAGAACCCACGCGAAGTCTTGCCGATGTAGCTGGTCAGCTGCGGCTGGAGACTGTCGAGAAAGACGAAGGACCGGAGCTGGATGCTCATCGCGTAGCGCGCCCCTGCAAATCCGAGACGTGCGGACCCTAGCACGCGACCCGGCGAGCGGCAATCAAACTGCGCGGGAGGACACGACGCTGCGTCAGTGCCAGCGGGTGTAAGACCGGAGGTGGGCGCGAGCCGTGGGTGCCATGCGCTCGAACTCGATGGCATAGCCGGGGCGGTCGGCGGACTCCTCGACGCGGACGACACGGGCGGGCGCTGAGATTGAGCCCGCGAGCGTCGGGAGGGTGAAGCTCACCTCGACAGCCGCACCGACCGGGAGAAGGAGGGGCGTGCAGACGAAGGCGCCCGTCGCGCTGACCTCGTCGAGCTCAAGCGGCAGCGCGTCTTGGTCGGCACGCAGCTCCCGGACGAGGGCGTGAACGTTCAGCGCGCGCCGTGTCGCGGTGCGCTGCCCTGCGCCGGTGCCGGAGGGGAACCGAACCGGCTCCGCCACGCGGACGTACGGCAGGCGTTGCAAGAGTTCGAGGTGCGCGCGGGGGGCGCCTTGGACGGTGTCGTGAGTCATAGGGTACTCCTGCGGTGCGCACCCGTGCGCATCTTGTAAGCCTGAGACCTACAGGTATTCATGAGGGGTCGCAATTTTTTTGCGCGCGGCTGATTCGCTTCGCTCGCCGCGCGCGAGTGGCGCGGGCGCAGGGATTGCGGCAAACTTTCGGGGCGCGCAGGAGTGAGACGATGCAGAGACGCCCGACGTCGTTGTTTTGGATGTTCGCTTTCTCTTGGCTCTTAGGCGCGTGCGCTCAGGCCACTCCGCCCGGGGCTCAGCTCGACCCGATCGAGTGTCGCGGCAGCATCTCCGTCAACGACGACGGCGAGTGCGCGGTGCCGAGCCTTGGCCAAGGCGATGTCCCCGAGCCGCCGCAAGGCGGAGTCGAGGCGCCGGTCATCGACAACAGCGACCTCGCGTCCGCTTCGGAGTTCTTCCTGACGCAGGAGGGCCCCGGCAAGTATCGCGTGTACGTCGGTGAGACCGTGCCCCTCGGCGTGCGCGCCATTACGCGCGTTGGACAAGCTGCGCCCGGCTTCACGGTGGATTTCAAGCTCGAGGGCGATACGTTCGGCTCGGTCATCAGCGCGGACCGCGCCGTGTCGAACCAGTTCGGTGTCGCGCAGACCCAGCTCACGGCGGGCGATCGACCCGCGCACTTCGTGTTGCGGATGACGGCTGAGAACGCGTCGTCCCTGCAATACGAGGTCGACGTGGTGCTGAGGCCCGAAGGGGGCGGCGGCTTCATGCAGCCCTCCCCCCCCTCGGGCGCTCCTCCGGGCGGGGTCGCGCCGAGCTGCCAAATCGAGACGCGGGGCGTCTACGACGTCAAGAACCAGTACGAGCCTGCGCGGTTCTTGGGGGATGGGCCGTTCGGTGCCATCGACAACGTGAGGCGGGCGCTCGAGAACCCGGGCGACTTCGTTGCTGACCTGATTTCGGACCGAATCGACGGGCTCGCGGGCGACCTGATCGGGGCGGCCGTGTCGCCGGTGGTGAACTACCTGGTCGACTACGTGGTGTCGAACTACGCCCCGGAGTGGGTGCAGTCGATGCTCGTGCTCGCGGAGGACATCTCGGGGCTCCTGACGGAGCTCGAGGTCGAAGGCACGATGGAGCTGGGCCCTCGCGACGCGATGACGTGCGAGCTGCGCGGCAAGCACCGTTGGGAGAGGCTGATACTCATCTGGCGCGCGGGCTGCGATCCGAACAACGCGCAGTGCGGGCGCTTCCCCGTACCGCTCAACGAGCTCGGCATCGCGCTCAGCGAGAGCGAATTCACGGCTCGGGTCACACGGTCCCTTGGGCCTGTGGGGGACCTGCAGATCGACGAGCACGCGCTGCAGCTCAACCTGGGCGTTGCCGTGCTGTGGTTCGTCGAGAACGTCGTGCTCCCGCAGCGACTGAACGTGCAGAGCTTCGGCGAGCTGCTCGGCATTCTCGTGCCCTGCGACGTGGTCGGAGAATTGGTCGCCGACTATGTCAGCGGCGTGCCGTTTCTGGGCTTTGCCGTCGCGCCGCTCGTCGAAGAAGCGTGCGACGCAGGCCTAGAGGCGGCGGGCAACTACTTGATGCGAACCCTCGCGGAGTCGCTGAGCGTGAATACGTTCACGATGGCGGGCGAATGCAAGCTGCGGGACACGAACGGCGACCGCCTAAACGACAAGCTCGAGGAGGGTCGGTGGACCCGCGGGCTCGAGGGCGACTTCCAGGGAACGCGGCGGCCCTGAGCGGGATCGCGGCCTGGATCGCGCGGAGCGTTGACAAGTGCGGGGAGCGCTGATAGAACCCCGCGGCTTTTGATTTCGGAGGTATTGTCGTGGCGAATCATCCCTCGGCCGTGAAGCGCGCCAAGCAGAACGAGAAGCGTCGGCTCCGCAACCGTCACGTGGAGTCCACGTGCCGCACGCTGGTGAAGAAGGTTCGCCAAGCCGTCGAGACGAAGGACACCGCCGCCGCTGAGACGGCGTTCGCCGCTGCTGCGAAGGCGCTCTACGCCGCCGCAAGCAAAGGCGTCGTCCACAAGAGCAACGCGGCTCGCCGCGTGGGCCGCCTCGCTGCGGCGGTCTCGGCCCTCAAGGCCTGAGCCGTCGACGCCCTCAGGGGCGTCGATCTCCGCGCGATGGGCCCGCGGCCGACCTCGGCGCGCACAAGTCCATCAGCAGGCTCTCCAACAGGAGCGCGTCGTCGAGCTTGCTTCGCTTGAGCGCGCGGTCTGCCTCGCTCAACCGCTCGAGCGCGGCGACAAGCTCGGCGCCTTCGTAGCGCTGCACCTGACGCGCGAAGTCGGCGGCCTTGAAGCTCGGCATGCCTGCAAGCTGGGCCATCTCTTGCGCGGTGGCGCCCTGCGCGCGGGCCGAGCGCCCGATGAGCAGCTTACGCATGCGGTCCGCGACGAGCGAGAGCACCTTGAGCGCTGGCTCGCCCTGCCCCATCAGCTCGGCGGCGTGCGCGAGCGCCAAACCGACGTTGCGGTCGGCGACAGCGTCTGTGAGCTCCCAGACGGTGTGGGCCCGCGTGTGGGCCACGACCTGTTCGACGTGAGCGACGGCGATGGCACCGGGCGCATCGACGAAGAGGCAGAGGCGCTCGAGCGCGGCGTCCATCGCGCTGAGATCGCGACCGATGGCGTCGACGAGGATCTGCGCTGCGTCATTGTCCATCTTGCGGCCGCGCTCACGGACGCGCCCGAGCGTCCAAGGCACCATCTCGCGCTCCGAGGGCGTGCGGGCCTCGAAGATGCAGCCGTGCTTCTCGAGCGCACGGTAGAGCTTGGAGCGGCGGTCGGCGGCGGCGGCGCATTGAAAAACGAGGCATGTCGTGTCGTCGACGCGCTCGATGTACGCGGCGAGGCCGCCGATTTGCGCCGCGGGCATCGTGAAGAGGAGCTCGGCGTTTCTGACCCAGACCATGCGGCGCGCCGCCATCATCGGCAGCGTCCGAGCGGCGTCGATGATGCGGTCCGGGTTGGGCTTGTCGCGCGCGTCGAAGCGGTCGAGGTTGAAGTCCTCGGCGACGCCGCCGGTCACGCGCCCGCGCAGCCACTCGAAGGCGCCGCGCACCAAGAGGTCGGCGTCCCCATGCAGCAGGTAGACGCGCTCTCCGCCGCCCTTGAGCGCCTTGTCGAGCTCGCTCATGCGTTCTCCAGAAGGCGAGCGGCGAGCGCCCGCGCGACCGCATCTACGGCGGCCGCCACCGCGCGTTGGTCCTCGACCACGGCGCTGAGCGCGGCGCCGGTGAGGAGGCGCGAGGCGCGTCGCTCGACCGGTCCCGAGAGCCACAGCAGACGACCTTGGGCGTCCCACAGCTCCAGAGTGGCCTGAACCACGACTTCGTCGACCTGACGGATGCCATCCGCGAAGCCGAGAGGCAACGCGTCGAGGCGGCGGACCTCGCCGCGCAGCTCAAGGGTGTTCGCGTCACGCCTCGAGGCGTCGACGAGCGACGCGCCCAACGCCTGATGCAGCGAGCGCCGCAGCTCAACGCTCAGACGCGCACCGGGCGTGTGGTCTCGCAACGTGCCGAGCCGAACACGGAGGTCGTTGGCGGAGTCGCCCGGCGCAACCCAGCGGTAGCCGCAGCCGCTCACGAGGAGCGCGACCATCAGGCCCAGAGCAAGAAGCGACAAACGCAACATTGAGCGCGTGCCTAACACGCGACGCAGGCCGCGGGAAGCCGGCCGCGAGAGTTTGCGACGGAGGCTGGCCCCGGTGTTAGTCTACCCGGCGCAACGGGAGTCAGGCGGAGTGTCGACATGAAGAGATTGTCGTCCGGAGTGATCTTTCTAGGGCTGGTGTCTGTCGGCTGCATCGAGACCAACGCGGGTCGACTGGAGGTCGATGCCGCACTCCCCGGCTCGGACGGCGGCGCGGGGGGGGCGACCGGCGGGGCAGCCCCGGGCGGCGCCACCGGCGGCGCGACCCCAGGCGGCGCGAGCGGTGGGACAACGGGCGGCTCAACGGGCGGCGAACAGCCTCCGCTCGGGGGTAAGCCCGAAGGCGGCGCGGCGGCGGGCGGCGCGACCGGCGGCGCGGCGGCGGGCGGCGCG
>CANLBD010000146.1 GCA_947488215.1 Myxococcales bacterium | reverse complement strand
GCGTGGTGGGGTCCAAAACGCGGATAGTTGCCGTGCCGTCGCTCATGTACAGCGCATGGTCGTCATGCGTCAGGCCCCAGCCTTCGCCGGCGTAGCGCCACTCGCCGAGGCGAATCAAGCGCTCCGCATCGTAGACCAGGCCCACGCCGCTCTGCCAGGTGAGCTGATAGAGCTTGTCACCAAAGCGGGTGAGCCCCTCCGCGAAGTAGGCGGGGTCGACCTCTACGCGACGGAGGACGCGGCCTGTCGCGATATCGACCTCTCGCAGGCTCGAGCGGCCGTTCAGGCCTGTACTTTCGAGGAAGCGGGCGCCCTGAACGATGAGCCCTTGGGTAAAGGCTTGTGGATCGTGGGGCAGGGCGCGAACGACCTCGACGACCTCTTGGCGTGGCACGGTCGTAGGGGGCGGTGTCGACACGGGCGGCGCCGTTCGCGAGGCGCGCGCTGATGCGGGGACCGTGGCTGTCGGTGGAGGTGTACCCTGCGCCTGAGAGTCCCCCCCGTCGCAGGCGACCGCGAGCAGAGCGAGCAGCGAGGGGACACGCACGAGCATCGTTCGGCGTTTCTCATTCAACGACCTTCCGTCGTCAAGCAACGCGGCTACAATCGAGGGCGTGCCGCGCTTTGATGCCTCTGTCGTGGGTTCTCTGGGGCGCGCCGCTGGGCGTGTGATAGACGCCGCGCGTCTGAACGCGGAGCGGCGTGTGCCCGACTCGGTGATCGACCGCATCGACCGCCTCAAGGCGGAGCTCGGTGACCGACCGACCGATGACTTCGGCTTCGATCCAGAGTCGATCAAGCCCATCGCGCCGGCTCTCCATTGGCTCTATCGCCATTACTTTCGGGTCGAGGCGACGGGCTTGCAGGGCTTGCCAGCGGGGCGTGTGCTCTTCGTCTCGAATCACAGCGGGCAGATCCCGCTCGACGGCATGATGATCGGCTGCGCGCTCCTTTTTGAAGGACACCCGCCGCGGGCGGTGCGGTCGATGGTCGAGCGCTGGGTGCCCACGCTGCCCTTCGTGAGCACGTTCTTCGCCCGGCTCGGACAGGTTCTCGGGACGCCTGAGAACTGCCGCACGCTCTTGGAGCAGGGGCACCCCATCCTCGTCTTTCCCGAGGGGGTGCGCGGCATCAACAAGACCTACGACAAGGCGTACGAGCTTCAGGCGTTTGGCCACGGCTTCATGCGGCTGGCGTTGGAGACGCGCACGCCGATCGTCCCGGTCGCGGTCGTGGGCGCTGAGGAGCAGTACCCCGCGCTGTGGAACGCGAGGCCGCTCGCGCGCGCGCTCGGCCTGCCCGCGGCGCCCGTGACGCCCCTCTTCCCGCTGCTGGGCCCGCTCGGGCTGTTGCCGCTCCCCGTCAAGTATCGCATTCGATTCGGCGAGCCGCTGTGGTTCGATGGCGATCCGCACGATGACGAGGCCCGCTTGGGCGACAAGGTCTCAGTCGTGCGCGATGCCATCGACGCGATGCTGCAAGAAGGCCTCGAGAATCGTGAGCATGTCTTCTGGTGAGGGGGCGTCGATGCGCATCGCGGTGACGGGCATGACAGGCCGCTTCGGGCGCCTGCTGGCGCAAGCGCTGCACCGTAAGTACGCGCTCGTGGGGATCGACCGCCGCGCGTGGACGACGCGACCGGTTGATGTCGAGATGCACCAGGTCGATATCCGACGGCAGCGGTGTGAGGATGTCTTCCGCGGCGGTGGCTTCGACGCGGTCGTGCACCTCAACGTGATGCATGACCCGCGAGCGAGCAGCGAGGAGCACCACACGTTCAACATCCGTGGCACGACCCGCGTGATGGACTATTGCGTGCGGCACCGCATCCCGAAGCTCGTGCTCCTGAGCAGCGCGAACGTCTACGGACCACGGCCCGAGAACCCGCAGTTTCTGACCGAAGACGCGCCGCTCATGGGGGGCACGCGCTTCAGCGAAATCCGCGACCTGATCGCGCTCGACATGTGCGGGCAGAGCTTCTTCTGGAAGCACCCCGACGTCGAGACGGTCATTCTTCGGCCCGTGCACATCCTCGGCGCCGTCAAGAACGCACCGAGCAACTACTTGCGGCTCGAAAAGATACCGCGCCTCGCGGGCTTCGACCCGATGATTCAGGTCGTGCACGAGCTCGACGTCGTGCGCGCGATCGAGGCTGCGCTCCTGCCGGGCGTTCGCGGCGTGTTCAATGTTGCGGGCTGCGAGCCTGTCCCGTTGTCTGACCTCATTCGACGGACGGGCGCCGAGATCATCGACTTCCCGCACTTCCTCGCGGAGCCGGTCCTCGAGCAGCTCTGGCGAATGCGCCTCACGAGCTTTCCCGCGCCTGAGGTCGACCACCTGCGGTACGTGTGCATGGTCGACGACGCGCCATTCCGCGAGCGAACGGGGTATGTCCCCGCCCATGACCTCGACCGCACGATGGCGCATTTAGCGCTGTCTCGGCTCGCCGAACTCAGGTGACGCAGCATCGCCTTCGGCCGCTCCTGTGCGCGTTGGCGATGGCTGGCTGCCTGCTCGAGGAGACGCCTTGCGGCGCCGGCCTGAGGCTGGTCGGGGGAGAGTGCGTCGCACCGGCGGATGACACAGGGACCCTCGGGCCCGACCTTGGCTCGGATGCCACCCCACCCGAAGAGGCTGCAGACGTCGCCGACGCCTTCGCGGAGGTCGTGACCTTCGGCGCGCTGCTCGTCCTCGACCGCACCCCCGCTCAGTCGCTCGCTGAGACGCCGACCACGGCCGGCTGCGACGTCGACGCCGTCTCTCTCGAAGGGCCGGACGGCGTTGGCCTTGCATTCGCAGCCCGCGTCTTCGCCGATGACATCCTCGATCCCTTCGGACAGGGCGTCGGTGTCGATGTCGGCGCTGCGTTGGGCGCGCCTGAGGGGGATGGACGCCCAAGTACCTTTGTATCGCTCGGCGGCAGCGGTGGGTTCCTCTTGCTTGGGTTCGATGCGCCGCGCCCGCTGGCTGCGGGTGACCGGGTGCGGGTCTTCGAAGTCGATGAGTCGAGCCTCCGCGATCGCGCCGATCGATGCGCCGTGTGGCGATGTCCAGAGCGCGTCGCGGACCTCACGCGGTGCGTGTTCTTGGGCGATGTCACCGATGACGCGGCGGTCGAACTGAGATAAGCTCTTCACTGCCGCGGGCTCGCCGCGTGCGTCCATGTGTTGGGGGGGACCGATGCGGACTCTGGCCTTGTGGATGTTCGTGGTGGCTGCGGTCGCCGCATGTGGTGACGGGGGCGGTGGTGGCGGCGGGGGCGGCGCAGATGCGAGCCAGGAACCGTTCGGCTCGACGGGCGGCACCGCGGGGGGCCAGACCGGCGGCGGCGGCGCGCCCGATGATCCCTTGGACTGCGGGGTGGGCGGCGACTCGGACTGTCCCGAGGGGTTCTACTGTGTCTTCCCCAACGACAGCCTGAGCGGTCGTTGTGAGCGTGGCTGCCGACAAGACCCGAACTCCTGCAACGCGCCCTATCGGTGCGACGATGCCCACCAGTGCGTTTACGACCAGCCCTGCACGCAGGACCTCGACTGCGGCGTCGACCTGTGGTGTAGCGACGGCACCTGCGTTGCGGGGTGCAAGCTGACCACGCCGGACCTGTGCCCGACGACGCCCGAGGGCCGGATTCAGCTGTGTGACCCGGAGACCCGCGCCTGCGTGCCTGTTGTGGCGTGCTGCGACGACTCAGAGGCCTGTGCGGTCGTTCGGCCGGGCACGTGCGACGGAGATGAGCTCGCAGGGGTGACGTCCTGCGTGAACCCCGACCCCTGCATCAACCGCTGCGCGGACGACGGAGACTGCGCTCAGCAAGAGTACTGCGGGCCGACAGGCCAATGCGCGGTGGGTTGTCGGCCAGACGCCGCGCGGAGCTGCGCCGCGGGTCAGGTGTGCAATCCGGACACGCGGACCTGCGTCGCGCGGGCGTGCCAGATTGACGACGACTGCCCCGCGGCGCAGTTCTGCAGCGATACACAGGAGTGCGTCGCCGGCTGCCGCCAGAACCCGGACAACTGCCCGCAGGGGAGCTACTGCCAAGCGAATCGGCAGTGCGGCGACGGCTGCGCCGCGGACCTCGACTGCTCCGGGCGCAACGGCGCGGGGTGGTACTGCGACCAAGCGACTTGCCGTCCGCCCTGTGGCCGCGACAGTGACTGCGCGGAGGCAGAGACCTGCGTTCTCGCGACTGGCCGCTGCGAGACCGGCTGCCGTGACGATGCGTTCGAAGAGAACGACGACGCCGAGAGCGCGCGCGCGCTCGTCCTCGTCAACGGGACCCGCTACGACTCGGGCCGCGGCGCACTGCGCGCATGCGCGCAAGACCCCGACTTCTTCACGTTCGAGATGCCTGAAGCGGGGTGGACCGCGACGATTCACGTCGAGTACACCCGAGCGGGGGGGGACATCGACGCACGGCTCCTCGACCCGAGCGGTCAGGCCGTCGCGCTCGGGGAGCACGCGGACGACGATGAGGACATCGTCTTCCCTCGCGCTGCGGGCATCGTCGCGGCCCGCGGGACATACACCCTTGAGGTCTATCCTCGGGGCCTCGACCAGAACGACTATGGCCTGACCATCGAGCTCACGCCCCCGGGCGGCTGTGTGCCCGACGGCGCTGAGAGCGGCGGCGGTGATGACGCCGCGATCACCGGGAGCGCGTTGGCTCTGCCCGATCTGCAGTCAAGCGCGGTCGTTGACGGGCGCACGCTCTGCCCGGGCGACGACGACTGGTTTCAATTCCGCATGGGGCAGCGAGACGGCCTGGCCGTGCGGCTTGAGGCGCTCGATAGAGCCGATCTGGACTTCGCGGTCTATGGCCCAGGGCTGCCCGGTGTGAACGCAGCGCCCGCTTTCGTGCCCAACGCCTTCAACGTGGCGCCGAACGGCGACCGAGTCTTGGAGTTCTCGGTCGCACGCTTCAACGCAGCCGTGCAGACGGGGACGTATTACCTGCGCGTCTTCGGCGCGGACGCCCGGCAGTCCGGTCGGTATCGTGCGACGGTCACGGTGGATCGTGAGCGCGCGCTGTGTCAGGACGACGTCGCCGAGCCCAACGACGCGCTCGCCCGCGCCTACGACCTGATGCGCTTAAATGGCTTCGCGCGGGACCGCATCGACGGCTTGGGCCGCGAGCTGGTACCGAGCGTTGACCTACGCCTGTCGGACCTTTGGCTGTGCGCGGGTGAGCAGGACTGGTTCCAGGTCACGCTGGGTGAGAACGACACGCTGACGGCTCGGCTGGAGCGGATGGACGCGGTGCTCGAGGGCGACACCCGCATCGAGGTGCGCGACAGCACCGGCCGCACAGTGGGGCAGTTTGGCCGCTCGGGCGAGGCCGTGAACCTCGCACGTGCCAGCGACCTCGCTGCGGGCACGTACTACGTCAGCGTCGTCGGCTTCGGGGATACACAGGCGCAGTACGACCTGGTGCTCACGCGCGAGAGCTCCCCGCTGCGGTGCACGCCCGATGGCTTCGAGGCGGGCGGCGGGAACGAGGTGCAGAACCTCGCAGCGCCGGTCGCTGCCGGACAGCGGCCCAACCTGACGCTCTGCGGCGCGGACGATGACGAGGACTGGTTCGTCTTCGAGACGGACGCGCTCGCGGACCTCACGGTGGCGATCGCGTTCGCGCAGGCGCAGGGCGACCTGGATATGGACGTGTACCGCGAGGGGGCCATCTTCGCAGAGAACGAGGGGCGGCCCGAGGGTCACTCGGACCGCGACGGTGAGACGGTGGTCCTCCGGAACCGGCAGGCGGGGCGCTATTTCGTGCACGTCTACGGGCTCGGTGCGCCGAATGTGCGTTACGACCTCAACATCGACGTGCGGCCGCGCGCCTTCCTGTGCGTCGCGGACCCAGATGAACCGAACCTGGGCGTCGCCGATGCGACTTACCTGGGTGAGGGGCAGCTCAACGGGCGGGCCTCGCAATGGCTCTGCGACGCGGCGCCGCGCGACGAGGACTGGTTCATGCTCGATGTGCCCGCGGGCGTGTCCCGTACCCTCCTGACCACCTTCGTCTATGGGGACGATGGCGACCTGTACTTTGACCTGTTCGACATCGACCAGATGCTTCTGGCGAGCACGTCCGAGGTGCCGCGGTCGAACCCCAAGCAATGCGCCGTCATCGAGGCGTCGCCGGAGCCGCGGACATTCTTCATGCGCGTCGCCGCGCTGAGCATCAACCGCGTCCTCGAGTCGGACGAGCGCCTTGACTACCAGCTCTTCGTCTTGAACGGCGAGGACTGCGACATCGTGGGGGCGCCGTCTTTCGGCGCGAACTGGCCGCGCATCTCGCCCTGAGGCGAGCGCGCTCAGGCGCCCAGGATGTGAGCGCCGGCGTCGACGTGGAGCGTCACGCCCGTGATGCCCGAGGCCGCGGGCGAGAGCAGAAAACGGGCGGCGGCGGCGACCTCCTCGGGCTGTACAGTTCGGCCGAGCGGCGCACGCTCCGCCGCGACGCGCATCATGTCCCGAAAGCCGGGAATGCCGGCGGCGGCCAGAGTGCGGACCGGGCCCGGGGAGAGGGCATTGACGCGGCAGCCCGAGGGTCCAAGCTCGGCTGCCAGCGCGCGCACGCAGGCCTCGAGCGCGGCCTTTGCGGGGCCCATGACCTTGTAGCCTGGCACAACACGGTGGGCGCCGTCGAAGGTCAGCGTGAGCACTGACGCGCCGCGTCGGAGCTGAGGCCGAAGCGCGTGAACCGCTGCCAGGAGGCTAAACGCGCTCACGTCGAGCGCGGTGGCGAAGCCGGCACGCCGCGTCGCGACGAAGTCACCCTCAAGGTCCGCGCGCTCGGCGTAGGCCACGCAGTGCACGATGATGTCGAGCCCATCGGGGAACGCGGCGCCGCTGGTCTCGGCGAGGGCGGCCAGGTCAGCGTCGTCGCGTACATCGCAGCGTTGCGTAAACGCGGCGTCCACGCTCGCGCCGAGCGGTTCGACGCGACGGCGCAGGCGTTCATCGCCGAAGGCGAGCCCGACCCGCACGCCGTCGGCGGCCAGGGCGCGCGTGATCGCCCAGGCCAGGCTGTGGTCGTTGGCGACGCCAAAGACCACCGCCGTGCGCGGGGCGCTCAGCGTGTCCATAGCGCGAAGCCCCCTGCGGGCACAGACACACGAGCGCCTGCTGCCACAGGCTCGAGGGTGCCTGCCCCGGCGACGGCCGCGGCTGCTTGCGGCCAACCGACGCTCGCGATCTCGCGGCTCTGGGCTTGATTGGCTTGGTTGATGACCAGGAGCGCGGCGGCCTCGGCGGAGGTCCACTCAACCACGAGAACATCGGGCTCGGCGATGAGCGTGCGGCGTTCACCGACCCCGATGGCGCGGGCGTCGCGGCGCGCGCGACCGAGCGCGCGGACGTGCTCGAGCAGCGTCGACTG
>CANLBD010000145.1 GCA_947488215.1 Myxococcales bacterium | reverse complement strand
CTGGTAAACTGGCACGGCAAAGGTTTGCCCCACAGCCTCGCTGCCGAGTGAAGGCCGCACTTGCCGCGCCATGAAGTTTCGGTAGTCCTCGTCGCTGCACGCGACCACGCGCAGCCGGAGCCCCGGGACGCACTGAGACACCGCCTCGATGACTGCGGGATCGTACGGGCGGGTCGTCGCCACGAGGAGCGCGTCGCCCGTGACCTCGAGCGGCACGACCTGGTGCCGCTCGAGGAGCGGCGCCGGGAGCGCAGCGTAGACCTCGGGGTCGAAGCGGCGCTCTGAGAGCCGCACGAACTGGAAGCCCATCTGCTTGTTCTGCTTGTTCAGGCGCGACGCGAGCGCCCGGCAGACCGCGCTGGCGATCTGCGGCACGTGCGTCATCAGCCGACTAAACGCCTCACGCGAGAGAAGAATGCAGCCCGAGTGCACGACCGCACGGATTGTCGCGGTCCGCGGCTCGTCGAGCAGCAGCGCCATCTCACCGAAGGCCTCGCCCGGCGACAGGGTGGCGATCTGCTGCTCGAGGCCAACGCCAATCTCGCCGCCCGCGTCGAGAAAGACGCCTACGTGCCCCTGAGCCAAGATGTAGATCGCGTCGGCGTCGGTGCCCTGCCGAAAGACCTCCTCGCCCGCCGCGTACTCGGCATAGCCGGTGACCTTCGCCACCTTGAGCCTGTTCTCAGCGTCGAGCCCGGCAAACAGGCTTACGCCGGCTAAGAACTGCGCGACGCGCTCAGGATCAACGGTCGTGCTCATGCGCCCCCCATTTCGTGGCCTCTCTGGCGTTCAGAGGTCCACTCTAACCCGATGAATCGCGTATCGTCGCTCTCGATGAAACCGACGCTCCCGACCTTGTTCTCGCTCGCCCTCGCCCTGAGCCTCGCCCTCGTCGCCTGCGCGGGCGACGCCGTCACCGCGTGCGCCTCGAACGACGACTGCCGAGAGGGCTTTGTCTGCGGCACAGGCCCCTTCGCGGGCGAGTGCGTACAGTTCGTCCAGGTCCAGCCCTGCGGCGCGGGCTACTGCGAGCGCAACCGCGAGACGTGCGTAGACAACGCGTGCGTGCCCATCGGCGCCGGACGTGACGTGAACCTGCAGCCGCCGCCCGCAGCCGACGTGGGCCCCGCCGACCCCGATGACGGCGTGCCGCCGACCCTGGACGCGGGCCCTGCAGCCGACGTCGCGGTGCCGGTCGACGCCGATCCCGCCGTGCGCCCGCCCCGCCTGCTGATTGACAATCCCATCGACGGCTCGGTCTACATCGACCAGCAGGTCGTCCTCGAGGGTCAGGTCCTCGACCTTGCTGCCCGAGCGCGGGTCACGTGGTCGATTGACAGCGACCCGACCCCCCGCCTGATTGACACACCCGGCGCGCCGCTCGAGACCCGCTTTCGCGCGGTGCTGGACCTGCCGCCGGGGCGCCACCGCCTGACGGTCTCTGTCGAACAGGGCGGGTACACCGACGAGGCCAGCGTCGAGTTTCGCGCCGACTGGTTTGTGCGCGCTCAAGGCAACCAGCTGCGCCTGAACGAGCGGCCGTGGCGCTTCGTCGGCCTCTCAACGCCGGACCTGCGCGAGCTCGCGTGGCAGCACGTCAATCAGGGCGGCACCGACCGCGTCGCCGAGCTCTTGGGCGAGGCGCGGCGGCTCGGCGCGCGGGTGCTGCGCGTGCCCGCGTGCGACGACCGCTTAGCCAGCCCCACGGCCATCCAGACAGCCCGCGGCACTTATAACGAGAGCGGCCTTGTGGCCCTTGATTGGGTCGTCACGCGCGCGGGCGAGGCGGGCCTCAAGGTCATCCTGCCGCTCGTTGATGGCACCGACCAGCTCGGCGGCGTCACGCAATATCTCAAGTGGGGGGGCTACCTCGCGCCCGTGCCGACCGACCGGCGGCTGTTCATCCAGCCCGGCGGCATCCGCGAGCACTTCAAGCAATACGTCCGCGACCTGCTCTCACGGCGCAACTCGGTCACGGGCATCGCCTATGCAGACGACCCGACGATCTTGGGCTACGAGGTCTTTACGCGCTTTGACGCCCAAGGCCTCTACACCGCGCAGGGCGGCGGCGCCGAGGTCGCCGACTTCTTCACGGACGTGACGCAAATCATCCAATCGGCCGCGCCGAACGCTTTGGTCGGGACCGGCGAGACCGGGTTCGACGTGAGCGGTGCGGCATATGGTCGGGCCGCGGAAGAGCTCACGGCGGCGGGACTCGGCCGCGCCTTCGACGGGACCTACGGCCTCTCGTGGCAGCGCAACCTGCGCTTGGGCACGGTCGACTTCGGCAGCCTAGAGATGGTCCCCGACCGCCTCGGCCTGCCTGCCGACGCGGGTCAGTGGGCCTCGCTCGGCGCGGCCTGGGTGCGCGGACACGCGAGCCTCGCGGGCATCGCGGGCAAGCCGATGATCGTGAGCCTCGCGGGGGTGCCCCGCACGCTGCTCGACCCCGCCGCTCGCGCCGCCGCGCTCGACGCTTGGCTCGACGAGGCCGCCGCCCAGGGCGCCTCGGGCGTGGTCGTGGGCCACCTGCGGTCAGACGGCTTCGACGCCGCCGCAGACCCGCTCGGGTTCTCGTGGGTCAACGACTCCGACCCCGCGGACCCACGCAACGAGCCCGTGCTCGCGACGTTCCAGCGCGCCGCCCAGAGCCTCTAGGCGGCGCGCGGCGCGCTCAGCGGGTCTCCTCGAACTCGGCGCCGCTCACATCGTCGCCGCCCTTCGCGTTCGCCGAGCCCTGACCCGCGCCGCCCGCATCCGCGCCGCCGCCCGAGGCCGCGGAGTAGAGCGCCTCGCTGACCTTGTGGTTGGCGTCCGTCAGCGTCTTGAGCGCGCTCTCGATCCGCGCCACGTCCGTGCCCGCCAGCGCGTCCCGCACGTCCTTGACCGCGCGCTCCAGGGGCTCCTTGTGGGGGCCCATCTTCTCGCCATGCTCGGCGATGAGCTTCTCGGTGTTCCACGCCATCGAGTCCGCGTTGTTGCGCGTCTCGATCTCGCGCTTGCGCTCGGCGTCCTCCTGCGCGTGGCTCTCCGCGTCGCGCACCATATTTTGGATATCCGCCTCGGAGAGCCCGCTCGACGCCGTGATCGTCACGTTCTGGCGCTTGCCGGTCGCCTTGTCGACGGCGCTCACGTTCACGATGCCGTTCGCGTCGATGTCGAACGTGACCTCGACCTGTGGCACGCCCCGCGGCGCGGGCGGGATGCCCTCGAGGTTGAACTTGCCGAGCGTACGGTTGTCGCGCGCCAGCGGGCGCTCGCCCTGCACCACGTTCACCGTGACGGCGTTCTGGTTGTCCGCGGCGGTCGAGAAGATCTCGCTCTTCTTCGTCGGGATCGTCGTGTTGCGCGGGATGAGCGTGGTCATCACACCGCCGAGCGTCTCGATGCCCAGCGAGAGCGGCGTAACGTCGAGGAGCAGGATGTCCTTGACCTCTCCGCCGAGCACGCCCGCCTGCACGGCCGCGCCGAGCGCCACGACCTCGTCCGGGTTCACGCCCTGGTGCGGGTCCTTGCCGAAGAACTTACGCACGGTCTCCTGCACGAGCGGCACGCGCGTCGAGCCGCCGACAAGAATGACCTCGTCGATGTCGCTCGGCTTCTTGCCCGCGTCCTTGAGCGCCTGACGGCAGGGCTCGAGCGTCTTCTCGACCAGGTCGCCGATGAGCTGCTCAAAGCGTGCCCGCGACAGGCGCAGGTTCAGGTGCTTCGGCCCCGTGGCGTCCGCCGTGAGGAACGGCAGGTTGATGTCCGTCTCCGCGACGCTCGACAGCTCGATCTTGGCGCGCTCCGCGGCCTCTTTAAGGCGCTGGATGACCATGCGGTCGTTCGTCAGGTCGATGCCGTTCTCCTTCTTGAACTCCGCGATCAAGAAGTCGATGACCCGCTGGTCGAAGTCGTCACCGCCCAGGTGGGTGTCGCCGTTCGTCGAGACGACCTCGACGACGTTCTCACCGACCTCGAGCACCGACACGTCGAACGTGCCGCCGCCCAGGTCGTAGACCGCCACCAGCTCGTCCTTCTTCTTGTCCAAACCATACGCCAGCGCCGCGGCCGTGGGCTCGTTGACGATGCGCTTGACCTCAAGGCCCGCGATGCGGCCCGCGTCCTTGGTCGCCTGCCGCTGCGCGTCGTTGAAGTAAGCCGGCACCGTGATCACGGCCTCGGTTACGGTCTCGCCCAGGTACTTCTCTGCGGCGCGCTTGAGCTTCTGAAGCACCTTCGCGCTCACCTCGGGGGGCGTCCAGTGCTTGTTGTCGATGAGCACCTCGGCGCCGCCGCTCTTGCCCTCGACGACCTTGTAGGGCACCCGCCGCCGCTCCTCGCCGCCCTCTTCAAATCGGCGGCCCATGAAGCGCTTGATGCTGTAAACCGTGTTCTCAGGGTTGGTGATGGCTTGCCGCCGAGCGACCTGCCCGACCAAAATCTCGCCCTTGCGGTCCCAGGCAACGACGGACGGCGTCGTTCGGGCGCCCTCTTCGTTCGCGATGACCTTGGGCTCGCCGCCCTCCATGACCGCCACGACCGAGTTCGTCGTGCCGAGATCGATACCAATGATCTTGCCCATAGCGTTCCTCCAGGGGTTTCTAGGCCCGAGTGCCTTACGACGGCGACCGTAAGCACGCCCGCGGCGGTGTCAACCGCGGTCGAAGCGTCGCGCGCTCGGGCCCGTCGGCTCGGCGGAATCGGCCGGATCGTGCTCCGCCGTCTCATCTTCTGGACCGTCGAGGTCAACGTCCACCTCGAAGACGGCCCCGCGGCCCGCCTCTGCGGAGATCGCGCGTGTCAGCGCCGGCGTGACCGGCCGGTCATATCCGGTGCCGGAGACCCCGAAGCCCGCGAGCTCATCGGCGCTGTAGACGGTCTCCAGCCAGCGTGCGAGTCGGCGCGGGCTCAGGTTCAGCGACTCACGCCGGACCAGGTCCTCAAGCTGTGTGAGCAGCGCGCGCGCGCTGTCTACGCGGCCCTCGGGGTCCTTCGCGAGGCAGCGACGCACCAGCTCGACGAGCGCCAGCGGCAATCCCGGCACCAGCGCGTCCAGCGACGGCGGCTCGTGCTCGCGGATCGCGCGCATCGTGGCGAACTCGGTGTCCCCTGTGAACGGGTGGCTCCCCGCGATGAGCTCCCACAGGACGACACCCAGCGAGAAGAGGTCACCGCGCGGCCCCGCGTCCGCCCCTTGAACCTGCTCGGGGCACATGTAGTTGACCGTGCCCACCAGATTGCCGCGCCCTTCGGAGCGCGCCCGCGTCACCGCCTTCGAGATGCCGAAATCGACCAGCTTCACGACGCCGCCGACCGACAGGAGCACGTTGCTCGGGTTCACGTCACGATGGACGACGCCGAGCGGTCGCCGCGCGAAGTCCGTGGCCTCGTGGGCGTACTCCAGGGCCTCGGCCACGGCGCGCACAATCTGCACCGTGACCTCAAGCGGGACACGCTGCTGCAGGAGCTTGCCCGCGAAACGCGCGACGCGCTCGGGCTCGGGCGGATCGACCCCGAGCGCGAAGCACCCTGCGCGGCGACCCGTAGTCGGCCCCATGAGCAAGACCCGCAGCAGCTCAGGGTGCTCGACTTGAAGCGCGTGCAGCGCGGGGTCTCGAATGGGGCCGATGAGCGCCATGTCGATGATGGCCAGATCGACCGGCCCCTCACGCGTCACGCGCTCAAGCGCCGCCTTGTCGCTGGCGGGTACGAGGTCGGCGTCGAGCGCGCCGGCAAGCGCGTGCATCAGGGCGTCGAGGCGGTCCAAGTCGGGGCACGCGACGAGCACGCGCCGACGCCGCCGCTTGGCGGCCCGGAGCACTCGGCCCAGGTCCGTGCCCGGCAGGTACTCCATCGCGATATAGGCCTGACCGTCGATGGTCCCGACATCGTCAATCGGGATGATGTGCCCGTGGTGCAGGTGCGCCGCGAGCCGCGCCTCGTCGAGCAGCAGCTGCACGAACGCAGGCTCACGCTCGAGCTGCGGCAGGATGCGCTTGATCGCAAGATGGCGCAGGAACCCATCGGGGCCATGCCTGCGGGCGAGCCAGATCTCCGCCGTGCCGCCTGTCGCGATGCGGCGGAGCAGCGTGTAGGCGCCGAATGGCGTCATGCGTCGGGTCCGGCGTCGGTCCCTGCGTCGCCGCCTGCGCCTTGCGCGGCGTCGGCCTCGGGCACGCATACGGCCTCGACGCACGCCTCGCCCGAGAAGCAGTCACGTTCCTGCGCGCAGTCCCGGCCCGGCAAATCAGGGCGACACGCCGCGCACGCCCAGACGGCCCACGCGAGCAGCGCCCACCGCGCGTCGCGTCTCAAAACACGCCCCCGACGCCCAAGCCGTCCGTAGTCGGCAGCACCGCGATGTCCCCGCCGAGCGGACCGTCCGTCGCGAGCAAGAGCAGCGCGACGCCGCTCATGACAGCGATGCCGCTCAGGCCGCCGAGCACGTTCGCCTTCAAGGCGTCGCGCTCCGCGTCGGCCATGAGCGTTCGCTGGGCTGCGCGCGTATTCTTGGGGTCGGCGGGGTCGAGCGCGCGCGCGTCCTCAGCGGCCGCGTTCGCCTGCAGGCCGAAGTAAGCCGCCCCACCGCCTGCCGCGAGCCCCAAGCCGAAGGCGACATAGCTCGCGCTCACGAGCGAGAAGCCCGGCCCGGTATGGACCACGACGGTGTGTACCAAGCTCGGCTCGCCCTTCGTCCCCGCGACGGGCGGCTCCAGGGCCAGCGATACCTCGGCGCCCGCGACGACCTCGACCTGGCCGCTCAGGGCCGCGCGCCCCTGCGGGCGGACTTCGACCGTGTGGGCGCCCACCGGGAGTGTCCACGGCCCCGGCAAGGGCGCGAAGCCGACGACGACGCCATTGATGAGGCCCGGAGCGCCGACGTGCCGCGTGTCGAGACGGAGCGTGCCGACCGGCGCAGCATGCGCAGAGCGGGCGCTCGCGAGGCCGAAGGCCAGCGCGCACGCTGCGAGGGCGAGCGAGGGGCGGCGAGGCAGTGACACGCGGGGGCTTGTAGCAGAGGCGCGGGGGAGCGACAAGCGCGGCCGCACGTCGAAATCGCTCACGTTAGAGGGTCTTCGGTCGATGATTTGGGTACACGCGGCACAGGGAAGTGCTGACCGAGAGCGCCAAGGAGGCCCCCATGAAGATTCGCACGTCCGACCTTGAGACTGCTGAGGTGTTGCTCGATGGCCTGCGCGACCAGTCGCTCGGCCTCAGCCAAATCGCTCAGCTCGTTGGGCCACTAGGCCCGATTTCGGAGCACTTGCGGAGCGTGGCGAGCGCGCGGGCCCGACGCAGCGTGGGGTCCATCTACGACGCCGTGATGTTGCTCGGCGTGGCGACCGTCGAGGCCGAGGTCTTCTCACTCATCGCGTCCTGGCTCGAAGCGCTGGAGAGCGCCGCCCGAAACCCGCCAGCGCGCGTGCTCCCCATGGAGG
>CANLBD010000144.1 GCA_947488215.1 Myxococcales bacterium | reverse complement strand
GGGGAGCGCCCAGACCGCGGCGCCAAGGAGCAGCAGCAGCGGGAAGAAGACGCACACGGGGCTGGATCAGGCCTTCTTGAACTGCGTGCTCGCCTCGAGGAAGCGGCCCTCGGCGAACTGCTCCGGCGAGAGCTCGCGGATGCCCTCGGGTGAGAGCTCCAGAATGCGCGTCGCCACGTCGACGACCATCTGGCGGTCATGGGTCACGAAGATGCACGTGCCCTCGTAGTGCTGCAGGGACTCGGTGAGGCTGCGGATCGACTCTAGGTCGAGGTGGTTCGTCGGCTCGTCGAGCACCAGCACGTTCGGCTTGGTGATCATCAGCTTGGCCAGGAGCAGGCGCACGGTCTCGCCACCCGAGAGGACCTTCGTCGGCTTGAACGGCTCCTCTTTGGCGAAGAGCAACTTGCCGAAGATGCTGCGGAGCTGCTCCTCGCTCTGGTCCTTGACGAAGCGCGAGAGCCAGTAGTGCGCGGTCTGGTCGGACTTCTCGATGACCTCGTGGTGGTCCTGCGGCATGTAGCCGACCTGCGTCTCATAGCCCCACTCGACCTTGCCGTCGTCCGGCCGGATCTCGTTCATGAACATCCGCAGGAGCGTCGTCTTGCCGATGCCGTTGGGGCCGACGATGCCCACCTTGTCGCCCTTGAAGACGTGAAAGCTCAGGTCGTCGGCGATCTTCTGGTGCTCGAACTGCTTGCACACCCCGTCGACGTTCAGGACCTGCTTGCCGCTCGCGCGGTTGATGTCGAACCGAATGAACGGGCGCGCAATGTTCGAGCGCTTCAGGTCGGCGAGGGCCTGCTTCTCCCGCTCGAGCAGCTTCTCTCGCGACTTGACCTGGCTCGCGCGAGAGCCGGCGCGGAAGCGCTGCACGAAGTCCTGGAGCTGCTCGACCTTCTTCTGCTTGGCGGAGTTGGCGAGCTCGAGCGAGCCGCGTGCCTCGGCCTTGGCGGCGACCATGTCGTCGTAGTTGCCGGGGTAGATGATGATCGTCTCGTAGTCGATGTCCGCGATGCGCGTGCAGACCTCGTTGAGGAAGTGGCGGTCGTGGCTGATGACCACGAGCACGCCGACGTACTCCGCGAGGAAGCCCTCCAGCCAGCGGATGCTGCCGAGGTCGAGGGCGTTCGTCGGCTCGTCGAGGAGCAGGCCGTCGGGTCGGCCGAAGAGCGCCTGGGCGAGCAGCACGCGCACCTTGTCGCCGCCGACGAGGGTCGACATGGGCTTCTCGTGGGACGCTGTGGGAATCCCGAGGCCTTCGAGCAGCTCTGCGGCCTCGCTGTCGGCCGTGTAGCCGTCCTCCTCGGCGATCGTCATCTCGATCTCACCGAGGCGCATGCCGTCGTCCTCGGTCAGGTTATCGCCCTTCTCAAGGAGCGTGTCCTTCTCCTTGAGCGCGGCCCAGAGCGAGGCATTGCCCATCATCACGACGTCGATGATGCGGTCGTTTTCGAACTGGTAGTGGTCCTGCCGCAAGATCCCGAGGCGCTTCGGTCGATGAATCCGGCCCGTGAGCGACTCGATGTCACCGGACAGGATCTTCATGAACGTGGACTTGCCGCAGCCGTTCGGGCCTGTGAGGCCGTACCGCTCGCCCGAGTTGAAGGACACGTTCACGTTCTCGAAGAGGACCTTCGGGCCGAAACGCATCGTGACATCGTTGACGGTGATCATCTGGCACTCCCGGGGGAAAAAGGCGCGGGACCATACCAGAACACGCGCGTCCTGTGCGCGCTCCCCGACGTGGGCAGGTGGGTCGTCTAAAACCCACAATTGGAGATTTTGGAAGCAATTGACGTTCAAGTGGGTGTGAGGGGAGCCGCTCCCCCCGACAACGGCAAACCCGTCGCGAGGCGGGGACGCAAAGCCACGGGTCTCCGGATTGTCGGAGATAGCCGGGTTACCGAAGGGCAGCCCAGAGATGGGCCCAGCGCGTCGAGGTTCCCATGACCCCCAAGTCTTCCCTGTTCGCCGCACTCTGCTTCGCCGCCGCCGTCGCCCCGAGCGCCGCCAGCGCCGACGTCGACTCCCTCTTCACCCTCGGCGTCGGCGCGCAGTACGCTTACGTCCCGTCCGACGCGGCGGGCCAGGAGGGCGCCGCGACGCGCCAGATGGGCCTCGTGAGCCGCGCGAAGATCCTCAAGTTCTTGGGCGTCGAGGCGACGACCCAGATCGACCAGGACCCGTCGACGCAGCAAGAGCGGTTGCTCTCCCCGCGGTACCAAATCGGCGCGATGCTCAACTTGATCCCGACCGAGCACTTCAACCTGTTCGCCGTTGGCGGCACGGGCGCCCACAACGCGGGTGACCTCTTCAACTCGAAGGCCGAGGACCTGAGCTTTCACTTCGGCCCCGGCCTCGAGATCTTCGTCGGCGACCACATCGCCCTCGGCGCAGACGCGCGCTTCCGGATGGCGGGGCCGATGGCGATCCGCGAGAAGGTCGAGTCCTCGATTCGCCAGTCCCTGACCGCCGATGCGCTCACCCGAGAGGGTGCGCCCGAGACCATCGACGTCGATGTGGGCGTGAAGATCTGGCAGGCGAACTTCACGGTGTCGTTCTACCTGTGAGCGTCTGACGCGGGCGCGGTTCGGCGTATCCGGGGGTAAACCCCACACTGATCCACTTTGATCCACGGTTTTGGCAAAGTCGCCTAGCAGTTGTGGTGTACGCGAGGTCTCCACACAACATCTCGCGGGGGTGGCGATGCCGCCTGCTGCGCCGCAAAGCCTCGTATTTTCGCGCGAAAAGACCGTTGCCGCCCGCCGTAGGGCGTGCGTATTGTGCCGGTGGGAAACAGTGGGGAACCGGCCCAATTCGTGGAAGCGCGCACTCGACTTCATGACCGACTGACCGGCCAGCACGACCACGCGCTGGACGAGAAGGGCCGCATCAGCGTCCCCGCTTCGTTTCGCGCGAAGCTGGGCCTGGTCGAGGGCTCCGAGGTCGTAATCACGCGCCACCTGTCGGACCGGTGCGTGCTCGTCTACCGCCCGGACGCGTTCGAGCAGACGCTCGAGCGCGCCGAGAGCGCGGATGACGAGAAGGCGCTGATGGCGCTCAGAGTGCTCTCCGGCGCGGCCCGGACGCAGCGCATCGACAAGCTCGGACGGGTCACGATCCCGACGACGCTGCGGGCGTTCGCGCTGCTCGAGGGAGACTGCTACGTCATCGGGCAGGACCAGCACATCGAGGTTTGGAACCAGGCGGAGTGGGAGACGGCCCACGACGCTTCGCGGTTCCAAGGCCTCAACATCCACCGGCTCCTGTGAGTGGAGGGGGAAACGGTGGTAAACGTCGCTCCCTCGACGGTGCATGTGCCCGTCCTGGCCTCCGAGGTTCGGTCTCTCGCGGCCGTGACACCCGGACAGCGGTGGGTGGACGCCACGCTCGGCTTTGGGGGCCATACCCGTGCGCTCCTCGCGGACGGCGCGCAGGTGCTCGGGCTTGATCAGGACCTCGAGGCGCTGAGCGCGAACGCGGCGCTCGTCGAGGCGGCTCAAGGGCGCCTGAGCGTCAAGCACACGAACTTCGCTGAGATGGCCGAGCCGGTTCAAGCGTGGGCGAGCGGGGCCGTCGACGGCATCCTGGCCGACCTGGGCGTGTCGTCGTGGCAGCTCGACCAGCCGGCGCGCGGCTTCTCGTTTCAGGCGGACGGGCCGCTCGACATGCGGATGGACACCACGCGCGGCGAGACGGCTCTGTCACTGCTTCAGCGCAGCGCGCCGGATGTCGTCGCGCGGTGGCTGCGCGAGCTGGCCGAAGAGCCCTTCGCGGGGCCCATCGCGCGGGCCGCGTGCGCGTGGGCTCGGGGCGAGGGCCCGCACGGGACACGCGGGCTCGCGCAGACCGTCGTGGCCGCGCTCCCCCGCGGCTATGCGGCCAAGCTCCACCACCACCCCGCGACGCGCACATTTCAGGCGCTTCGGCTCGCTGTCAACGCAGAGCTCGAGGTGCTCGAGACGCTGCTCGACGTCGCGCCCAAGCTGCTCGCGCCGGGCGGGCGCCTGCTCATCATCAGCTTTCACTCCCTCGAGGACCGTCGCGTCAAGGAGACCTTCGCGCAGCTCTCGGGTCGGCGTCGGCCCGTCGCTCCGCGCCGCGGGCTCCCGCCGCCCGAGGCGCCCGAGCCGGAGTACGCGCTGCTGACGACGAAGCCCGTCACGGCCTCGCCGCTGGAGCTTGAGACCAACCCCCGCAGTCGGAGCGCCAAGCTCCGAGGCCTGCGGCGACACGCTGCTGAGGTCGCTTCCGCATGAGGGACTTCTTCTTCATCCCGGGCGTTGTCGCCCTGTGCACCGGTGTACTTCTCAACACGGTGCATCGGCGCAACGGCTACTACGAGACCGGCTACGCGCTCGGCCGCGCTCGCCAGACGATGGCGTCGCTGCAGGAGGAGCACAAGCGCTTGCTGGTTGATCGCGCGTCGCTGCTCGACCCGGGGCGGCTCTCGCCCATCGCGCGACGCAATGGCTATGCGGTCGCCGCGGCCGACCAGGTGGTGCTGCTCGACCTCGACGTTGAGCCCACGACGGTGGCCCGATGAACCTGAAGCTTCGCAACTTCAAGCGGCCGACGCAGCCTGTCGAGCCGGGGCCGCGCCGAGGGCGCCTGCTCTTTCTCGCGTTCGTCCTCGCGTTCGGCGTCGTGGCGATTTTGGTGCGCGCGTTCGATCTGCAGGTGACCCGGAACGAGGAGTGGCTCGAGCGTGGACGCGGTCAACACGAGACGCAGGTCAAGCTGCGCGCGCGCCGCGGCGATATCCTCGACCGGAGCGGCCGCGAGATGGCGGTCAGCGTCAACGTGCCCTCGGTCTACGCCGTGCCGCGCGAGGTCACCGAGCCCGAGCGCACGACCGAGCTGCTCGTTGAGGTCCTTGGCGTCGAGCCCGAAAAGATCCTGGCACGACTCAAAAAAAAGAATGAATTCGCGTGGATAGCGCGTCAGGTAACGTCTGCCGAGGCAGACCGTGTCAACCATCTCAAGCTGCCCGGCGTTCACATCACCGATGAGCCACGGCGTTTCTATCCGAACCGCACGATCGCGGGCGCCCTGATCGGCTTCGCAGGCGTCGACGGGACGGGCCTCGAGGGTATCGAGCGGGACTATGACCGCCACCTGCAGGGCAAGGAGTACACCTTCGGGGTCATGCGCGACGCGCGCGGTCGAGAGCTCCTGACCGGCGGATTTCTCCCCGAGGACCAGCTTGCGGGCTCGAGCGTCGTGACGACGATCGACCTGCGGATTCAGCAGGTCGCCGAAGCGTCGCTCGCGCGTCAAGTCGAAGAGATGGGCGCGCGCGCGGGCTTCGTGGTCGTTATGGATCCCCACAACGGTGATGTCCTCGCGATGGCGCAGACACCCTCGTTCGACCCGAACCTCTTCAAGGAGGCGCGCGCAGACGAGTGGCGCAACCAGCCCGTCACTGACTCACTCGAGCCCGGCTCGACGATCAAGCCGTTCCTCGTGGCGGCGGCGCTCGACGCCGGCAAGGTTCAGCCAGAGACCATCTTCGATGGCCACGGCGGCGCGATGAAGGTCGGCAAGAAGCTCGTCAAGGACGTCCATGGCGTCGCGAGCATGACGACGTACGACGTCGTCAAGTTCAGCTCGAACGTCGGCGCCGTGCAGGTCGGCCAGCGCCTCGGTAAGGAACTCTACGGGAGCTACCTGCAGGCCTACGGCTTCGGCGAGCAGACCGGCATTGGCCTCGCCGGCGAGCAGTCCGGCATCCTGCGACCGGCGTCCACCTGGGGCATGATCCACCTCGCGACCATGAGCTACGGCTACGGCCTGAGCGTCACCCCGCTCCAGATGGCGCGCGCCATGGGCGTCTTCGCGACGGGTGGGCGGCTCATGCGCCCGCGGATCGTGAAGGCCGTTCAGAACGTCCGCGGGCAGGCCATCGAGCAGTTCCCACCGCGCGAGGTGCGGCGTGTGATCTCCGAGAAGGCGGCCAAGCAGATCGGTGAGGCCCTGTGGATGGTCACGCAAGAGGGCGGGACGGGTGGACGCGCCGTCGTGCCCGGCTACCGCGTCGGTGGCAAGACGGGCACGGCGCACAAGGTCGACCCGTTGGCCGGCGGTTACTCGAAGTCGAAGATGCGCTCGAGCTTTGTCGGCATGGTCCCGGTCGACCAACCACGCCTCGTGATGTACGTGCTGATCGACGAGCCGTCCAAAGCGCAGTACGGCGGCGTGGTCGCGGCGCCCGTGTTCCGCATGATTGGCGAAGAGGTCCTGCCCTATCTCGGCGTCCCCGCGACGGAGCCCATCGTCGCGAAGGCGAAGCAGGGCGAGGAGTCTGACGTCCTCGCGGAGGCTGAGCAGGCCGAGGTCGTCGAGCAGATCGCGCCCCGTGCCCAGGCGTGGTGGCTTGAGGCTCAGGCGCCCGATGCGCCCCGCACGACGATGCCGGATCTGCGCGGCGCGACCTTGGGCGAGGCCCTCGCCCAGCTCCGCTCGGTGGGCATTGACCCCAAGATTGAGGGCGCAGGGCTCGTGGTTGGGCAGCGCCCCTTGGCCGGGTCGCGCTTCGAAGTGGGCGAGAGCGTCACGCTCTCGCTCGCCCTCCCCGGGGAGCCGACGCGGGTGGCCGCGATCGCGCCCGACGCGAACGACAGTGTGCTTGAGGCCGACGCGCCCCCCCCCGACGCGCCCGCGAGCGTGACCCCGTGACGATCTGCCTCACCGACCTTGCGCGCGCGCTGCCTGGCGCTCGCCTGCATGGTGCGGGCGAGGCGAGGGTCGTTGACGTGACCCATGACAGCCGTGCCGTGCGCGCAGGGGCGGCCTTCGTAGCCGTGGTGGGCGCTCGAACAGATGGTCGAACGTTTATCGAGTCGGCGCTGCGGAGCGGCGCGAGCGCGATCATCGGCCGCGCGGATTGCGCGACCTACGTGCCCGAGGGCACGCCGTGGATTGAGGTCGAGGACCCGCGCGCGGCGCTCGGACCGCTCTCGGCGTGCGTTCACGGGGAGCCGGCGCGCGCGCTCCGCATGGTCGGGGTGACGGGTACGAATGGCAAGACCACGACGACGACGCTCATCCACGCGATGGCGATGGCGGACGGTCTCGGCGCGGGGCTCGTGGGGACGGTCGAGCATCGTGTGGGGGCCGAGGTGATCGCCGCGAAGCACACCACCCCCGAGGCGCCCGACCTGCATCGGCTCTTCGCGCAGGTCCGGGCAGCGGGGGGCCGAGTCGCCGTCATGGAGGTCAGCTCCATCGGCCTCGTCGAGCGCCGAGTGGATGGCCTCGACTTTGACGTCGCGGCCTTCACAAACCTGACGCCTGACCACCTCGACCACCATGGGACCATGACGGCCTACGGCGAGGCGAAGGCCACGCTCTTCACGCAGCACCTGCGCGCGGGGGCGGTCGCGGTCATCAACGTGGACGACCCCTTCGGACGTGACTTGGCGGCTCGGGCGGG
>CANLBD010000143.1 GCA_947488215.1 Myxococcales bacterium | reverse complement strand
GACGTCGAATGCGTCTTCGGAGACGCCGTTCACCGTGAGGGAGACACCGTCGATCGCGATCGAACCCTTCGGGACCAGGTAACGCGCGACCTCGGGCGGCGCGCTGATCGTCACCTGACGCGCAGCGCCGAGCGGCTCGATCCGCGCGATAGTCCCCGTGGCGTCCACGTGCCCCGCCACGATGTGCCCACCGAGGCGGTCACCCAATTTCAACGCGCGCTCGAGGTGGAGCGCGTCCCCGGCTCGACGCTCACCGAGAGTTGTGCGGCGGAGCGTCTCCGACGACGCGTCGACCTCAAAGGTCGTCCCGCCCCACCGCGTCACGGTCAGGCACGCGCCGTCGACGGCGACGCTCTCGCCGAGGGTGAGCGCGCGCACGAGGTCGGCGCTCGCCTCGATCACCAGCGTGGTGTCTGGCCCTCTCGGCAGGGCGCGCGCGAGTCGACCGCGCGTCTCGATTAGGCCGGTGAACATGGCGCGACAGGATACCGGATTCGCGCCCGAATGCGCAGATCGTCGCCAAAGCGACGCAGCTGGGGCGCGTCGAGTCGGTGCGCCGCTTCAACCAGGGTCGGTGAGGGCGCGTCAAGCCACGGTCGCCCGCGACCGAGAAGCGTTCCTGTCGCTAGGTACAGGCAGAGTTCATCCGCCAAGCGCGCCTGCAGGAACGCGCCATGCACACGCCCCCCGCCTTCGACCAACACGCGCACGCAGCCGAGGCCATGCAGCGCACGGAGCGCAGCGCTCAGGTCGACATGCCCTTCGCGCAGCGGCGTCTCCACAAGGCGCGCGCCGCGGGCGACCAGCGCCTGCGCGCGCGCAGCGTCCACGCCGGGGCCGTGGAAGAGCACTGCCCCGCCGTCGAGCACGTGGGCCGGAGGCGGTGTTCGCAGGCGCGTATCGAGCACAACGCGCAGCGGGTCGTCGCCCGGCACACCGCGCACGGTCAGGCGAGGGTTGTCGGCGAGCACTGTCTCCACGCCGACGACCACGGCGTCGTGCAGCGCGCGGAGTCTGTGGGCGTCGCGGCGCGCGCGCGCCGAGGTGATCCACTTGGAGTCACCCCCAGCAGTCGCGAGGCTGCCGTCGAGGCTCGAGGCAGCCTTGAGGAGCACCCACGGGCGACCGTCTTCGATGCTGCGCCGAAACGGCGCGATGGCCGCGTCGCACTCCGCTTGCAGGGGCCCGAGAGCGACCGCGACGCCCGCTTGCTCGAGCGCTTCGAGGCCGCGTCCGCCGACCAGGGGGTTCGGGTCGATCGCGCCGGCGAACACACGCCGCACGCCGGCGGCGATGAGGGCGTCCGTGCAAGGCCCGGTGCGGCCCCAGTGGCAACAGGGCTCGAGCGTCACGTAGACGTCTGCGCCGCGCGCCCGGTCACCTGCCTGTCTGAGCGCCATGACCTCGGCGTGGGCCTCGCCGGGGGGTTGCGTGACGCCCTCGCCGACCACCTGACCGTCGCGCACGACGACGCAGCCCACGGTCGGGTTGGGGCTGGTCCGCCGGGGGGGGCGCGCCGCCAGAGCGAGGGCGCGGCGCATGTAGCGTGCGTTCGGGGTCACGCTTCAGCGCTCGCCTCGGCTCGGGTCACTGACGAGCTGGCTGAGCTCGGACATGAACTCGTTGACGTCACGGAACTGCCGGTAGACCGAGGCAAAGCGGACGTAGGCGACCTGGTCGACCTCGCGCAGGCGGGCCATCACGACCTCTCCGACCGCAGCGGCGGAGACCTCGCGCTCCGGCGAGTCCGCGAAGTGTCGCTCGACTGCGTCGACGACCGCGTCGATCTGGCTCGAGCCAATCGGGAGCTTCTTGAAGGCGAGCTGGACGCCGCGCCGGATCTTCTCTCGGTCGAAGGCCTCGCGGCGCAGGTCGCGCTTGATGACCGTGGGCAGAATGTCCTCGACGCGCTCGTAGGTCGTGAAGCGACGGTCACACTTGTCGCAGGCCCGCCGGCGACGGATCGCGTTCGTGTCTTTGACAGCGCGGGAGTCCACGACCCGCGTCTCGTCGACCTTGCAGAACGGGCACTGCATTCTCAGCGCGCCTCGCGGTCGAGCGCGGAGATCAAGGCGACCCGGTCGGCGTGCCGTCCGCCTTCGAAAGAGGCGCTCAAGAAGGCGTCGACCGCGGAGAGCGCCACGGACTCGCCGACCACGCGGCTGCCCAAGCACAGGATCTGCGCGTCGTTGTGGGCCCGCGCCATCCGGGCCGTGTAGTCGTCGTGACACAGCGCGGCGCGCGCGCCGGGCACTTTGTTCGCCGCGATGGACACGCCGATGCCAGAGCCGCAGACGACCACCCCGAGCTCGGCCTGACCACCGACGACCGCGCGCGCCAAACGCGCCGCGTATTCGGGATAGTCGACGCGGCCGGCGTCGGGCGGCCCCAAGTCGAGCACCTGGGACTCGCCAAGGCGGGCGCGCAGGTGGGCGACGATGACCTGCTTGAGGTCGAAGCCAGCGTGGTCAGAGGCGACAGCGATGCGCATGGGCGGTCTTTCTCGGTCGGAGCGAGCGCTCAGGAGACGGCGTCGGCTCGCGCGAGCGCGAGCGAGACGTTCGTGCCCCCGAAGCCGAAGCTGTTGGAGAGGGCGGCGTCAAATCGACGCTCACGCGGCGCGCCGGGGACGTAGTCGAGGTCACAGGCCGGGTCGGGGTGCTCGAGGTTAATCGTCGGCGGGGCGCACGCGTGCGCGAGCGCCATCGCGGTGTAGGCGGCCTCGACCGCGCCCGCCGCGCCCAGCATGTGCCCCGTCATCGACTTGGTGCTGCTGACCCACAGCGCGGGCGCGTGCGACCCGAAGACCGCCTTGAGCGCCAGGGTCTCGATGGCGTCGTTGAAGGGCGTCGATGTCCCGTGGGCGTTGACGTAGCCGACCTGCTCGGGGTTCAGGCGCGCGTCTGCGAGCGCGCCCGCGATGGCAGCGCGCGCGCCTCGGGCGTCTGGATCGGGCGCCGTGATGTGGTGGGCGTCCGACGACTGGCCGTAGCCGACGACCTCGGCCCACACACGAGCGCCGCGCGCGCGCGCCGCGTCGAGGGGCTCAAGAACCAGCACACCCGCGCCCTCAGCGCAGACAAAGCCGTCGCGCTGCGCGTCGAAGGGACGGCTCGCGCGCTCGGGCGAATCGTTCCGCTGCGAAAGTGCCTTCATCGCCGCGAAGCCGCCGACGCCGAGCGGCGTGATCGTCGCCTCGGTGCCCCCCGCGAACGCGAGTTCGACCTCGCCGCGGGCGACCATGCGGGCCGCCTCGCCCACGGCGTGCGCGCCTGTGGCGCACGCGCTCACCGGGCTGAAGCTCGGCCCGCGGGCGCCAAAGGCCATCGACACATGCCCTGCAGCCAGGTTGCCGATCAGCCGCGGGATCGTGAACGGGCTGAGCCGGCCAACCCCCCGCTCTCGAAGCACCTCAAACGCCTCTTCGAGCGTGTGCAGGCCACCGAGGCCCGACCCGACCAACACAGCGGTGCGGTCCCCAAGCGCCTCGGGGAGCGTCTCGGGCAGACCTGCGTCGGCGCCCGCCATCCGCGCCGCCGCCAGGGCGTAGTGGATGAACGGGTCCATCTTCTTCGCGTCTTTGCGCGGCATCCAGTCGGCGGGGTCGAAGCCGCGCACCTCACCCGCGATGCGGACATCGTGCGTGGACGCGTCGAAGCGCGTGATCGCGCCGATGCCGCTCCGCGCGCTCATCAGCGCGGCCCAGTTCGCCGACCAGCCGAGCCCGAGCGGGGTCACCAGCCCGATGCCGGTCACGGCGACGCGCCGTTCGGCCCCGCGCAAGGGCTTATTCCTTGTGCTGCTGGATGTAGTTGATCGCGTCCTGCACGGTGCGGATGTTGTCGGCCTCTTCGTCGGGGATCTCGACGTCGAAGGTCTCCTCCATCGCCATCACCAGCTCCACGATGTCGAGCGAGTCCGCGCCAAGATCGTCGATGAACGACGCCTCGGGGGTGACCTCGTCCTCGCTCACGTCGAGCTGCTCGACGATGATCTGCTTCACGCGCTCTTCAATGCTGGCCATGCGGCGTCCTCCTCAAACCCAGACTGACTGCGCGCCTTCCGGGGCGCGCTTTAGAGATACATGCCCCCGTTTACACGGAGCACTTGGCCGGTCACCCACGCGCCGGCGGCGCCGGCGAGGTATACGACGGCGGGCGCGATATCGGCAGGGGTGCCGACGCGCCCGAGCGGGATTTTTGCGAGGACCGCCTCGCGCTGCGCCTCTGACAGCGCCGCGGTCATGTCCGTCTCAACGAAGCCGGGCGACACCGCGTTCACAGTGATGCCGCGGCGAGCGACCTCGAGCGCGAGGCTGCGCGTCATCCCGACGAGCCCCGCCTTGCTCGCAGCATAGGCCGTCTGACCCGCGTTCCCCTGCTCACCGACCACCGAGGTCACCTGAATAATTCGGCCCTCCCGCTGCTTGAGCATCGGCCGAAGGGCCGCGCGCGCACACCGCAGGGCGCCCTTCAGGTTCGCGTCGAGGACAGCCTCGAGGTCTTCGTCTCGCAGGCGCGCGAGCAGCGCGTCTCTGGTCATTCCCGCGTTGTTCACCAGCACGTCTAGGCGTCCACGCAGTGACACGATCTGGTCGACCGCCGCGTCGACGCTCGGCGTCTCGGTCACGTCGACCTGAATGGCCGCCGCGGCGCCCCCCTGACCGACGATTTCGGCGACGACCGCGTGCGCCTCGGCCTCTCGGCTTCGGAAGCCCACCGCGACCCAAGCCCCCCGTGAGGCGAGCGCGTGCGCGACCGCAGCCCCGATGCCTCGCGAAGCGCCGGTGACGAGCGCGCTGCGGCCGCTCAGGTCGAAGGGGTCACTCATGTCCCGCACATCGAACCCCAGCGCGGCGCGCGAAGTCAATGGATTGACCCGGCGCGGCGCTCAGGGCATGAGCCCGCCGAGCGAGTTGGTCCCCGACTGAGGTACGTCCGCCGAGGCGAGCGCGGCCCGCAAACGGCTCACGAGGCCGAGCTGCGCGAGCTCTCGGGTAACGCGGACACCGTTCGCGACTGCGTCAGCACCTGAGCTGCCGTGCGCCGCGACGACGACCGCGTCGATGCCGAGCAGCGGCGCGCCGCCGATGCGCCCCCAGTCGAGTTCTTCTTTGAGGGACATCAACGCCCCCCTCGCCATGAGCCCGCCAAGAGCGCCCATCACGGTCGCCTTGAGGGCGTTGCGCAGGCGGTCGACCATCGCGAGCGCGATCCCCTCACTGAGCTTGAGCGCGACGTTCCCCGTGAAGCCGTCCGTGACGACCACATCCACAGCGCCCATCGGGAGGTCACGCCCCTCGACGAAGCCGACGTAGCTCAACCCGGTGCTCCGGAGGAGTGCGTCTGCCTCGCGCAGGAGCTCCGTCCCTTTGGTCGGCTCCGTGCCGTTGCTCAGCAGTCCGACGCGAGGTGCGCTGCGCCCCAAGCGAATCTCGGCGTAAGCCGAGCCCATGACGCCGAACTGAGCCAAGTGCGGCGCTCGGCACTCGACGTTTGCGCCGACGTCGAGCAGCACGCTCGGTGTCCCCCGTGTCGGCAAGATCGCGGCGATCGCCGGCCGCTCACATCGAGGGATCCGCTTGAGCGAGAGGAGCGCGACGGCCATCAGCGCGCCGCTGTTGCCCGCCGAGAGTACGCCGCATGCACGCCCGTCGCGGACCAAGCCGCAGGCGACATGCATCGAGGACCCGCGCTTGTTTCGCGCCGCCTTGACCGGACTCTCGTCCATGGCGATGCACTCGTCCGCGTGCTCGACTGAGACGTCGTTCGGGCCCAGAGGGTCACCGCCGACGAGCACGAGTCCGATACGCGCTGCCTCGCGACGAATAGCGTCCTGGTCGCCCACGAGCACGATCGGGCCAAGGCCGCGACGTGCCGCGAGCGCGGCGCCTTCAACGACGGCGGCCGGCGCGTGGTCGCCCCCCATCGCGTCGACCGCGACGGGCTTGAGCCACGCCTCGACTGCCGGGGCTGAGCTCAGCCCTCAACCTCGCGCGTCTCGAGCACGTAGCGGTCCGCGTACCACCCGCAGGACGGGCAGACGCGGTGCGGCTGCTTGGGGGAGCCGCACTTCTCGCACTCGTTGAACACCGCGGCGCTGATCTTGTGCGTCGCGCGGCGCATGTCCCGGCGGGACCGGGACTTTCTCTTCTTAGGTACGGCCACGGAAGACCTCCGTCAGTTAAGCTTTTTTTTGAGTTCGAGGAGCGGCGCCCAGCGGGGGTCCACTGGAGCGGCGTCCTCTTCGGGAGCAGGAGATTCAAACACCGCCTCGAACCGGGCGCAGCGGCCTGCAGTGGCCTCCTCGCACGTCGGGTTCATCGGCAGCTCGAGCAGGATGTCCTCGCGCAGCAGCGGCACGAGGTCGATGCGCTCACCGTCGTAGTGGTCGAGGTCATCGTCGCCGGTGACCTCGTCTTCGGCGAGCTCAATGGCGGACTTGCCGTCGTCTCGCGCGCCGGGCACGAGCAGATGCCGCACGCGGCGCTTGAGCGTGAGGGAGAGCGGATCGAGGCAGCGAACGCAGCCGTAGCCGACCTGAACCTGCACTTCGGCTTCAACGAACAGGTCACGCTTGGAGCGGTACACGGAGCCGGTCACCTGCACGGGACCGCGCGCGGTGTAGCCCAGGTCGCCGAGGAGCCCGGTGATGACCTCGTCGAGCGCGTCGGCCGCGATCTCGCCCTGAAACGCGCGCGGATCCTCCGGCACGTCATCGAGCTTGAACTGGAGACCGAGCGGCGTCATTGGACCTCAGGCGCGTACGCGCAGAACCCCCGGAAATCGGGACGCGGGACTCTAAGGGTTCGACGACCATCTGTCAACGCGAGACTTGGATCCGCGCAGCAGGCCTACAGGCTCGGCGTCGGCGCCGTCGTGAGCAGGGCCTTGAGGTCCTCGTCGTTGAACGCGATGCCGCCGCCCACGAAGAAGTCCGTTCGCCGATCGTTCCACACGTCGTCGACGCCCGCGGCGACGTAGAGGTGCGTGAAGAAGGTGTAGAGGCCCCACAACTTCATGCGTGGGTTGACGTTGTCGTCGAAGCCGAAGACGTCGGTGCTCAGCACGAGGTCGTCGTTGAGCAGATGAAAATCTGCGCCGACGCCGCCCGAACTCTCGATGATGCCGACGCGGCCGGTCACGAAGGCGAAGCGCTTGGCGAACTGGAGAGACAGCCGAAAGCGGTCGTCGGTGACCGTCTCCTGCTCGCGGATGATTGGGTCACGCCCCGCCTCGGTGGTGCTGGTGACTGTCTCCTTGAACGACGTGCGCCCGCGCGGGTCGTCCACGAGCTGGAGCATGTAGTACTTGTCCGCGCGGGGCTGGAACTTCAGCGAGAAGTAGTTCTTCACCGACCCGTCCCCCACGTAGTACTCGGAGCGCAGCGCGACGAGCGTCTGCAAGCGCGTGACGCTCTTCACGAACCGGCCGGACTCGTCGACCAGCTCGGACACGCTGTTCACGAGCTTGTCGTCGTTCACGAGGCGACCGATGGTGCCCTGCCCCTCGTCG
>CANLBD010000142.1 GCA_947488215.1 Myxococcales bacterium | reverse complement strand
CGTCTGGGTCGAGGCCGTCATCGCGGGCTTGGGTGGCAAAGAGAAGGCCAAGATGGGCGCCGTCATGGGTGGCGTGATGAAGAATCACAAGGACGACGTTGACGCCGGCGTCGTCAAGCGTGTCGCCGAGGCGCTGCTCGCCCCATGACGGAGCGCGGCGTCAATCGCCGCGCATCGCCTTGAGCACCACGTCGCGGTCTACGCGACGGTCGTGCGCGTCGCGGCCAGCGGCGGCGAAGAGCCCCGCCAAGTGCAGCAGGGCCAGCCCCGCGGCGAGCGCTCGCACGCGCACGCTCTTCAGGGACGCTGGCGCGAGCGGGCTGAGGTCAAGCAGCGCCGTAGCCAGCGCGCCGCCGACGAAGCCGCCCAGGTGGCCCCAGTGGTCCAAGTTGGGGATGATCAGCAGGAGGGCCGCGTTCATCAGGATGGTCTGAACCCAGAAGGAGCGCGAGGGCCGCATGTGCGGCGGCATGCGAGCGCCGAACCGAACTTGCAGGACAGCGAGCGCGCCGAAGAGCCCAAAGACCGACGTGGACGCGCCGACCGATAGGCCGGTTGGGTGTCCCAGAGCCGAGACGAGCGCGCCGATCCAGCCGGCAAAGAGCGCGATGACGAGCACGGACGACGCGCCAAGCAGGCGCTCCAGTGGGCGAGCGAGGCCCCAGAGCGCCAGAAGATTCATCGTGAGGTGCAACATGCCACCGTGCACGAAGGTCGCCGTCGCGAGGCGAAACCACTGGCCCTGCTCAAGCAGGCTGCGTGCGTTCGCGCCCCACAAGAGCGCCGCGTCGCCCTCGTCAGACTTGAGCCCGATGAGCACCCACAGGGACGTCAAGGAGATGAGCCCGATGAGCGCAGGCGTGACGCGGAGCGGCGGGGGATCGGGCATCGCGGCGACGGCGTGCTGAACAGACGTGACCGCCATGTGGGCTTGGGCGTCCGTCATGCCGCGGGTGCGGGCGAGCAGGGCGCGTGCCAGTAACCCCACAGCGCGCGGGTCGACGAATCGCTTGCTCGAGAGGGCGAAGCGCCGCCCCGCAGTATGCACAAGGAGCACTTGGACCTCGCCCTGCTCCGCGATGCTCATCGCGGTCACATCTTCGTAGCGAAGGCGAACCGGTGCGCCGCCCGTCAACGCGGGCGGCAGGCCGAGGTCGCTCTCGTCGAGCGTGACCGCCTCACCGACGCGACGCAGGCGGTGCGCGCGGTCGGCGAGCATCCACATGAGCACCAACAGTCCGCCCAACCAGAAAATCCAGGGTGCACGCAGGGCTTGCTCGACGCCCGATTGAGCCAAAACGCCGAGGAACGACAAGAGCGCAGCGAGAGCGCCGAGCCCGCTCGTCGATGCCCCGCGCAGGGGCTCGACCTCGAAGCGCAAGGGGGTCATGGGCGCGCCTGTCATCGACAGCGAACGGGGTCTGGGCGGTCCTGCGATATGACCCCGCTGGAGACCAGCCGATCGCGGCCCGCGAGGATCTCGGCGCAGTCGACTGCTCCATTGTTGTCCGCGTCCAAGTTGACGCCGCCGTTCTTGCCGTCCACGCGCTGCACGACGACGCGGCTGCCGTCCGGGCGGGGCTCAAGTTGGCTGCTCGCGGCGCAGAACGGCAGCGTCGCGCTCAGGATGTTCTTGTCGACCTCGGACCAGAGGGCGCCTTCGATACGGTGGCCGCTGACCAGCTCGCCCGAGAGGCGGTAGCGTGTTCGCTGAACAATCCGGACGTCGCAGAAGTTATTGCCGACCGTGAGCGTCACGCCTGGCTCGCCGTCGCCGTCCTGGTCGACGACGCGCGGATCATCCGGCGACTCCGGCAGCGGCTCGTCGACTCCGACCTCTTCGCTCAGCCCCCACAGCTCGACGAGCTCTTGCGAGATCCACGCATCGCCGGGCTCACGTCCGAGCGCGAACGCATCCACGGTCCGCTCTGGCAAGTTCGCGGGAATGGCCGCAGGCACGAAGGTCTGAAGCCCACCGACAACGGGGCTCTGCTCTTCGGCGCACATCTTCATGCGCTGCCGAAGATAGAGCTGGTCGCGCGTCGCACCCGGGCCGAGCGGGCTCAGGTCGACGAGGTACCACACCCACACCAAGAAGTCGGTCGACTGACCCGCGGCATAGAGGCAGTAGCGGTCTTGCATATAGAGCAACCACTGGCCGTCCGGGCGGAATCCCTCGGTCTCAAGGCTGCCATCTGCGGTCGGCGCCTGACCATCGGCCACCGGTGCGGCGTCGCGGTCCGCGACCAGCTGCGGCGGACGCTCCGCCTCGCAGGCCAGAGTCCCCCCGACGAGCGCAGCGCACACGATATGGGCTTGTGAGCGCGCCATCAGAAGACCCACCGGACGTCTGTGCCTGCCACGAGCATGTACCCTCCTGAACTGTAGCCGGGGAACCCTGGATTCCCCGTCTGGAGCCCGCGCGTTTCCGCGGCCGTGAAGAGCGGCGTGTCTACGTTGGCGTCCTCGAGCTCGTCGCAGAGCTGCGTCGTGGTTGTCGTGCAGAGGGCGGGCTTGGCCGGGAGCTGCTTGGTCACTGAGCGCGCGAGGAGCGCGTGCACCTGCAGGCCCAAATCGACCTCGAAGTCTTGGTCGAAGAGTCGAAACGAGTTCCCCGAGCCGACGCTGACGACGACGCGGTCGTTGTCGACGAAGTTCGTTCGGCCGGTCTGGTCGGGCACGGGAGAGGGGTGCCAGCCAGCGCCCCCGCGAACCCGAGTGCCCGGACGCACCGTGTACTCAAAGCCCGTTGCGACCGTGTAGCCATCACTGAAGTTCGCCACGTTGCCCTGCGCGTCGCGAAAGCGGCTCCAGAGGTCGTAGCTGCCGTCGAGGGTCACGGTCCACTTGTCGGTGAGCAGCGCCGTGCCCAGTTGAATCCTCGGGACCGACACGTGCTCGGTGAGCGCGATGGGCTGCACGACGGGGTAGGGCTCGACGCCCTCCTGCCCCGCGATCTGGACCTCGCTCCGCCCGCGTACGTCGAAAGACAGCTCGTCGCGCAGGGCGAGGCCGAACCGCAAGAAGCGCCAGGGCTGGACCTGAACACCCGCGATCAGCGCGGTCTCGAACGCTTGCTCGAGCTCGATCGTCATGTCGACCTGGCTCGGATCGGCCGCGTTCGGCGTGTAGACGCGGGTGCGGTTCTTCGCGCTCGACTGCGCCATCAGGCCGACCCCGAAAGACAGCCAGTCGGCCGCACGGTAGCTGAGCGCCGCTGCGAGCACCTCGGCGCGCAAACGCTCCTCGAGGCGCTCGAAACGCAGGCGATTATCGAAGTACTGCTGGCGCTCGTTCGCGAAGTAGCCCTGCGTGTGCGCCAAGCCCTCAGAGGGCAGGTAGACGAGCGCGCCGAAGCGCAGGTCGTCTGTGAGCAACCTCAGGTTGAGGCCGAGGCTTACGCCCAGGATCGGGCCCTGGTCGCGGCTGTCCGAGCGCGGGCTGAGGCGGGTCGAGTAGGCAGGCGGGTCATAGCCCGCCGGTCTTGGCGCGAGCAGAATGGCTGTGCGGTCGAAGGCGCCGCCAAAGCCCACAGACAGCGACGGCTTCGAGAGCGTCAGGCCTGCCGGGTTGTGCCATACGGCCGAAGCGTCCGTTGCGGCCGCGGTCATCGCGCCCGCCATGCCTTGCGCGCGCGCGCCGGCGCCGAAGACCTCGTAGACGTTCGCGGTCGCCACGCTCGGGCGCAACAGGAGGGTCGTCCAGAGGAGGGAGAGAGCGAGCGTCGTCGTGTTCATGCGATGTACAGCCCAAGCATCCAGGCGGCGAAGGTGAGCAGTGCGCCCGCGCCCCAGAGGCGCGCCACGCGCGGGACCCAGCGCAGGTCCGCGTCGAGGCCACGAAAGATCAGGCCGAAGAGGCAAGCAACCCACCCCAGGAATCCCAGCGAGACGGTGAGCGATGCCGCGACCGAGGGGGTCGGGTCGAGCGCGAGCAAGCGCGCATGCTCCGCGGTCAGGGTGTCGAGTGTCGCGCCGCGTGCGTTGCCCTCAGCGATCTGTGTTCGCGCAGTGACGACCGCGAGCCGCGCGTTCACGTCGTCGAGACGGTCACCAAACGGACTCCACAGGTGGCGGGTACTCAGGATACCGCCACGGAGCCGACGCAGCGCTCGGAGCGCCGTCGGGTCGTCACCGCGCGCGAGCGCGTCCGACGCCACGCCTTCGAGCAAATCGGCCGCGCGGTGCGGAGCGCTCGCGCCGGGGACCTGCGCGCGCATCGCCCACTGCAAGTGGTCCTGCGCCTCGTCGACTCGACCCTCGGCCAGCGCGGCTTCGCCCGCAGCGAGCGCGTCTTCGGCGGTGATGTAGGCACGGACACCGAAGCCGAGCGCGATGATCCCGACCGCCACGAGCCAGGTCCACGCGGCAGGGGCGGGCCGCGCTTGCTCGGGCTCAGATAAAGTCACGACGGCTCAGGAGCCAAGACGCGAGGACAAGCAGCAGGAGCGCGTACGTCCCCCCCTCAAGCGAGGCCCAAAGTACGAAGTCCGCTTGCAGGGCGTGACCGTAGACGACGTTTGGGGTCACGTTGAACTTCGACAGGTCGGGTAGCACCGACGCGACACCCCGAATGACTGCGCTGAGCTGGGCCAGCGTCTCCGGATCGTCGGCCGGCGACTGAGGCTTCAGGGCGATGCTGGAGAGCGTCTCCGAGAAACGACCCACGATGAAGATGCCGAGCGTCAGCATGCCCGACAGAAACGGTGTCGAGAAGCTTGAGAAGAAGAGCGCGACCGCGCCGACGACCAAGACCTCGACGTAGATGAGCCACAGCGCCTGCAGCATGACGACGCCAAAGGTCTCGCCCATCGACAAGAACAGCCCCCACAGGACGCCGCCCATCACCGCGACCTGTACGCTCATGGTCGCCGCGGTGCCCGCGTACTTGCCGAACAGAAACTGCCAACGCTGAATCGGCTTGGGCAGGATGGTGTAGACCGTCTTTCGCTCGATCTCTTTGTAGACGAGGTTCACGCCGACGAAGACGCAGATCAGCGCCGAAAACGTCGACGTCAGGAAGAGCCCGATGTCCTTGATGATGCGGATCTCTTCATTGAGCGACGCGGAGCTCACCGCGACGGTGAGCAGCATCATGGCGATCGAGAAGACAATCAGGCTCGCGAAAATCCGGTTGCGGACCGCTTCGCGGAACGTGTTGAGCGCGATGACGAAGAGCTGCCTCATGCGCGGCCCGCCTCCTCGACGAAGAGGTCCTCGAGGGAGCGTCGCTGGGGCGTGACGCTCTGCAAGCGCGCGCCCGACGTGACGAGGGCCTGCACGGCCGCGTCGCGGTCCGACACGCTCCGCAGGTGAAACCGGACGGTCTCACCCGCGTCCATGACGCGGTCACAGAGCGCGGTGACGGTCTCTCGGGCAGCGCTGCCGACGTGCGTCGACACGATCTCGACGGGGTGGTCGGCGTCGAGCAGCAGCTCGCCGAGACGACCCTCGGCGCGGACTTTCCCTTTGACGACGATCGCGACGCGGTCGCAGAGCTGCTCGACGTCCTGCAAGATGTGGCTCGAGAAGAACACGGTCTTGCCCTGCGCCTTGAGCTCCAAGACCAGGTCTCGGACCTCTTTGCGCCCGATCGGGTCGAGCCCACTCATCGGCTCGTCGAGCACGATCAGCTCGGGATCGTTGATGAGCGCTTGAGCGATGCCGATGCGCTGGACCATGCCTTTGGAGAAGCGCCGAATGGGCCGATCGACGGCGTGTCGCAGCCCGACGCGGTCGATGAGCTGCTCAGCGCGCGCGCGCCGCTCTCGCGCCGTCATCGGAAAAAGGCCGCCGTAAAAGTCTAGGAATTCCCGTGGGTTGAGGTACTCGTAGAAGTAGGGCTGCTCTGGCAGGTAGCCAAGCCGCTCTCGCGAGCGCGTGTGCCCCAGCGGGTGACCGAGCAGCGTGCCTGTGCCCGCCGTTGGCCGAATCAAGCCCATCAGCGCCTTGATCGTCGTGGTCTTGCCCGCACCGTTCGGCCCCACCAGCCCGAAGACCTCGCCGCGCTCGACGCGAAATGTCACGCCGCGCACAGCCTCGACGCGCTGCGCGACGCCCTTGAGCTGTAGTCGTGCCGCGAGGCCGCCAACAGCGGGCAGGGCGCCTAAGAAGCCCGTGTGGAAGGTCTTGACGAGGCCTTCGACGCTCATGATCGCGGCGGTCGACATGCCGCGCTTTCTCGCAGGTTTCTAGGGGGCTGACAAGACGGCGCTACTTGGCCGAGCGCGCACCGCCGTGCGATGGTGCGCGCCGTGAAGCCCGAGTCTCTCAGCATCGTGATGGCCGCCTTCAACGAGGTCGACGCGCTCCCGGCCTGCGTCGCGCGCAACCTCGACTTCTTGCGCACCCGCGTGAACGGGGGTGAGCTCATCATCGTCGACGATGGGTCGACGGACGGCACCGGGGCCCTCATCGACGCGCTCGCGGCCGCTGAGCCCGGGGTCACAGCCCTTCACCTCGACCGCAACAGTGGCATGGGCGCAGCGCTGCGACGCGGCTTCGCGCAGGCCCGCTTCGACTGGGTCACGATCATGCCGGCCGACGGCCAGATCGACCCATTCGAGCTTGAGACGTTCTTTGAGGTCGCCGACCGCGCGGACCTCGTCACGTCCCTCTACAGCAACCGCCAATACAGCCTCGGTCGCAAGGTCTTGAGCTATGGCCTTCGGGTCTTGACCGCCGTCGTCGTCGGCACGCGCGCCCGTACGGAGGGCATTTACCTCGTCCGCCGCGCGGTCCTTGAGACCCTCGGGGCTTCGTCCTCAAGCTTCCTCTTGAACCTCGAGATCCCCATCCGCGCCAAGCGGGGAGGCCACCGCGTCGACACGGTCTACATGCGCGTTCATGAGCGCACAGCGGGTCACTCGAAAGCGACGAGCACGCGCCGCGTCCTACAGACGTTTCAGGAGCTCTTCAAGCTGCGGATTCGCATGGAGCGGGAGCGTCTCGAGCGGCTCACCCGCGGCGGGACGTGAGTCACGGCGTTCAGCGCCACAGCGCTTGGGCTTGGGCCGCGCGTGTTGCAGTCCCCGTGCTGCTCGTCGTGTGGCTGATGCGCTTTGCGGACCGCGACGTGCTGCTCGCCTCGTTGAGCGCGCTGCCTGCGTGGTCGCTCTGCGTGGCGCTGGCGCTCGGCGCTCTGAACATGGGCGTCGGCGCGGTGCGCTGGGGGTTGCTGATGCGGGCTCTCGGCGCGCGCTCGCTCCCCGCGCCGGCTGAGCTCGCCCGCGGCACGCTCATTGGGCACTTCTACAACACGTTCGTGCCCGGCTCGGTGGGCGGCGACCTCGTGCGCGCCTACGTCATGAGGCCCGCCTTCGAGACGGCCCGCACCGGGCTTGCGCTCGTCGTTGGGGAGCGACTGCTCGGCCTCTCTGCGCTGGCCTTGATGGCGGCTTTCGGCGCGCTGATGGGGCCGTCATTGTTCGACGGTCGGCTGGCGCAGGGAGCGGGAGCGGGGCTGGCGGTCGGCGCGGTGGGCCTGGGAGCGGCGGCGTTTCTTTGGAGAGGTGGCCAACTAGAGCGGCTCCTCGCGCGGGCCCCTGCGATTCACCGGCCAGCCGACATCGCGGCGGCGTGG
>CANLBD010000141.1 GCA_947488215.1 Myxococcales bacterium | reverse complement strand
GTTGTCCTTGCCGCCGCGGTCGTTCGCCAGCTCGACGAAGGTCTGCGGCACGGCCAAGAACTCTTGCGTCCGCAGGACGTCGACGATCTCCTTGTCGTCGCGCAGGTACTCCGTCAGGCCGTCGCTGCAGAGCAGGAAGTCGTCGCCCGAGGCGATGTCCACGTCGAAGGTGTCCACCTGGACTTCGGGAAAGACGCCGACGGCGCGCGTCATGGCGTTCTTGTAGCGCCCCGCCGTGGCCTCGTCGTACTTGCCCCGCTTCTTGAGCTCGTTGATGACCGAGTGGTCCTCGGTGAGCTGAAACACCACGCCGTCGCGCACCAGATACACGCGCGAGTCGCCCACGTGCGCCACGAAGCCGCGCGTCGGCGTGAGCAAGAGGAGCGACGTTGTGGTGCCCATGCCGCGCTTGCTTGGGTCTTGCTCGGCCAAGCGGTAGATGCACTGCCCCGCGTGCCGCACGGCCTGCTCGAGCAGGCTCAGGATGTCTTCGCGCCCCTCGCCCGCGTTCACGAACCGCTGCAGCACGGCCTCGTGCTCGCTGATGTATCGGCGAATCTCGGTCACGGCGGTGTCGCTCGCGACCTCGCCCGCGGCGTGGCCGCCCATGCCGTCTGCGACGACGTACAGGCGCAGGCGCTTGTCGACGAGGAAGCGGTCCTCGTTCGCGTCCTTGACGCGGCCGATGTCGGACGAGGCGAGGGCGATGGGCTCGAAGTCGATGGGGGCGTGGGCGTCGCTCATGGGGACACTCTCGACATCCCGCGCGCGGCGTTCAAGGCCGAAGTCACGCGCGTGGCTCTACTAGGGCACGCTACGGCACCAGCGCCGCCTGCCAGCGGGGGTGCTTGGGCGCGGGGAGCAGGTCAGCCCGCAGCTTGGCCGGGTCGTACTCGGCTGGCGGCAGGCCAAGCGCAGGCCCGAACGCGGGCAGATCAAGCCCGAGCACCACGCACGCTGCGGTGTAAAAATCACGACGCGTGGGGCACGGCGGCGTGACCCCGACGTACACAGGTTGCGGGGCGGGGTGGTGCAAAGCGCACCAGGCGGCCTCGGCGGCGTCGTCGTAGTGAATGAGCGCGAGCGTGCGGTCCGGCGGCCCGAGCGGCGGCGCGCCGCGCTTAGCGAGCGCCGAGAGCGGGCCACGCCCACGGCGGTAGAGTCCGCCGAAGCGGAGCACCACGCCGCGCTCGCCCGCCCAAGCGCGGAACAGCGCCTCACCCGCCGCGATGCCCTGCGCGTGCGCGTCGGCGCCCGCGGGCGTGGCCTCATCCACGCGCCCCGCCGGGCCGCCGTAGTAGCCCGTGGAGCTGATGTAGACCGCGCGCTCGGCGGAGACCCCCGCCGCGGCGAGCGCACGTACGCATCCCGACAGCGCCTCGTGGCCCGGCACGCAGAGCAGCAGGCGGTCGTCGGGCCGCAGGTGAGGCGCGGCATCCCCCGTGTGGGCGGTCACGCCGCCCGCGCGCAGGGCCGCGTGGCGGTCGGTGGAGCGTGTGAAGGCGACGGACGCGAGCCCCTGCGCGGCGCCGCGCAGCGCGATGGGCGCGCCGAGCTCACCCGCCCCCCAGACGACGAGGCGCGTCACGCGCTCAGCGACGGCGCCGACGGCGCAGGGCGGGAATGCCCGCGGCGAGCGCCACCAAGCCGAGCGCTGCGAAGCCGCGCGCCGCGCCCGTCACCCCGACGGAGCAGCCGTCGTTCGAGAGCGCGCCCTGGCGCGTGCCCTTGCCGGGGAACGGCAGGCCGGGCTCGGGCAGGTTGCGGCGGTAGAACGACGCCGGCACCTCCTCCGTGGGCGCCACGCACGTCACGCTCAGTTTGCCGTTGGCGTCCGTCGAGCCGACCGCGACGAAGCCGCGGTTGCATTGGCACGTCTGGCTGCCGTTCAGGTCCAGGCAGGCGCCGTTGCCGCCGCAGGGGTCGCCCTGGCAGGCCGAGGGCAGCGCGGGCACGCCGTTGAACTGGGGCAGCGAGACGTCACCGGGCTGCAGGTTCGGGAAGTTCATGCGCGCGTCCACACACGATGTCCGCACGCCATTCGGCGCGCTCAGGTCGGGCACGGCGCGGGCCGTCGAGCCGTCGACGCAGGCGCAGCCCGCGCCGGTGCTGTCGGCGGCGACCTGGGGGCTGCTGCGCGTCCCGGTGCCGGGCGCGGCCTCGGCCGAGCCGCCGCCGGTGGCGGTGGTCGAGCCGTCGTCGCCGCCCGCGACGACGGGCGCAGTGACGCAGTAGCCGCCCTGACCACAGGTGGCGAAGTCGCAGGACGCCGCGACCGACGCGTCGGGGAGGCCCCCCTCGGCGCAGCCGGGCACCTGGTCGACCGTGAGCTGTCGCTCGCGCGCCACATCGGGGCGCGCGGCGTCCCGGGCGAAGAGGATGTCCTGCGACATCTCCTCGGGCGAGTAGCGGCCGTAAAAGCGCGTGATGTACGTCACGCCGCTGAGGAGCTGGTTCGCCAGCGCCTGCGGGTCCTCGGCGCCCGGCTCGATGGGTGGCGCGAAGCCGCCGGAGAGCTGCTCCGCGATGGGCTGCGCGGGGCCCGCGAAGTCCACGACCATGCCCTGCCCGTTTGCTGCGTCGATGGTGCGGGCGACCACGGCCGAGTAGTTCGACTGCCCCGACCACAGGTCGTAGCGCATGTCGCTCAGGTCGATCTCAAGCTCCGGCTGACCCTTGACTGTGTAGCGCTCGCTGCCGAGTACGAAGACCTTGACGCCCATCTCAGGCATCGCGGCGAGCGACGACAGGCGCAGCGGCACCATCGGCTCCGCGTCGCGGTAGACCATCTTGAGCGGCTTGATCGAGTCGATGCCGCGCCCCGGCAGCAGCTTGCACGCCACGAAGTTGAGCTGCTGGCCGACGTACAGCGCGATAAACGGCTCCATCGCCGGCACGACGCGGTAGTCGTTCGTGCGCAGCCACTCGACGAGCGCCTCGGACGAGCTCGACGAGACGGTCGTGACGCGGTAGTCGCCCACCTCGCGGTCGTCGATGACCACGACCGGCGGCGGCGAAGGCTCGCTCTCCGCGAGGCCCGCGTCCGCCGCGTCCGCTGTCGGGAAGCCGCGGCCGTTGAACCCACACTGCTCGGGGAGCTGCCACACGGGCTCCGTGGCCAGATCGAGCGCGTTGAAGACCGTCGACGGGAAGGTCGTCGTCTGGTCGGGCAAGTAGCCCTGCGGCACAGGCACGACCCACGCGAAGCCCTCGGGGTCGCCCTGATACTGAATCTCGACGTAGCTCTCGACGGTGTTCTCGTCGACCTGCTTGAAGACGATGCGCTCGGCCTGCTGGTCGACCGGGGCTTGGCTGCAGAAGAAGCCGCCGCAGGCGAGCGCGGACGCGGGCGCGAGTGTCAGACAGGCGAGGGCGATAGAGCGCAACTTCTGGGCGCGCATGCAGGACTCCGTTCGTCGTTGAGGGCGCAGTTTCAGTCCAACCAGCCACGGGACGTTCAAGCGCGGCGGATCTTACACGGCTCAGCGAGTTCGACGCGAGGTTCAGCTCGCGCCGAGCCGCGCAGCCCAGACCTCGGCCTCGGGGGTCTGCTGCACGCGCGTTGAGGCCGCGCGCAGCCGCTCAAAGAGCGCACGGGCACGCTCACGGTCGCTCGCCGTGTGCTCGAGCGCGACCCAGACCATGTCGAGCGACGTGTCGTGGCGCCCGACGAGCCGGTCGAGCAAGTCGGGTAGGCGCGCGGCGTCCCCCAGATCGAGCGCGAGCCCGCACGCCAAGTTGAGCAGCTCGGGCCAGCCGGGCGTGTCGTTCGACTTCGCCGCGATGACGCGGTGAAAGACGTCGTAGGCCTCGGCGTAGCGCTTGAGCGCGACCAGCGTGTGGCCGCGCTCCTCGGGCAGCCGCAGGGGCTGCGCGCGCAGGCTCGAGTAGACGGTCGCATGCTGCGTCGGCAGGGCCAGCGCGGCCTGGGCCTGGTCGATGCAGCGCAGCGCGTCGAGGGGCAGCTTCAGCCGCCGGAGCTGCATCGCGACCGCGAGCCACACGTCTGCGTCGCTCCCGAAAAGCCGCAGGTGCTCCGTCGCCAGGTTGAGGAGCGCTGCGTCCGGCGCGCCGAGCCCCGCGGCCGCCTCAAGCCCCCCCGCCAGCAGCTCCGACAAGAAGTCCGCCGAGCCGCCGTTCCGGAGCTGTGTCCAGGCGAGCGCGAGGCCCTCGGCGTACTGCGCGGCGGCCTCTTCCGTGCGGCCCAAGAGCGCGTACTCGCGGCCCAAGTAGTACCGCCAGCGCGGCTCTCGAGGCGAGTCGCGCATGGACGCCTCGATCAGCGGCAGCGACCGCTCGGCCTTCTTGCGGTCGCGGTACACGCGCTTGTCATAGCCGTAGTGGATGACATGCACGTCGAGGAACACGCGCGCCTGGATCTTCGGGTGCGCGGGGTCGAGCGAGCGGAGCTGGTTGTGCACGCGCCCCACATAGGCCAAGCGCTCGGGATCATTGCCGAAAATACGCACGCTCTGAAACGTCGAGATGGTCTGACCATCGAGCGTGACGTTCAGCACCGGCAGCGACAGCCCCTCGAAGGGGAAGTCCGGCCCCGGTGCCAGCATGGCGCGCAGCGCGTCGGGGTGGGGGCAGATTAGGCGCTCGTCGGCGTCGAGCACCGCGACCCACTGCCCGCGGGCCTGCCTGAGCGTCTCATTGCGCGCGGCGGAGAAGTCATCGCACCACGGAAAGAATGAGACCCGCGCGCCCAGGTCCCGCGCGATCTCGACCGTGCGGTCCGTTGACCCCGTGTCGACCACGACGAGCTCGTCGCAGAGCAGCTTCGCGCTCATCAGGGCGCCCTCGAGGAACGCCTCCTCGTCCCGGACCATCATCGCCATCGACAGTAACGGTCGGCTCATCAGGGCGCCTCGCTGACGGCTGCGCGCACGAAGGGGCCGAGCGTCTCGAGGCGCGCGCGCCACGTCGGCACGTCGCGCGCGTCGAAGTCGGGGGCGACCACGCCGCGCTCGGCAAGCGCCGACCAGTCTGTGTCGCCCGGAGCGCCGTGCGCTTGGAGCACCTGCGTCGTGAGCGCGTGTACGCAGGGCGGCACAACCTCGCCCTCGGGGGCACGCGCCGCCTCAAAGAAGAACGCAGGATACAGCTCAGGGCGGGCGTCCGGGGCGAGCGCGGCGAGCAGGCGCGCGGCGACCACAGGCGCGGCGCAGTGCGCTTCGACATAAGCACGGCCCTGCTCGGCCAGATCGATCCGCAGCGCGCGGTCGGTCAGCACCTGACGCAGCGGCCCGAGGAGCGCACCGGGTGCGATATGCACCACCGGCTTGGGCGCCGGGCTCGGGAGCGCGTACTCCACGTTGCCCGTGAGAACCGCGCAGCCGCTCGCCATGCCCTCGTGCGCCAAAATCGCGGGGTACAGCGACATCTGGTCGAGCACGACGTCCGCCTCGGCGAGCTCCTCGACGACGACCTCGTGCGGCAGGTTCTCGAGCAGGCGCAGCTCGAAGAGCACCCCCTCGGCGCGCAGGCGCTCGAGCGCCTCGAGCAGCTCTGCGGTGCGCTTGAAGCCGCGGTGCGATGGCGCATGCACCACGACCGGTACCTCGCGCCCCGGCACGCGGTAACGGAACTTGCTCAGGTCGAGCGGCGCGGGGATGGAGAAGTAGGGGCGCACCGCGTGGCCCATGCACTCCGGCACGCCAAAAACGGCGTCCGAGTAACGCTCGGCCATGCGAATGTTGTGCAGCTTGTTCGAGAGCGTGTCGTAGTAAGGGCCGCGACCAATGACGTCCATCCGCCGCGTGGACGTGTTACGGTGTCCGCGGTCGCGCACGGCGGCGGGCAGCGTTGAGCCCGCCTCGCGCCACAAGGTCTCCGCGGCGCTCCAGTGGCGCGACTCGCTGCCTGGCAGCCACGACACAATCCGCACGCCGGCGTCCGCCAGCAGCGGCAGGTCCACATTCCCCGGCGCGAAGCTCTGCGCGGCGACCACGACGAAGACATCAAAGCGCGTCAGCGCCGCGTGCGCGTGTTCCGTGAGCGCGAGATGCAGGTCGCCGTCCGGTTGCACGACGGCGCGGCAATCGGCGGCGAAGTCGCGCGCCATGCGGTCGGGTCGGTAGGCGCCGTAGAACTTGTTGTCGGTCGCCAGCGCGGTCTCGACCTCGTGCCCCAGAGCGCGCAGGCCCGTTGCCAGGTGCTCGACGTAGCCGGCGATGTTCTCTGTGCCGATCAGGACGCGCAGGCGTGGCGTCGCGGGTCGAGGCACGGCACGCTCCACAGGGGGCGTCGCGCGGAGCAGGCTCGCGCGAAAAGCCGCGAACGCGGGGTCCGCGCGCAGCGTGCCCTGAGCGGCCGCTGCGACGCCCGCGGCCCAGTCGGCTCTGTCGGTCATCGAGGGCGTGCCACTCGTCGCCGCATACACCGCGCGCAGGCGGTCGATGAGGGCGGGCGCCTCGAGCCAGCGGGCCGCGCGCGCGATGAGCGCGCCCAAGTCGCGCCGGTCCTCATTCAGGACGACCGCACCCAGGGCGGCGTCGACCAGCTCGGGCGGTGGCGGGTCAGCGGCGGCGGGCCACGCGCGGAGCGCAGCGGCGTAGGCGTGCTGCGCGCGGGCGCGAGCGCCCCGGCTGAACTCCAGATCGCCCCGCATCAGGTGTACCCAGCGCGGCTGAATCCTCAGGCGGTTCGGGCGTCGCCACTCATCGCAGGCCTCGTCGAGTGCGCGCTCGGTGTTCTCGAGACACGCCGAGGCGTCGTCTGTCTGCCCCGCGGCGAGCAAGAGCTGCGCGGCAGAGAACCAGAGCTCTGCGGCGTCGCGCAGGCGGTTGAGCAGAGGCAGCACCAGCTCAAGGGTTGGCTCTACGCCGAGGCGCGTCGCGCACACGCACTCCAGCAGCACGCTCGCGGCGTCGACCAGCGTGCGCTCGCCCCAGGGCGTGGTGTCTTTGGCGAATGCGCGAACCGCCGTGAGCAAGAACGAAAAGGCCGCGTGTGGATCGCCGCCCTCGGCCAGGGCGCGGCCGTGGAGATAGGCGTCGAGCGGTGACGCGTCGGGTGACTCGGGCGAGGCCACGACGCACGCCGGCGCTTCGATGCGGACCGACCACTCGGCCACCGCGTGGGCGTTGTCGGGGCGCACCTCGCCGGGCGGCGCGGGCAAAAAGGCGGGCCGGGGTGCGCGCAGGTCGAGCGCGCGCAGCTCGCGCCAGGCCGTATCGGGTCGAACGACCCGCACATGGTGGGCGGCACCGACGTTCGCGGGCGGCTCGCCGGTCACGGACAGGCGCTCACCTTGCTCCAGCAAGATGACGCGCGCCGCGGGCGCGGCCTGCACGAGCGCCGCCCACTGGGCGTGTGCGGGCGCTGTGGGGTCAAGGGCGACGCGCGGGAGGACCGCGAGACCCTCGGGCAACTCCAACTCAGGGGGCGCGCCCAAGATGCAGCCCGTCGGGTCGGCCAGAGCCTCGAGGTCTTCGGGCGACGGGGTGCGCGTGAGCCGCACCAGACGAAGGCGGCTCAAGGTCGCGTCAGACATGGGGCGCGCTCGCGGCGGGTCGACGTAGGAGGAGCACGTCGTTCTCAGGCGTCGAGAAGGCGGCGTCGCTGTCGCTGCGCACCAGGTCGACGACCTCGAGGCCCGCCTGCGCGGTGACCTCGAGCCAGCGCGACAGGGCGCGGACGCGCTTATTGACCCGGACGACCCCCGGCTCACCCGCGGCGCGGCTGTGCTCGCGCCATGTGG
>CANLBD010000140.1 GCA_947488215.1 Myxococcales bacterium | reverse complement strand
CGGGGTGGTCTTGCGTGCGCGGTACGAGCTCGAGGTCGCGGTGGGCTTCAGCGACCACCGGCCACGCAGCGCGGAGCTCGAGGGGTTGACGCTCTGGTCGGTCGTCGGCGGAGCGCGTCTTCATCAGCCCGCGGGCCCCGTGGTGCTGCACGTGGGCCTGAGCGCGGGTGCGTTGCACGCAGACGCTGCGGGCGTGACGGGGACGGACGCCTACTGGTGCTTCTTGGGCCAGGCGCCGCTCACGCTCTCGCTGCTTGTGTGGTCGGGCCTCGCGCTGGAGACCACGCTCGCGCCCTCGCTCCTGCTGACGAGCGACGCCGCGCGCCTCGCCTACTCGTTCCTGTTGCCGGTGACGGGCGGCGTCCGCTATGGCTTCTGAATGAGCCTGACGCTGCGGATCGATGCGGGGGGCGGGGCGCAGTTTGCGCCGCGCACGGTGGAGGTCGGCGGCGCGCTCGTTGCGCTCGGTCGCGTGGAAGACAACGACGTGGTCGTTGCAGACGGGCGCATCTCAGGGCGGCATGGTCGATTTGTGCGGCGAGGCGAGGGCTACGCTTACGAAGACGTAGGCTCGCGCAACGGGAGCCTGCTGGAGCGCGGGGCTCTCAGGACGCCGCTTCGGGCGCATGAGCCCGTGGCGATTATCGCAGGCGATCGTCTCCTGCTGGGGGACCTGGCGGCGCCCGTGGTGGTGATTGTGGAGCGGGCGCCCTTCGGACCGGAGGAGGCCGCTGCGGGCGCGACGGTGGTGGCGGCCCATGCCATGGCAGGGCCGGGCGCGGCCGACGCGCTCGACGCGACTACGCTGCGCGCGCTCTTTGAGGTCGTGCGGCAGGTGAGCGGGGTCGTTGACCCCGGCGTGGTGCTCGCGCGCATCGCGGACGGCGTGCTCGGCCTTTGCCCTCAGGCGCGTATGGTGGCGGTGCTCCTGCGTGACGCCGAGGGGCGATTTGTGCCGGAGTTCGCGCGCGCGCGGTCAGGTCAGGCGGCTGTGCAGATGAGCGAGGCGCTGGTGAGGCGGGCGGTCGAGCGACGCGAGGTCGTTGCTTGGCGAGCTGGAGACGCCGCAGCGGGGGCGAGCGTTGTTGGCCTCGCGGGCGCGGTCGTCGCGCCGCTCGTTGTAGGGGATGAGACGATCGGTGTGCTGCAGGCAGACAGCGCGCTCGAGGGCTTTGCGCCGAGCGACCTGACTCTGGTGTCGACGCTCGCGCTCCACGTGGCAGCGAGCCTCGCCGCCGCCCGGCGGTTTGGCGCGCTGGTCGAGCGTGAGGCGGCCCTCTCGCGTGAGAACGCCGCGCTGCGGACGCTGCCACGGCCGATCTTGGGCCAGAGCGAGGCGCTCAAGGCGAGCCTGAGAATGCTCGAGCGCGTCGCCCGCACGCAGACGACTGTGCTCGTGCAGGGCGAGACCGGCACGGGCAAGGAGCTGGCCGCACGGTTCGTCCACGCGCACTCGCCGAGGAGCACCGGGCCGTTCGCGGCGGTGAACTGTGGCGCGCTCCCGGAGAACTTGCTCGAGAGCGAGCTGTTCGGGCACCGCAAGGGAGCGTTCACGGGCGCAGTGCGAGACCACGCGGGGCTGTTCGAGGCGGCGGACGGTGGAACGCTCTTTCTCGACGAGGTCGGAGAGGTCAGCGCCGCGATGCAGGTGCGCTTGCTGCGGGTGCTGCAGGAGCGCGAGGTCACGCCCGTGGGCGCGTCTCGACCGATCAAGGTGGACGTCCGCGTCGTGACCGCGACGAATCGCGACTTGAAGGCCGAGGTCGCGGCGGGGCGATTCCGCGAGGACCTCTACTATCGACTTGCGGTCTTTCCCTTACGGCTCCCGGCGCTGCGCGAGCGTGGCGGGGATGTCGAGCTGCTGGCGGAGACGTTTCGACAGAGCGCCGTGGCGCGGCACGGCCGTTATGTGCCGGGCTTTACGCACGACGCTTTGGCTGCGCTCGCGCGCTACGATTGGCCGGGGAATGTGCGCCAGCTCGAGCACGAGATCGAGCGCGCGGTGATCTTGGCGGCGGACGGCGCGCCCATCGGGCTCGATGATTTGAGCCCGGGTGTGCTGGGGACGCCGAGCGTCGGGCCGAGCGTGACTGGGGCGCTCGCGCTGCCGAGCGGCCCGCTACACGAGGTCATGGACGCGCTTGAGCTGCGCGTCGTGCGGAAGTGCTTGGAGGACCACGAGCAGAACCGAACGCGCGCCGCCGCTGCGCTCGGGATCAGCCGTCAGGCGCTCCAGGTCAAGCTCGCCAAGTGGCGCGAGCGCGGCGAGCGCGTCGAAGGTGATTCCGAGCGTTGACCAGACGCGGTCAGAGCTGGTCGTAGCTGGTCGGGTTTCCGATCGCGGGCTCTGCGGGCGCGGCCTGCGCGGCCTTGGCTGCCTCCGCTTGCCGCGTGAGCGCGACGCCCCCTGCGGCGATGACGGCCGCGGTCAGCGCCGCGAGGAGCGTGGCCGGGACGACTGAACGCGCGAACAATGCGGTCGCCGCGCCGATGGGCGCGAGCAGGAAGAGCGCTGCAGCGGTCACCGGTAGCTCGCCGTAGAGCGTCGCGATGGCCACGGTCGCCAGGTAGGGCGTGAGGAGCGCGGCGACGCCGGCGGCGCCCAAGGTGAGGCGAGGTACCCGCCACGCGATGATGGACGCGACCCCCGCGACGCACGAAATGCCGCCGAGTGCTTGTCCTACGAGCGCCGTGCCCGCCATCGCCGAGGCGAGCGCCGCGCCGAGCGCGGAGAAGCAGACCGCGGCGAGCGCGGGGGCGGCAGGCAGGGCGCGCGAGGCGCGGTCGAGCGAGAGCCACGCGGCGAGCGCCAGCGCGGCGCCGACGCCGACACGGTCCGCCGGGGCGTACTCGCCGCCCAGGATCGGCGCGAAGACCAGGGTCACGCTCCCGATAATCGTCAGCGCAGCGAGCGGGGCGACAACGCCGAGGCGGTCTGCCTTGCCCGACCGGTCGATGAGGGCGAAGAGCGCGGGCACGGCGAGCGTCAGCGCGGGTACCCAGAGCTTGCGGTCGATGGGCGGAAGCGTCGTCGGATAGCCGACGAGCCCACCCCAGGCAACAGCGAGCGCGAGGGCGAGCGCGGCGGCGAGGACACCGGGCAGCGCGCGCTCGGGGAAGCGCCGCGCGCTCCAGAGGCCTGCGGCGAGGACGGCACCGAGCGTGAGCAGAGGCGCCCCGGCCAGCGCGAGGATCGTCTGGACCTTGAGCTCGGTGACGGCGTCCATCTCTTTACTTCTTGATGCCTTCGAGGCTCAGCCAGAGCTTGATGTCCGGGCCGACGACCGGGGGCAAGCCGTTGACGCCGAAGTCGTTGCGGTTGATGACGAGCTCGCCGTCGAAGCCCGTACGGACGTTCTTCCACGGGTCCTCGCCGGTCGCGTTGCGCTTGAGCTTGAGGGTGACGCTCTTCTTAACGCCTTTGATCGTCAGGTCGCCGGTGACGTCGAAGGTGTCGCCCGAGGCCTTGACCGCGGTGCTCTGGAAGGTTGCGGTCGGGAACTGCTTCACGTCGAAGAAGTCCGGCCCGCGCAGGTGCTCGTTGCGCTTGGCGTCATTCGTCTCGAGCGAGTCGACCTTGATCTCGAGCTTGACGCTGCTCTTCGAGGCGTCCTTCTCGTCAATCGTGAACTCGCCGCCGACGGTATTGAAACGTCCCGCCGTCGTGCTGAATCCGAAGTGCTTCGCGAAGAACAAGACGCTGGCGTGCGAGTTGTCGATGGCGAATGTCTGGGCGGCGGCGGGTGCCGCGAAGCCCGTGAGCGCGAGGGCGAGGCCGAGGGAGGCGAACTTCATGAGGAGTCCTTTCTGAGCGCTGCGCGTGTTCTGTGAAGGCGCGAGGGGTGTAACCTCGCGCGGCCGAGTTTTATTCGAGCAACATCGAATTATTCAATATTGAATCAACAGGGGAGCGCCGAATGCCCAGCCAGCCCAGCCGAGACCTGCAGACTTTTCCCAACCCCAAGGCCGAGCGAGACTTCGAGGTCAAGTTCGACTGCCCGGAGTTCACGTGCCTGTGTCCCGCGACCGGGCAGCCGGACTTCGCGACGATTCGCATTCGTTACGTGCCGGACGCGCGCTGCGTAGAGCTGAAGTCGCTGAAGCTCTACCTATGGAGCTTTCGCGACGTGGGCGCTTACCACGAGGCCGTGACCAACCAGATCCTCGATGACTTGGTCGCCGCGACGTCGCCTCGCTTCATGGAGGTCGAGGGGGACTTCTGGGTCCGCGGCGGCATTCACACAGTGGTCGTCGCGCGGCACGGTCAGCCACGCTGAGGCGCGCGGTTAGGGGGCCGTGGGCGCCTGACTCGCGGCCTCTGTCGGCCCGGCGCTCGCAGGGGCGGCGTCGGCGCCCGGCCGCGCGTCGAGCTTGAGCAGGGCGACCCAGCGGTCGCTCACCCGCACGAAGCCGTCCAAGCGGAAACCCAGCGCTTCGTTGGGCGCGTGCAGGCGCGCCGCGAACAGCGGCGTGCGCCGCGCGAACGCCGCCAGCAAGGCGTCGTCGCTCGGCTTCGTGCGCGCCGCGAACGCAGGGCCGACCTCTTCGAGCGTGATCTCGGTCTGGCCCGCGCGGGCGCGCTCCACGAGCGCTGGCCCCGCCTCGGCGCGCATCGGCGTCACGACCTGCGTGACATAGCGCGCGTGCAACGCCGCACCGCGCTCGGGTCCAAAGAGCGCGTCGAAGTCTTGCGGCGTCGCGACGAACGCCTCAAGCGCGCGCGAGACCGCGGCAGCATCGCCCGAGGCCGCCGCCTTGGCTACACCCTCGAGCGCGCCGCGGAGCGCGGCCATCTCAGGCGCCTCGGAGGCGGGGGCGCTGGCGCCCGAGCCGTTAGCACTGTGGTCGCACGCGCCCTGAGCCCCTGCGAGGGCGAGCGCGCTCAGGATGCGAAGTGTCAGGCGCATGGGCGCGGTCCCTTTCATCGGCGGCGTCGACGGCGCAAGCCGACCAGCAAGAGCGGCAGGAGCACGCCGACCGAGCCGCCTCGGCCGCCGCGCAGGTCGCAGGCGCAGCCGTCCGCGGGGGTCGCGCCGGTATAGTTCGCGAGCGGCGCGCCTGCGTCCGGCTCGGTGGCGGGCGTGAGCGGGTCGGGGTCGATCCCGTCGTTCAGTCCGTCGCCGTCCGTGTCCGCGATGCGTGGGTCCGTCTCGCCTTCGTCCACGCGTCCGTTCAGGTTGCGGTCCTCGCTGCCGTCCTTCAGGCCGTCGCCGTCCGTGTCGTCCGAAGTGCCGTTCGTGTTCGTGGCGTCCTCAAGGCCATCGTTGAGGCCGTCACCGTCGGTGTCGGCGACGCGGGGGTCGGTCTCGCCCGCGTCGACCGTGCCGTTGCGGTTGCGGTCCTCGGCGCCGTCGATCAGCCCGTCGCCGTCGGTGTCAGCGACGCGGGGGTCCGTCTCACCCGCGTCGAAGGCGCCGTTGCGGTTCGCGTCCTCGAGGCCGTCCGGCAGGCCGTCCGAGTCCGTGTCGGCGTTGCGCGGGTTGGTCTCGCCCGCGTCGAAGACGCCGTCTTGGTCCGTGTCTTCGACGACGTCCGGGATGCCGTCGAGGTCGCTGTCCGTCCGCACGTCGTCGCTCGGATCGTCAACAGGGTTCCGACCGTTCGCCACTTCGCTCCCGTCGAGCTCGCCGCCGTCGTCCGAGTCGGGGTCGCGCGGGTCCGTCTCGCCGACGTCGACAACGCCGTCCGCGTCGACGTCTTCGGCGCCATCGGACAGGTCGTCGCGGTCGCTGTCGGTGAGGCGCGTATTCGTCTCGCCCGCGTCGAAGGCGCCGTTGCGGTTCGCGTCCTCGACGCCGTCGCTGATCCCGTCCGCGTCCGTGTCCGCGTCGCGGGGGTCCGACTCTGCGGCGTCCACCTCGCCGTCGCGGTCGAGGTCTTCGACGCCGTCGTCGATGCCGTCGGCGTCCGAGTCGCGCAGGTTCGGGTTCGTCTCGCCGCCGTCTAGGTCACCGTCGCGGTTCGCGTCCTCGAGGCCGTCGGAGAGGCCGTCTGCGTCGGAGTCGGGGTTGGTCGGGGACGTCGGGTTGCCGCCGTTGACCTCGACGCCGTCGAGCAGCAGGTCGCTGTCCGTGTCGGGGTTGTTCGGGTCGGTCTCGCCGATGTCGACCATGCCGTTGCGGTTGGCGTCCTCGACGACGTCGGGGATCCCGTCAAGGTCGGAGTCGCGGTTCTCGGTCAAGTCGTCGCTCGGGTCGAGGGGGTCGCGGCCGCCGTCGACCTCGGAGCCGTCCGGCTCGCCTCCGTCGTCCGTGTCCGCGTCGAAGGTCGCCGTCTCGCCTTCGTCGCGCGCGCCGTTCAAGTTCGTGTCCTCGACGCCGTCCCGCAGGCCGTCCGCGTCGGTGTCCGCCGTCCGCGGGTCGGACTCGCCGTCGTCGCGCACGCCGTTCGAGTTGGCGTCCTCGACGCCGTCGACCAGACCGTCATCGTCCGTGTCGGGGTCGAGCGGATCGGTCTCTTGGCCGTCGCGGCGCCCGTTGCGGTTGGCGTCCTCAAGGCCGTCCGGCAGACCGTCCACGTCGGAGTCGGCGCGCGCGGCGTCTGTCTCCCCCTCGTCGCGCACGCCGTCGCGGTCGGCGTCCTCGAGGCCGTCGTCGAGGCCGTCCGCGTCCGTGTCGCGCGCGAGCGGGTTCGTCGGGTTCTGCCCGTTGACCTCGACGCCGTCGCTCAGGCCGTCGTCGTCGGAGTCGGCGTCGTTCGGGTTTGTCTCGCCAGGGCTCCGCAGGCCATCCCGGTTGGCGTCCTCGACGCCATCGGGCAGGCCGTCCGCGTCCGTATCCACGCGGCGCGGATCACTCTCGTTCGGGTCGACGACGCCGTCCCGGTCGCGGTCCTCGTCGAAGTCGAAGATCCCATCGTTGTCGGAGTCGAAGCGCTCATCGACGCCGCCGATGATGAGCGAGTCAAACGGCTCGCCGCACACATCGCACAGCGCCTCACTCACCACGACGCGGTCACCTTGTACCCAGGTGTCGTAGATGTGGGGCACGTCCTCGGGGCTCGGGTTGCCGTTGGCGTCGAGTCGGTCAGGGTTGCCGCGGGTGGGCTGCCGCCAGTAGCGACGCTGCTGTGCGCCGCCGTCGGCAGGCACGGCCGAGCCGTCCGGCAAGGTCGTCACAGCGTCGTCCGCCGCGAGCAGGTCTGCGGCATCGCGCAGGCGGGAGTCATCCCAGAACATCCGCCGCGGCACCACGGGCGCGTTCGGGCCGCTCTGCTCACCAATCACGAAGCCCTCGACGTTGCGCTCGATGTCCACGAGCGGGATGTGCGTCTCGGCGGTCGTGACCTCGAGTTGGAAGCGATAACGCCCGTTTGGGACCGCGACTCCGTTCTCGTCCCGACCATCCCACTGCACGCGGTTGTCACCGGCGATGGCGTCCCCCGTGAGCGTGAAGTCAGCGCTCGGATCGAACACGCCGTTTCGGTCGGTGTCGATGACGACGCGATAGACCGAGTTGACATTACTCGAGAATCGGAACGTGCCGGTGTCTTGCTCGCCGTCGCCATTGGGCGTGATCGAGTTCGTGCCGACGCTGTCATTGAAGGTCAGGTTGCCGACCTCGGGCGCCGGCGCAGGGGCGGGCGCGGGGTCAGGGTAGCTGAGGTAGATGTTGTGCTCGCTGAACGCCGCGTTGATGTCGCCGCCGTTGAAGAAGGGGCAGTCGAGCGTGGCGGGGTCGGGGTTGCCGAACTGGCACCAGCTCTTGGACGGCTGAGACTCGAT
>CANLBD010000139.1 GCA_947488215.1 Myxococcales bacterium | reverse complement strand
TGCGTCCGGGTGTTCTCAGCTGGAGCGACGCGGACGTCGTGACGGAGACTTCGGAGCCCGCCGAGGCGGCGGAGGATGACGATCCCCGCAGCGGTCGTCGGCGTCGGCGTCGCATGGTCGACCTGCTCGGCAGCGGCCCGGCGGCCGCCCCAGTGAGTCTCGACGAGGCCGTGCTGGCCGTTGAGGCGGCGACCGATGACCCGGACGCAGCCCATGCGCGCCTCTGGGCGGGTTTGCGCGCCCGCGCCGCCGCGCTCGTTGGCGCGATGCCCGAGGACCGCCCGCGAGTCGCTCAGCCGCGGCGCGACGCAAAGCCGCTCGCGCCCGCACCCGTGAGCGAGAAGTCGACGCCGCGCCCAGCTGAGCCGCCTGCGCCGCCTGCGGCCTCAGCGGCCGAGCGAGCGCCGAACGGAGCGGCTGAGCCCGCATCGGTGGACGCGGGTGGGTCCGACGGGGCGAGCGGCGAGGCGCTCAAGTCACGGCTCAAGGCTCGCCTCAAGGCCCGCCTGACCGTCGGCGGTGAGCGGCCTGCGCTCCCTGAGCCAGGCGATGTCGCGCGGCTCGAGGACGCGCCCTACGTCGAGCGGCGCGCTGCCCCGGTCGCCCCCGTTGAGCCCATGCCCGAAGAGCGGCGCGCGCCATCCCTGCCGGAGCTGCACGCGCACGGCGTCGCGTCGGACGCGATCCGACTGCTCGACTCTCGTCGCTCTCCCATCTCGCTCTCCGAGCTTGCGGTCGGGCTTGACTTCGACGACTCGCTCGCTTCGTTGCGGACGCTCTTGTTGGCGGAGAACGCGCGCCAGAGTCAGAGCGGGCTGCGGCCACCCTTCACGTGGACCGCTCAGGGCGATGTCGGCCTCTCGGCTTGGGGGCTCGCGCCTCGCTATCTCGCGCTCGAGGCCTCCCTCGCGTCCACCCTCGCCGAGATGCGAGAGATCGCCCAACGTGACCTCTTGGCCCGCGTCGCGCAGAGCGCAGACGAAGTCTTTGAGCGCGTGGTGCTCGAGGTGCTGAGCCGCGCGGGCCTCGAAGACCTGGCGACTGTGCACCGGCAGTCGGGCGGCACGCTCGCGCTGCTGGGGTGCTATCGCGCGCTGGGGGACGCGCCGACTGCCGTCCTCGCGCGGCGATCGGGCAGCGTGATCGGCGTCGCGACGCTCGACGCCCTGCGGGGCGCCCTGGCTGACTTCGGGGCGACTCACGGCGTGGTCCTGACCTGCGGGACCTTCGACGAGGCGGCGCGGCGCTCGGCCACTCAGGTCGACCGAGGCCCGCTCACCCTCGTCGACGGGCAGGGCTTCGCGCGGATGCTCTTCACGCACGGGGTCGGCACGACGTCGCACTCGCCGCTCGTCCGTGTCCCCGATGCGACCTTCTTCGATGCCCCCTGAGGGACGTCCGCGGCTCGGCCCAGGGGTCCGCAAGGCGACGCTGGCGACGGTGGTTGTGGCCGCTGCCTACGCTCTGTCAGCGTTGCGCGCTGGGCCATCGGGCGACGCCTCTCCCGGCGCGGGGGAGGACGCGGAGAACGTCCGCGCGAACGTCGCGTACGCGCTCACCGCCCGGCGCGGAGATGCGGTCGCGCCCGAGGATGTCGTCGTTGTCGAGTCGCCCGAGAATGCCGAGGCGCCCGCGGCGATGGGGCGCCCCGTGGTGGTCTGGTTTCGGGCGCGCGTCGAAGCTGTGGACGGCGCGTCAGCCGATGTCTTCCGAGTGCCCATGCGGCTCGGCCGGACGGGGGTTCCGGTTTCCGTGGGCGCGGCGACGAACCTGTCTCGAACGCCTCACGGCGACGAGCGGCTTCTGGCGTGGAGCGCAGAGCGTGTTGTCTGGGGACTCGCGCTTGAAGACCACCTCACGTCACTGACGTACTTGGACTTGGGCGTCGACACGACTCCGCCCGACGTCGGGTTCGCGCAGCGCGCACTCGGGCGAGTGGCAGCGCGCCAAACGTGGGGCCTGCCGCGCACACCGGTCCGGCACGACGTGCGTTTGGTTGAGCCGGCGCGTCAGCTCACCGCTCGCCTGGTGGACGGCGGGGTCGAGCTCCAAGACGACGCAGGGCGCACGTTCTCCCTCTCAGCAGCTGAAGGTACGCTCTCACCTGCAGGCTGGGGCCGCGTCTATTCGGGCGCATCCGACAATGGCGAGCTGCTCAGTATGCTCGCGGACGCGCTGCGGTCGTCGACCCTGGTCGGCACGGCCCGGGTGGTCGCGCTCGAGGCGTCGTTGTTTCAGGTGCGCGATTGGCTTGAGCGCGCACGTCACGCGCTGTTTCCGACGCCCGCGGACCGCGAGCCTGTCGGTGTCTCTGTGGACCTGCCTGCGGCACGCTTGGACCAATGGCCGCCGCCGCCGTTGAACCCGCCGGGTGTAGAGCCCTTCGAGGGCGAGGGGCTGTGGACGACGCCCGTGCCGGACCGCCCGCATGTGCTGCGGACGTTCCTTCGCGTGGACGCGCGGCGGCCCTACGAGCGCGTCTACCTTTTCGCTTTCGATATGCGCGCGCTGGCGCTGCGCTTTGTGGCAGGGACCCGAGACCCTCGCTCCACCACCGGCGTTCAGGGCAGCGGTCGAATCGCAGCGCGTGACCGCGATGCGGTGGTCGCAGCCTTCAACGGCGGCTTCAAGCTCGAGCACGGGGAGTTCGGCACTGTCGAAGCGGGCGGCGCGGTCGTGCCCCCGTCGCCGGGGTGGGCGACCGTCGCGCTCGACGCTGATGGTCGCGCTCGGATGGGCGTTTGGGACGTCGAGGGGCCTCTGCCGGCCGGTGTCGTCGCGCTGCGTCAGAACCTGACGCCGCTCATCGCGGACGGCGTGGTCAACCCGGCGCGATCACGCCAGTGGGGGCAGCTCGTCGCCCGCCTCGACGCTGAGCACACGCCGCGCTCCGCGCTCGGCGTCTCGACGGGCGGCATCCTGGTCTTCGCTTGGAGCCTCGCGGCCTCTGCAGACCAGATCGGTGAGGCGATGCGTCGCGCCGGCGTTCGCTTCGCGATGCACCTCGACATGAACCCCGGCCACACAGGGCTCTCGTTCCTGACCGGAGCGCCGAGCGACAGCGGCGAGCTGCGCGCGCTCGGGCCGGGGGCGCCTGAGATGGACCATCGCGACGGGCGCTGGCTGGGCCCCGAGACGCGAGACTTCTTCTATCTCGTGGAGCGCGCGCGCCTCGCGAGCGGTCGCAGCCTAGAGAGCGCAGGTGAGGGGACGCCGCCGAAGCGACCGTCAGCGGAGCCCGAGGATTTGGGCGTCGCGCGAGCCTCTGATGACGAGCCCGCCGTGCGGGTTTGGCGGTTCGCGGCGCTGACCGCGGGCGTTGTGCCCGGCGTCGCTGATGCCGTGCAGTTGGCCGAGCCGGCGAGAGCCGTGCGCTTGCCCGCGGCGCCGCGCGCGTGGCTCGAGATTGGCCTGCGCGCGCGAGACGCGGGGTTCGGTCTGGTCGCGGGTGGAGTGACGCTCACGCCGGCGCGGGACGGTGCGTGGACCTGGTGGGTGGGGCCCGATGGTGCACCCACGCTGACGCGTTGGCGCGCCGACGTGCAGCGCATGCCCCGCGACCTGGTACAGGGGCCGCCGCTCGTCGAAGGGGGACGGCTCGCCGAGGCGCTCGACACGCGCGTGGTCGCCACGCCGATCGCGCCGGGCGAGGCGGCCGCCGAGTCGATCGTCGGCCTCGGACTGGACGCTCAGGGGCGCATGTTGATCGCGGTCGGTCCGGTCGGTCACGTCGCGGCGCTCGCTCGCGCGCTCGTCGACCGTGGCGCCGTCAACGCGCTCCTCACGAGTCAGCGCTCCACGCCGGAGACCGGGAGTCTTCGGCAGTTCGATGTCGTCGAAGGGCGCCTCGTGGAGCGCAGCGGGGGCAGCCCTGCAAAGGCGGGTGAAGCCGAGGTGGGGCCGGATTTGCGCCCTCGTCTGGGGACCGCGCTCGCGTTCTTCGCCCGGCCTGCGGAGGTCTACGCGCGTGCTGTCGACTCATTCGCCGATGGGGCGACGGCGTCCCCAAAGCCCGAATAAATTTGTGCGGCGCGCATTCCCACCTTATCCTACATCGCAACACAGGAGCACGCGATGTACGTACGAACCTTTGTCCTCGCCCTCGTGACCCTCGGTACCTTTGGCTGTCACCCGGAGGCGGCGCCCGCAGAGGTGTCGACTACCGCGACCTACGAGCGCGCGGTCCTCGCGATGGAGCTCCCCTCGCTTGAGCGTCAGCTCCGGGAGAGCGCGCCCGCGCCGGCGTCGTGGGCGATGAACCGTTAGCGCGGGGCCGCTGCGCCACCGGGCGAAGTGTGGTACCACCCCGCCCATGGCGCTGCGTAGTATGACCGGCTTCGGCCGAGCGACCGTGTCCGACCCCGAGGGCAGCGGCACGTGGGCCGTCGAGGCGCGCTCGGTCAATCATCGCTTCCTCGACGTGAAGCTCAGGCTGCCACCGCTCCTGGTGGACGCGGAGTCTACGCTCCGGGCCGCGGTCGCCCAGCGCCTCAGGCGCGGGCGGATTGAGCTCGTCGTCCTGTCGCCTCACGGCGATGCAACGCCCGCGGGCCTGGGCGTCAGCGTGAACTTCGCGCTCGCGGGGCGTCTCGTCGAGGCGCACCGCGCTCTGGCCGACCGGCTCGGCGTGTCGGTTGCGGTGACGACCGCCGAGCTCGCGGCCTATCCTGGCGTGCTCCTGCCGGGGGAGGACGCCGCGGCGGCAGACGCCCTCCGGGCGCGTCTCTTGGTCGGGGTCGAGGCGGCGCTCGACGCGCTCGTGCGCGCACGCCACGACGAGGGGCAGGCGCTGGCGGCGGAGCTCGGTCGGCGGCTCGACGCGGTCGCGGCGCTCAAGGCACAGATCGCGGACCGCGCGCCGGAGCAGGCGGTCGCCTACCGGACGCGGCTCGAGGCGCGAATGCGCGAGCTGCTCGGCGCGCTCGACCTCACCGCGGACCCCGGGCGTGTGCTTCACGAGGTCGCCGTCTTTGCAGAGAAGACCGACGTGACCGAAGAGCTCGCGCGCCTCGAGATTCACTGTGCGCAGGCCGCGCTCTTCGTGCGGGGTGAGGGCGCGGACGACGAAGGCGTCGGCCGTCGCTTCGACTTCGTGTGCCAAGAGATGAACCGCGAGGCAAACACCATCGGGAGCAAGGTCCAAGACGTGCAGATCTCGTCGTTGGTCATCGAGATGAAAGCGGAGCTCGAGCGCCTGCGCGAGCAGGTTCAGAACGTGGAGTAAGCGGTGGTCCTGCTCGTCATGGCCGCCTGCAGCGGTACCGGCAAGAGCACGCTCGCCAAGCGCCTCTTGGCCGCGCGGCCGAAGCTCAAGTTGTCGTGCAGCCACACGACGCGCGCGCCTCGACCGGGCGAAGTCACTGGCCGTGAGTACCACTTCACAGACCGCGCGGCGTTTGAGGCGATGGTTGCGCGCGAGGCCTTCGCGGAGTGGGCCGAGTACGCCGGTCACCTCTACGGCACGAGCCACGCAGAGATCGAGGCGGCGGCCGCGAGCGAGCGCGACCTGCTCTTCGATGTGGACGTCGTCGGCGCGTTCGCGCTCAAGCGCACCTACCCGAGGGCGACCTCCGTGTTCATTCTCCCGCCGCGCTTCGAGGCGCTCGAGGCACGCCTGCGGGGGCGCGGGACCGAGACTGAGGCCGCGATCGCGCGACGCCTTGGAGCCGCGCAGCGCGAGCTGGAGTGTGCCTCGGAGTTCGACTACTTGGTGGTCAACGAGACCGTCGAGACGGGGGCCGCCGAGCTGATGACTGTGTACGACGCAGCGACGTATGCGCGCAGCGAACGCGCCCCGTTGCTGGACCTGCTGCGCCGCGTAGCGCGGGGCGCGCAGCCCTGATACAGTCGCCGGGATGATTCGCCTCGACGACGTGATCGAGCTTCTCTTGAAGCATCATCCCGCCTCGGACGTCGACCTCGTGCGGCGCGCCTATGTCTACAGCGCCGCCGCCCACAGAGGGCAGACGCGCCGAAATGGGGAGCCCTATCTGGTGCACCCCCTCGAGGTCAGCCACATCGTGGCGCACCTCGGGTTGGACACCGCGAGCGTGTGCGCCGCGCTGCTGCACGACACGGTCGAGGACACAATCGCCACGGTCGATGAGATCAAGGCGCAGTTCGGGCCGGACGTCGCGTTTCTCGTCGACGGCGTGACTAAGCTTGAGAAGCTGAACTTCACGAGCGCCGAGGAGGCTGCGGCCGAGAACTTCCGCAAGATGCTGATCGCGATGAGCCGCGATCTGCGCGTCATCCTGATCAAGCTCGCTGACCGCTTGCACAATATGCGGACGCTGAGCTTCCTCAAGGAGGAGAAGCAGAAGCGCATCGCGCAGGAGACGCTCGACATCTTCGCGCCGCTCGCGAATCGGCTCGGCATCAACTGGATCAAGATTGAGCTCGAGGACCTGAGCTTCAAGTACCTGCACCCCGAGGAGTACCGAGAGCTCGCGGACCTCATCAAGAAGACGCGGCGAGAGCGCGAGGCTTACATCGACCGCGTGGTGGCGTTGCTGCAGGTCGAGCTCGAGAAGCAAGGCGTCACGGCCGACGTCAGCGGGCGGCCGAAGCACCTCTGGTCCATTCGGCAGAAGCTCAAGACGAGCGGCCACGGCTTCGAGAGCCTCTTCGACATCCTCGCGTTCCGCATCGTCACGTCGAAGCTCTCCGAGTGCTACGAGGCGCTCGGCTTGGCGCACAGCCTATGGAAGCCAGTCCCCGGGCGCTTCAAGGACTACGTCGCTCTGCCGAAGCCCAACGGCTACCAGTCCTTGCACACCTCGGTCATCGGCCCGGAGAGCGAGCGCATCGAGATTCAGATCCGAACGCTCGACATGCACACGCACGCGGAGAACGGCGTCGCCGCGCATTGGACCTACAAGGAGGGGCAGTACGGCCTGTCCGGACGCCAGAGCGCCGCCGAGTTCTCTTGGCTTCGTCAGCTCCTAGAGCTGCACCGCGACCTGCAAGACTCCGAGGAGTTCATGGACACGGTCCGCAAGGACCTGTTCAACGACGAGGTCTTCGTCTTCACGCCCAAGGGCGAGGTCAAGGCCTTCCCGCGGGGCGCGACGCCGCTCGACTTCGCGTATTCCGTTCACACCGACCTCGGGCACGAGTGCACGGGCGCGCGTGTGAACGGCAGCATCGTACCGCTGCGCTACGAGCTGCAGAACGGCGACATCATCGAGATCGTCCGAACATCGGGCAGCAACCCCGGCAAGGACTGGAGCCAGATCGCCAAGACCGGGCGCGCGCGGGCGAAAATCCGCAGCTGGCTGCGCCAAGAGGCGCGCGAGCGGATGATTCGCATCGCCGAGGAGCTGCTTGAGAAGGAGCTCCGCAAGTACAGCCTCACGCTGTCAAAGCTCCGCAAGTCGAATCGGCTCCTCGAGGTCGCGCAGAAGCACAAGTACCGCAGCGAGACGGAGCTCTTGATCGCGGTCGGCTACGAGAAGCTGCCGCTCGAGGTCGTGATCCCCGAGCTTGTACCCGCAGACAAGCTGCAGAGCCCGCAGTCCGAAGCAGACGCCAACCCGTTCGCGAAGGTCCTCAAGCGCTTCATTCCAGGCAGCGCGAAGCGCGAAGGCGGGATCGTCGTCGATGGCATGGATGGCGTCGCCACGGTCTTCCCGAAGTGCTGCGCGCCGGTCCACGGAGACCCGATCGTCGGCTTCGTGACGCGGGGTCGCGGTGTCACGGTGCATCGACGGGACTGCGCGCACGTGCTGGACTACGACCCCGCGCGCCGCATGG
>CANLBD010000138.1 GCA_947488215.1 Myxococcales bacterium | reverse complement strand
GGCACCGCTGAGCTCAAGGCCCACCTGAGCGAGCACCTCTAGGCCATCCGCCGTGGCGAGACCATCGCTCGGATCGTTCCCATCGGCGCCGCCGGGCTCGAACTCGTCATCCGCCCTGCGCTCGGCGCGCTCCAGGATGTTCCGCTTCTCGGTCCCAGCCGCTCGGTGGGCGACGTCGTGGAACAACTTCGCGAGGAACGCGCAGAACGATTGTGATCGCGCACGTCGACTCTTCCGTTCTCCACCGCGTCGTCTAGTTCCAGCCCGATCGGTTGCCCGAGTAGCCGACGATCGAGCAGGCTGTCACGAGCGCGCTCACGGAGGTCGAATGCCTGCGCACGCTGGATCGGCGCCTTCGACAGGGGCTGCTCGATCCAGAGGATCTGGCCGATCGCCGCGGGCTGGTGACCCACGATGCGCAACTCGCTGCGGCCGCTCGTGCCACGGGTTTCGCGACTGCGGGCGTATGAGATTCGTCCTCGGCAACTCGACTCACACCCGGTGAATCAAGGGGCTTGTCGGACAAGGCTTGGAGCACGCCGACGACAAGGTCGCGGCCTTGAACCGAGTGCGGTCGGCAGTTGATGGAGTAGCCGAGTAGAGAGCGGACCATGGGCGACTCGCGCAGCGTGCGGCTGGCACACTGCTGGGCCTCACGAGCCGGCAGGTCCGACGGCTGTGCAGGGCCTACGAGGCTCAGGGCCGCGCCGACGGCCTCACTCTTTGCAGCCGAGGCAGCCGTCGCAGTACTTGCCGTCCGTGCAGGCGGGGTCGCAGATGCACTCCGCACCATCGGACTGCGCGCCACCGAACTGCACGGTGCGGCCGTCGAGTAGCTGGACGGTCGCGCCCGCCTTCACGACCGTGCCGGGCTTGAGCTGGTTGGCGTTCACCGTCTTGGGCTTGACGGCGGCCTTGGCCGCGGCGGGCGCCGGCTGTGCCTTGATGGGCGCCGCAGCGGGCGCCTTCGCGGGCTCAGCAGCGCTGGCCGAGGTAACGAGGGAGAGGGCGAGGGCGAGAGCACCGAGAGAAGACACGAAGCGCATGGGACCTCCTGTGGGGTGTGTCCGGTGGACGCCGGAGTCTCAGACGATATTCACGGCTTGCGCAGTTTATTTCTTAAAGACGTCCGCAGCGCGCTTAGGGCGCGGTCGCGCAGGTCACACCGAATGTGCTGAGCACCGCGCCTCGCAGCGCGGCGCGGTCGATCCCCGCGGCGTCGGCTTGGCCGAGCGCGATCGTCACGGCGTCGTCGAGCTCGGGGTCGAGCGCGCGGGCCCGCGCTGAGAGCGCCGTCCACAGCGCGTCCGCCTCCGCTTGCGCGCGACCATCAAAGCCGGGGGCGTCGAGCAGCGCGACGAAGGCGCCGACTAGACCGGCGTCGAGGTGTGCCACGACCACCGGCACGGCGGCGTCGTACTCGGGGCTGTCGCCCGCCTGAATCGTGAGGCGATCGAGCGCGTCGGGCCTGCCCAGCGCCTCGAGCGCGTCGGCGAATGGGCCGCGAACGGCGGCGAGCGCAGCGCGCGCGCCCTCGAGAGAGTCGCCGCCGCAGTGGGCGTCGCCCTCGGCGATGCGGGCGCCGAGCGCGTGAGGCGCCCCCTGAGCGTCGAAGAGGGCGGCGACCGCGCGGTCCCAGCCTGCCGCAGAGCGCTCCTCGAGGCCGAGCGTGGCGGTGATGACCAGGTAGGCATCGAGCGAGCGGCCGATGCGGCGCGCGGCCCAAGTGGACCCGCCGAAGGCGTCTGCGGGGCCTGTCGAGGCGAAGCCGGTTGTAAAGTCGAGCGCCACGCGAGACGCGATGGCGGCGCCGACGCCCGCATCGGCCTCAACGCCGGCGCGGCGGTCGCGCAGGGCTTCGAGCGCGGGCACGAGCCCGGCCGTCTCAAAGTAGACGCTCGCCATGACGCCCGGCTGGGTGGGGGTCGTGCTGTCGGTCCCGGAGTAGAGCGCGGGATCGCCGAGGACCGCCGCATCGAAAGACGCAGACCGCGCGAGCGCGAGCAACGTGTCCGCAGCCTGCGCGAAAGCCGCGACCGCGGGCGGCGCGTCGGGCTCGAAGGCGAGCTGGGTCGCGGCCTCCGCGTCGGCGCCCGCGCTGCCCCCGCCCCCGCAACCGAACATCAGGAGACCCCATGCCACCGAGCGAAGCCGCATCTCGAACTCCCATTGAAGCGTGTGAGCGAGCGCAGGGTGGCACATCGAGAATCGGGGCGCGACCCCGCGCGGCTCTGGTACAACGCGGGCGTGCGTCCTCTCCTGCCTGGCTTTCAGAGCGCTCAAGACGAGGCGCCGTCCACCATCGACGGCGTGCTGGAGCGGTTTGTCTATCAGGGCGGCGACGATGGCTTCGCTGTCGCGCGCTTTCGGGCCGATGGCAGCGCCGAGCCGACGAACGTGGTCGGCTCGCTCGGGGGCCTGCACGAGGGGGAGCGCGTCCGCCTGATCGGGCGTCCCGCCCACAGCGCCAAGCACGGCGCGCAGTTCCGCGTCGAGGCGGGCTATCCGCTCTTGCCGCATACGGCCTCGGGGATTCGGGCCTACCTCGCCGGCGGGCGCGTGCCTGGCATTGGACCGGGGCTGGCGGAGCGCCTCGTCGCGCGCTTCGGCGCGGACACGCTCCGTGTAATCGAGCACGAGCCCGACCGGCTGGCCGAGGTCGGCGGCATCGGCCCTGTGCGGAGCCAGCAGCTCCAAGCGGCGTTCATCGAGGGTCGGGGACAACGCGAGACGCTCGTCTTTCTGGCGACCTACCAGGTGCCGCCGGGGGTCGCGGTCCGGGTGTTCAAGCGGTACGGCGACCGCACGATCGCGGTCGTGCGTGAGAACCCTTATCGACTCGCCGAGGAGGTCAGCGGAGTCGGGTTTCTGACCGCCGATCGCATCGCTCGGGCCATCGGGTTCCCTGCGGACCACCCGGCGCGCGCTGGGGCGGCGGTGTGGCACGCGCTGAACGAGGCGAGCGACGATGGGCACGTGCTCCTGCCACGGTCGCGCTTGCTCGAGCGCGCGCGGGCCCTGCTCGACGGCGCGCCCGGCGCCCCGGTGGACGCCGTGCTCGAGCGGCTCGTCGCCGAGGGGCGCGTGGTGCAAGACGGCGCCCTGCCGACGCAGGACGAGCCCGCGATGTACCTGAAGCGTCTGCACGACGCCGAGGTCGAGGCCGCGCTCCGGGTCGCAGACCTGCTGCGGTCACCCGTGCTGCCGCTCGATGGCGACGCGGCGCGGGCGTTCGAGCGCGACACCGGCATGGAGCTCGCGCCGGCGCAGCGCGAGGCGATTCAAGCCGCAGCGCGGGCGTCGGTCTTCGTGCTGACGGGCGGACCCGGCACCGGCAAGACGACCATCGTCAAGGCGCTGGTCCACTTAGTCGAGGCCCGCGACGCCCAGGTTCTGCTCGCGGCGCCGACGGGGCGCGCCGCGCGGCGCTTGTCCGAGGCCACGGGTCGCCCGGCCCGGACGCTCCACCGCCTGCTGGAGTACAGCCCGCAGGAGAACAACTTCGGGCGGAGCGACGCGAACCCGCTCGAGTGCGCCTGCGTCATCGTCGACGAGGCGTCCATGATCGACCTGCAGCTCTTCGTCGCGCTGCTGCGGGCGGTGCCGCTGGGCGCGCGGTTGGTGTTCGTGGGCGACGCCGACCAACTGCCGTCAGTCGGGGCGGGCAACGTGCTCGCCGACCTGCTCGCGAGCGGCCGCGCGCCCAGTGTCCGACTGACCGAGATTTTTCGGCAGGCGCGGGAGAGCCGAATCGTGACGAACGCGCACCGCGTCCTGCACGGCGAAGTGCCCCTTGCGTCCGACGCGGAGGCGCCCTCGGCCGACTTCTTCATGGTCACCGCCGAGTCTTCGGAGACGGCGCTCGACCTCGTCGGCCAGCTCGTGGAGCGTCGTATCCCTGGGCGCTTTGGACTTGACCCGCTCGCCGATATTCAGGTGCTCGTGCCGATGCACAAGGGCGCGTGCGGCGCGCAGAAGCTCAACGAGGCCCTGCAGGCTCGGCTCAACCCCAGCGGTGAGGCCTTCGTGCGGGGTGGACGCACGCTGCGCGTCGGCGACAAGGTGATGCAGATCCGCAACGACTACGAGCGCGAGGTCTTCAACGGGGACATCGGCCGCATCGAGGCGCGGACCGAGAAGGTCGTCACAGTGCGCTTCGAGGACCGTCGCGTGGACTTCGAGGGCGAGGCGATCGACGCGCTCGTCTTGGCCTACGCGTGTACGGTGCACAAATCACAGGGCAGCGAGTATCCGGCAGTGGTGGTGCCCGTGCTGACCGAGCACTGGATTATGCTGCAGCGCAACCTGCTCTACACGGCCATGACGCGCGGCAAGCGGCTCGTGGTCTTGGTCGGGCAGCGCCGCGCGGTCGAGCGGGCGGTCCAGAATGATCGCCGGCAGGCGCGCTTTACGGCCCTCGCTGCGCGGCTACAGGCGGAGATCCCGCCCGGGTCGGGGCGATGAGCGCGCGCCTGGTCGCGGGCCTGACTGCGCCCGCTCTGGCGACCGCCTCGCCGGCGGTGGCGCAGACGCAGGCCGCGCCGACCTCGCTCGACGAAGCCCGCGCGCAGGGCTACGCAGGGCGGCCAGCGGACGAGCCCGCGGGCTCGATGCTCGGTGGCCTGCTCGCGATCGGCCCCGGCTTCTTCGTGCACGGTGTGGGTCACTACTATACCGGGGACGAGGCGACGGCACTGAAGCTCCTGGTCGGCGAGCTCCTGGGCGCGGGGCTGGTCGTCGCGGGCGCGCTGGTCGCCGCGCGCCCCGAAGAGGCGGGCCGCGCGGGGCCGCTCCCGATCAGCTTGGTCCAGAGCGGCGTCTTTCTCTTTCTAGGGAGCTGGCTCGCGGACGTCGTCGGCACCTTCAAGGGCGCGGAGCCGTTCGACGACGACACCTCGCGCCTCGGCGGCCACACGCTCGGGCTCGGGTATCGCTACGTCGGCGACCCGCGCACAGCGCGCCGCCATCGCTTGGTCCCGTCGCTCACGCTCGACAGCGGGCGCGTTTTTGTTCAGCCGTCTGCGGAGATTGAGCCCAACTTCTCCGAGCGGCGCTTCGCGCTCGACTTCGGCGGGCGACCCTGGCGCGGCGCTTCGGGGCGCGACCACGTCGCCGTAGGCGCGCGCCTGCGGCGAGACGAGTCCGCCGCGTTCGGCTACGCGACGCGCGCCGCTGAGGGCTGGCTCGCGTGGAAGCTCGATATGGGGCAGCTCATCGCGCGGATGCGGCGCTTCTCGATAACCCAGCGCTATGCCGTCGGCATCGAGCAGTTCCAGTTCGGCGCCTCGCCGTCTGATGTCCCCGCGCCCTTCGCGGACGTGGACTTCACCTCGTCGTGGTTCTCGCTCGCGAGCGGGTTTGCGTTCAATGCGGCCCGCCGCACGCACCTGACGCTCGAGTTCGTGCAGGACCCGACGGTCGCGATCCCCGCCGCGAGCGCCCAGTCGGGCTTGCTGCGCGGGGCGTTCTCGCATCGGTATCGCGACGATCTGGACATCGACGTCGAGATCCTCGCAGGCGACGGTTTCTCCGTCGCGCTGGGCCTGGTCTATGCGCTGTAAGGCTCTCCTCGCCCTCGCCGCGCTCTCGGTCGGCTGCAATCGCGCCGTCCCCACTCGCGAAGCGGCGATAGAGGCTGCGCGAACACTCGAGCTCGCCGCCGACTTGAGCGTTGAGCTGGACGGCGCGCTCATCACGACCTGCCCCGACGACCTGACGACGCCCGAGGGGAGCGACGCGCCGGTGGTCTGTGTTCGCCTGACGGCCTTCGACGCCGAGATCCGTGTCGTCGATTCGGGCTGCGCGCCCCGCGCCGTCCGCGTGCACGTGCAGAACGCGGCGTCGGACGCGGTCGTGGGCTGGCGGGCGTTCCGTGCGGGTGAGTCGACGGCCCGCGCGGCGACGCGCGCCTGTTGCGAGACGCTCTTGAACCCGAATGGGGACGAACGTCACCCGGACTGGACGCCGCTCGGCCCCGAGGTCACGCTCGACGCGCTCGACGCGCGGTCGTGTGGTGAGAGCCGCGGCCTGTGTTGGACATCGACGGCGCGGCCCGGGACCGACCAAGCATGGCTGACGCCGTGGACGACCGCTGCGCCGACCGCGGCCTCGGGCGCTGCCTGCGTTTCGCTGTCAGCGCCGCAGGCGGGCACGCTGCGCGCCGCGCCGTTCGTGCTCGCCCAGCGCGTCCGCGCCACGCTGAGGCCGGTTGCCACCGACGACGGCCCTGCGCTGGACTTCGTCGTCATCGGGAACACGGGCGAAGACACCGCGTCGCTTGAGCGCCTCGTCGCGCGGGTGAACGCCGAAGACGTCCCGTTCGTCGTCCTCTCGGGGGACATCGCCGCGAACGGCTCGGACGAGGCGCTCGACCGCGCGCGGCGTGTCTTGGACGCGTTCGAGGTGCCCTTCTTCATGACGCTCGGCGAGAAGGACGCCGACGGCGCCGATCCGGTGGGGCTCGTCGACCGCTTTGGCGCCTCGACGGACGTGCTCCTGCTCCCGACAGGCCAAGGGTGGCAGCCCAAGGTTGTGCTGCTCGACTCTGCCGAAGGGGGGCTGAGCGCCAAGACCTTCGCCGCGCTGCCCGACTATCTGGCGCCGGGGTCACCGCCTGGCGCTGCGATCGTTGTCACGCACACGCCTCCGTTTGACCCATCGGGCCTGCGCGGCGCGGGGTTCAAGCGGCGGGGCGAGGGCGCGCGACTGCTCGCGGCGCTCTCGCGCGCCGGCGTCGCGGCGGTCATTACGGGTCACTTGAACGAGCCGGGCGCGGACGTCCAGAGCGGCGTCGAGATCGTGCACGGGGGCGCTCGACATTTTGTGAGAGTTCGTGTGAATGAAGCGGGGCGGGTCTTCGTCCAACGCTCGGACTGAACCGCAGAGAGGCCCCATGAACCGACTCGCCCAGCTCCTCGCCGCCGCCGCCATGACCCTGGTTGGGACATCTGCCTTCGCACAATCGCTTGCGGTGCGCGACGCCAAGATCACCCGCATCGACGGTCGCCGCGCCCAGCTCACCGTGAAGCTCGGCAAGACCGGCGCGGGCCAGGAGCAGGGCGCAGTGAAGGTGTTCTGGGTGTCTGGGGCGAACCGGCGCGAGATCTACTCCGGCACGGGCCGCTTCGATGGCACCGCGGTTGGGTTCAGCAACGCGATCGAGGTCGAGGCGGGCGGGGACAACGGCACGTTCGAGGTGGTCGTCCCGACGACGGACAGCCGCCGCGCTGTGCAGTTCGCCGGCGCCGAGGCGAGCTTCGACAACGCGCGCATCGAGCAGATCGTGGGTGGCAACCCCAATCGACGCGTGTTCTTGGTGCTCAAGAACGCCGGACCCGGCACCGCGACCGGCTGCCGCGTCGCGGGCACGCTGGCCGAGAACGGCGCGCCGCGCTCGTTCGCCTACAACGTCCCGAACCTGCCGCCGCGCGCCAAGTACGAGAAGGCCATCCCGTACAACTTCCGCGCCAGCAACAACGCCGCGCACAACAAGGTCACGGCCACGATCACGTGCCCGTCGGACCCCGTGCCGACCAACAACGCGCAAAATACGACGCTGCGCTGAGCGCGCCGCTCTGGTTGAATCGCGCGCGTGCACTTTAACTCGTTCGTCTTCGCGGTCTTCCTGCCCACGGTCTTCGCGCTGTATTGGGCACTGCACCGCTCGGTCCGCGCACAAAACATCGTCATCCTCCTCGCGAGCTACCTGTTCTACGCGTGGTGGGATTGGCGATTCCTGGGGCTCTTCATCGGGAGCGCGATGGCCGACTTCTTCG
>CANLBD010000137.1 GCA_947488215.1 Myxococcales bacterium | reverse complement strand
GACCCAGACGCGGGTCTGCGCCTCGTCTGCCTTCTGAGGCAGCCACGCGCGGCAGGTCTCGACCTCCCAGCGCAGGGCCTCGATCTGTGCGCGGGCGGAGTCGTTGCCGACCTTCTCGAACTCCGAAATCCCCTTCTCCGCCGACTTGGCGTAGGCGGAGATCACGTCGAGCCACAGCGCGTCGTTCACCTCACCGGAGAAGCCCGAGGCCGTGCGGCGCTCCATCACGCGCGTCTTCAGCATCCGTACCAAGTTGAGCATCGGCTCATGCTTGGTGCGCATCGCCTCTTTCAGTTTCTCGTCCAGCAGCTTCGCGACGTCCGACATCGGGGCTCCAGTCAGTCTCTTGAGGTGAAGTCGAGCTGGAACCCGGGGCCCAGTCGATCTTTATCGGTGAGGAAGTCGCGCAGGCGGTCCTTGATGCGGGACTCGATCTGCCGAATGCGTTCGCGCGAAATGCCGAAGCGCTCGCCCAAGTCGGCCAGCGCGACGGGCTCTTCGGCGACTAAGCGCTCTCGCCAGATCACGCGCTCGCGCTCGTCCGTGAGCTGCTCAAAGAACGCTCTCATGTTCTCGTCCACGGCCGACATCAGCTCGGCGCGCCCCACGGCAGACTCGACGCCGATTTCATCCGACGCGAGCATATCGCTCAGGCTCCGCTCATCGTCACCACCGCGCGGGCCTGTCAGCGAGAGCGGCTGCTGCTTGAACGTCTCGGCGGCGATCACCTCGGACTCGTCGACGTCGAGGGCGTCCGCGAGCATCTTCGTCGTGACCTCGGACTCCGACTGCATCAGGCGGCGGCGCTCTTTCTCCAGTCGAAAGAACAGCTTGCGCCCGGCGCGGGTGTTCGCGAACGACACCATGCGGAAGTTCTTGAGGATGAACTGCAGGATCAGCGCGCGGATCCAATACCGCGCGAAGCTCGAGAACCGCACACCGCGCGACGGGTCGAAGCGCTTCACGGCCTCCGAGAGGCCAATGTTGCCCTCTTGAACGAGGTCCATCACCTGCGCCCACGCGCGCTTGTAGTCGAGCGCGATCTTGACGACGAGTCGCAGGTTGCCCGTGACGAGGCGCCGACCCGCCTCGACGTCTCCGTGCGTGTAGAACGCCTCGGCCGCGACCTGCTCCTCCTCACGAGACAGCAGCGGATAGCGCCGGATCTCGGACAGGTAACGGGTGTAGGCGTCCGCCTTGACGAGCTCGTCGCTCGTCGCCCGGCGGGCGATCGCGGTCTTGGGCGCAGCGGGACGAGCCGATGAATGAGCGAGCGTTTGCGTCACGTTGTCTCCAAGCCGCGATGAATGATAGGCACCGTCGCCGTGAGATCAACCGGGCGACGCCCGATTGGCTTCCCGAAAACGACGCCGCGACCTCAGTCGACCGGACTGCATCGAGTTCACCCGAGTCGTGTTGCGTCCCGAACAGCCCTGTGATGAGGTTCCCGCCATGAAGCTCCAAGACGAAATCGTACGACGTGTGCAGGCGGCCCTCCCGGACGCCATAGTCGAGCTGCGCGACCTGACGGGCGGCGGCGACCACTGGCAGGCCGTGATCGTGTCCGCTGGGTTCGAGGGCAAGCTGCCTGTCGCGCGCCAGCGGCTGGTGTTCGGTGCGCTCGGCGAGCTGATGCACGGCCCGATCCACGCCCTCACGCTCAAGACCCTCACGCCTCAACAAGCCCAAGAGAGCGGCCGCTGAAGGCCGCAGGAGTTACCCCGATGGACGACACGCTCCGCCAGCGCATCGACGGCCTGGTCAAGACGAACAAGGTTTTCCTCTTCATGAAGGGCAACGCGGACTTTCCGCAGTGCGGCTTCTCTGCGCGCGTCGTGGACGTGCTGCAGGATGTCGGCGTGCCGTTCGCGACGTTCGACATTCTCTCGGACCCGAACATGCGTCAGGGCGTCAAGGACTACGCCCAGTGGCCCACCTTTCCGCAGCTCTACGTTGGCGGCGAGTTCGTCGGCGGCTGCGACATCGTGACCGAGATGTACCAGAACGGCGAGCTGCAGACCCTGATCAAGGGCGTAGGCTGACGCGCGCCGTCGCCAGCGCGACGTCCAGCGCGCGGCGACCGTTGAGCGCGCTCACCGGCGCGCGCTCGAGCCCCGGCGTGACGACGTCCGCCCGGACCCAGCACGGCCCGATCTGACGCTCCGCACAGGCGACCTCGACTGAGCGGCCTTGCCACTCGCCGCTGTGTCGCGCGAGCGGACCGGACGCACCCGTCGCTGAGTCCGCTTCTCCCAGCGTAAAGCCCTGAGATACCCAATCGGGCGCAGTCTCCGCGCGCAGCGTGTCCGGGTTCACGCCAACGAGCACGCGGCGGTCGACCACATGCACACGCAGCCAGCCCGCCAGGTGGCCCTCGCTCGTGGTGCGCCGCAGCACGGCGACTGCGTGTCCGTGGGGCACCCGCTCGGTCGCTGTATTGGCGCGCCACGCCGCGAGCGCCGAGAAAGTCAGCGGGCCGAGCGAGAGCCCGCGCACGCCCTCGGCGGACGGCTCAAAGGGGGTCAGGCTCCGCAGAGTCGCAGCGGCGCGGTCGAGCCAGCGACGCGCCTGACCATGCGCTTCGAGCAGATGCACGGCGGGCCCGCTGACCACGGCACGCCACGCTGGCCCCGGCTGCGGCTCATCCAGCGCGGCGACGCTCAGGCCTCGCCACGACGGCGTCGCCCCGCGGAACCGCGCTGGGCCCACGTGCCCCTCGAGCCAACCCAGGGCGTCGACCTCAAGGCCGAAGCGGGCGACCGAGACGACCAACGCGTCGCCGGGCCCCGCGTTCATCCCGAAGAGCACGCTCGCCTGCCCGCGCGGCGGCGGCGCCCAGGCGCAAGTGTGCACGCGCCAACGCGCAGGCCACTCAAAGCGACAGCTCGCGAGCGGTTCGTGCGCGGGCGCAGCGCGGACCTCGACCGTCTGTCGCCCGGGGCGCGGCACTCGAACGACTTCGCACTGCGCCATGTCCATTCCCCCGGCGACGCGCTCAAACTCGCGTATAGTCGCCCACGGTGAACCCGAAAGGTACTCGCAATTCGGCGCAAGCGCGCCTTGAGCGCGCGGCACAGGACGCGTCGAGCCGGCCGCATGACCGCGGTGTTCAGGCGCGCCTGAGGCGCTGGACGGCAGAGTTGTCGCCGGAGTCGCTGAGCGTCAGTCAGAGCGCGCTCGCTGCTCAAGCGCTGGTTGAAATCGGGGACTCCGCCACGGCGCTGCCCTTTGCGCTGCGCGCCGCCGCAGAAGACGCCTCGCTGCCGGAGCGCATCGAGCGATGCGTGGTCGCGGCTCGCGCCCTCGACGGGTGCGAACGCGCGGACGACGCTGCGGCGTGGCTCACCACGGCGCTCAACGTCGCGGGGGCTCAGAGCGCGCGAAGCAGCACGGCGCTGGAGGAGCGCTTGATCGACGCCCGTGACCGTCTCACGGACCTACGCTTACGGAGCGCGGCCTTCGTTGAGGCTGCGGCGCTGGCAAGCGAGAACCTGGCCGCGGTGACACGCTTGGGTCGTCGGTTGGACCGCGCGCTCGCCGCTCGGGTGCGTCAACGCTATGCGCTGGCGACCCTGGCGAGCGGTGGAGAAGAGGCGGTCGCGGCGCGCTGGCTCAGGACCGCTGCGCGCGACTGGCTGCATGCCGATCCACCGCAGGCCCTCTCCGCTGTCGAGTGCCTGCTGAGCGCTGCGGATGTCGAGTTGCTGCTTTCACGCGCAGGCCCAGCGCGCGCGCTCCTGTCCGAGGCGACGTCGCTCATGCAAGGCCTGCCCACGCGCGCACCCGGCGTAAAGCTCCTTCGGGCGCGCCTTCTGCAGACCCAAGCGCGCGCGCTCCGCGAAGACGGTCGCGTGCGCGAGGCCGCGGGCGCCTTCCGAAAGGCGCGCGCCCTGCTCAAGGGAGGCGAGCGCGGTCAAGACGTGGGCGTGTTGCTGCAGGCCGTGAACGCGCTCGAGTTCGGGCAGCTCTCCGCATCTCGTGGCGACCTCGACCACGGCCTCAAGGCCTTCGACGAGGCGCTCGCGCTGATGCGCCAGCTCCCGACGAGCCCGGACAACGCTGAGCGCGTCGCGGCGACGATGCACCAGCGCGGCGCCCTGCTTGTGCGGATTGGGCAGCTCGATGAGGCGTCGAGCGCATTCATCGAGGCCGCTCGCGTCAGGGCCGGGCTCGCGGAGCTCCGCGGCGACTTCGAGGCGCTCGGCGTGAGCCAGCATCAGGTCGGCTTCTGCTTGTCGTCTCTCGGTCGAGCCGAGGAAGCGCTGGTCTGGTTCAACGCGGCCGTCGAGTCTGCGCGGCGCGGCGACGGTCAAGGCGAGGTCGACCAAGACAGCGTCGGCGCGAGCCTCTCGCAGGTCGCCTGCACTCTCTTTGAGCTCCAACGCCTCGAAGAGGCGGACCACACCTACGCTGCCGCGATCGAAGCGCGGCGGCGGGGCGGCCCTGGGGGTCACGTGGACTTTGAGGGCGTCGGCGCGACGCTCCACGGGCGCGGCATGGTCCTGCTTCGCCTTGGCCGCATCGAGGACGCCCGACGCGCCTTCGAGACGGCGGCGACGGAGAAGACGCGCGGTGATCGCCGCGCGCACGTCGATCCCGGGAGCCTGGCTGCGTCGCAGCATCAGGTGGGCTATTGCCTGCTGCTCGAGGGCCGCGCGGCCGATGCCGAGGCTTGGCTTGAGCGTGCCCTCGGAACGCTCACGAGTGCGCCCGGGCTGGAACGTGCCGACCCACACACCATCGCGACTACGAGCCATCAGCTCGCGCAGGCCGCCGCTGCGCAGGGCCGGCTCGCGGTCGCGCAGCGGCACTACGAGCGCGCGGCGAGATTGTTCGCGCGACCGAACGCGCGCGGCGAGATCGCGCTCGAGAGCCTGGGCGCGTGCATGCACCAGCTCGGGCATCTGGCCGCGCAGCAAGCGCGCTTCGACGAGGCGCTCAAGTGCTTCTCGCGCGCTGTGACACTCCGCAGCCAGCCGCCCGACGGCGGGTCCATCGACCACGACGCCCTGAGCGCGAGCGTGCACCACGAGGGCACTTGCCTGCTGGAGCTTGGGCGGCTCGACGAGGCGCGCGAACGCTTCGAAGCGGCCGTCGAGGCGGCGCAGCAGGGCGACGCAGAGGGGCGCATCGACCACGACAGCGTGGGCGTGAGCCTGCACCAAGTCGGCTACTGCTTGGTGCTCTCGCAGCGCGCGGACGAGGCGCAGCGCTGGTACGAGCGCGCGGTGGACGAGAAGCGACTCGGCGACGCGGACGGTCAGGTCAACCCCGCCAGCGTGGGGACCAGCCTGCAGGCCGTCGGTTTCTGCTTGATCGAAGCGGGCCGGCACGGCGAGGCGCGGTTTTGGTTTCAACAAGCGCTCCGCGAGAAGCAGCGTGGCGACGCACAGGGCCGCGTCGACCCAGCGAGCGTCGGCTCGAGCCACCACCAACTGGCTTACTGCTATGTCGTCGAGGGCCGCTTCGACGAGGCGGTCGCGGCATACGAAGAGGCGGCGCGCCTGAAGGCGCTCGGCGACCTGCGCGGTCGGGTCGACCACGAGAGCCTCGGCGCCACCCAGCACCTGCTCGGCGATTGCCACCTGCAGCGTGGCGACGCAGAGGCCGCCGCCGTGTGGTATGCGCGCGCCGTCGAGAGCGGGCGCTCGGGGGACGCGCTCGGGCGAATCGACCACGAGAGCCTCGGGAAGAGCCAACACCAGCACGCTTGGTGCAGCTTGGAGCGCGGCGAGACCGAGGCCGCGCTGGCCGGCTTTCTCGCGGCGACCGCGTCGAAAGACAAGGGGGATGTGCGCGGCGTGGTCGACTTCGACAGCGTGGGCGCGAGCGCGCACGAGGTCGCGCACTGCCTCTTCGCCCTGGGGCGCGAGGCCGAGGCGCTCACCTGGTTCGAGCGCGCGGGCGACGCCAAGGGCCGCGGCACTCAGTCAGACGGCACGACCGATCTCGCCTTTGTCGCGCACTGCCACCGGCGCGTGGGCGACTGCCTGCTCAAGCTCGACCGCCCGTGGGAGGCGCGCAGCGCGATGGACCGCGCGGTCCGCGTCGGCCGCGAGGCCCTTGATGCAGGCCAGGTCGGCGAGGACTTCATGCAGCTCCTGCAGCGCGCCGCTGCGCACGCCCGCGACGCCGTGAAGCGCGCTGCGGGCGGCGCCTGACTTAGCCGCGCGCGCTCAGCGTATTGCCCGGCTCGATCGGGGGCTCAGGCACGGCACCGGGGGGCTGACGCCGCTCGACACCGTCCGACCAATGCCCCTGCTGCGTCGCGGCGTCGCCCGTTGAGCCCGTCGCGGCGAAGCCTGCGCTCGAGCGCGCACCTGCGCTCGAGCCGCCGGTGTCCGCGCCGCCGATCCCGCACGCCGCGCGCAGGCTGTCGGCGTCGTCGTGGGCCGTCGGCGGGTCGTCGGGCGCACCCGGTCGCATCGCTTGCGAGACTTGAGCGCGGGGGTCCTCGGCCGCGCCTGCGCCCGCGCCGCCGCCGCCCGCGTAGTTGCTCTCGAGCGCGCTCGCGCCCGAGGCTTCGGGCGTGGGCATCGCGGGCGCGGCCTGAGCTTCATCGGCGCCGTCACCCGCCGCGGGTGAGACGCTCCCCTGCCCTGCGACCCCGTCGTTGACCGAGACAGCCTCGCCGCGCTGCGCGCGTGCAGCGTCGCGGGCGCGCTGACCGGCTGCGTCGAGCCGGGCGCGCGTGTCACCCTGCGCCCACGCTTGCCCTTGCGAGGGCTGCGGCTCGCGCGAGTGTGCGGAGATGATGCCCTCGTGCGCGAGCTCGAGCGTCTCGACTAGACCCTCGCTCGCCGTGGTCAGCGCCTGCGTCTCGAACTTGCGCGGCCAGGCGCGCAGGAGCGTGTAGCGGCTTGCCTCGGTGTGGTCGTCGCGCAGCGCGACGATGTCGATGGAGCGCCTGCTGCTGCCGCGGTTCTCGCGCGCCTCGCGGGCCCACGCCGCGAACTCGGCGCCCTCGATGAAGCCGCGCGTCAGGGTCACGGCGCCGAGGCGCTGTTGGCCCGGCAGGCGCACCATCGCCTCGTTGCGACCGCCCTCTTGGTACTCGACGACCTCGTGCTCCCACGAGAGCCCCGACACCGAGCGGAACCCCGCCTGCGTCAGGCCGTCGACCTCGACACGGAACAGGTACTTGGACAGCGGATAGCGCACCGGCATGCGCCCATCATGCGGCGCACGCGCACGCGCGACAACCCACTTGACGAACGCCGAGACCCGCGCTATGAGGGCACCACTTTCCGACATAGCTCAGTTGGTAGAGCAGGCGGCTGTTAACCGCCTGGTCGTAGGTTCGAGTCCTACTGTCGGAGCCATTTGATGCCGTTCGCGAACTTCGCGAGCGGGTAAGGTAAACGAAGCCCCCAGGTCAACGCCCAGGGGGCTTCGTCGTTTCTGGCCTTGTTTCCGAGGGGTTCGCGCGTCGAAGTCACCGGTCAGGCGTTCACTTCGCTTTGCGGACTCCGCGCGCGGCGAGCCGACGATGTCATTGCAGGACGTCGGGTCATCTGCGGGCGCCTTCGTCGGCCCGCTGCATCACGAGCCGCAGCGCCGTTCGTCACGGATCCCGGGTTTTTGGAACAGATCGGACGTCCTCGGCTGTCGTCGGGGAGGGTCGGTCTTGCCTTCGGCCTTACCGCGCCGTATGTTTCCTGCGGTAGATTTCTACGCGAGGCCTCCATGAACACCCCCGCCCAGCCCGAGCTCGAGCCCGGCCGGGCCTACCGGACGCGCGATCTGCGTCCGTGGAGCGCGAATCCCACTCGGCTCGCGCGGCGGCTGGTCGACGAGGGCAAGCTCCGCGAGGCCGCCCACGGGCTCTACTACGCGCCGCTGCATACGCGGTTCGGGCCCGCGCCCGCGTCCG
>CANLBD010000136.1 GCA_947488215.1 Myxococcales bacterium | reverse complement strand
GCCCACGAGCCCCAGGGCTTCACCCTGTGCGATGTCGAGGTCGATCGAGTCGACGGCTTGGACATGCCCCACCACGCGCGGAAAGAGCCCGCGACGAATGGGAAAGCGCTTCTTCAGACCTCGGACGCGGAGGAGCTCACTCGACATGGTGGCGTGAGTGTCGCAGCGTGCGGCGCCGGCGCAAAGTGAAAGCCACCAGCCCCGCGAGCAGCCACTCGATTCCCGGCTGGCTCGCGCCCCCCGCGACGCGACAATCGCACCCCGCCGTCGGCGTACGACCGGACGACGAGGCCACGGTGAAGGTCCACGTCTCGCTCGGCGGGCCCTCGACTCCCCCTTCGTCCACGGCGCGGACCTGCCACGTATAGGCGCGCCCCTGGAGCGTGTCGGGCAGCGTCCGCGCGAGATCCGCCACCGAGGGCAGGTCCGCGCATGCGCCGTCGACCTCGCACAGGCGCACGATGTAGCGCACTGGCGTCTCCTCGGGGTCCTCGACGGCCTCCCACGTCAAGAAGACGAGGCCACCGTCCTCTTGCACCACGATCGCGCCGTCCCCGGGCGACACCAGCCGGGGCGCAGGCGCGGGCTCATCGACCGCCGACACGAAGATCGAGCGGCTCGTGATCGGCGAGTCGGCGAGGCTGTCGTTCGCCCACGCCTCGAGCACGTAGTGCGTGTTCTCGGTCAGGGCGAGCGCAGGCGCCCAGGTCGCCTCGCCCGCGTCGTCCGGCGTGAGCGCGTCGCTCGTCACCACAGGCTCACCCACGGGCATGCCCGAGTCGGGGTCGGCGTAGCGCACGCGCACGAAGTAGACAAGCGACGGCCCGTCGGGGTCATACGACGCGCCGACCTTGATCGACGGCGTCACGCTGTTCACAAGGCCAGCGCGCGCTGGCTCGACGAACTCGGGCGCGGTCGGTGGGGCGTTCGCGCCGTTGATCGTGAAGCGCCACTGCGCGCTCGGCTCAGAGACCGCGTTGCGCGGCTGGTCAATCGCGACCACGTCCCACAGGAACGTCGCGTCCTCGGCGAGGTCCTCGTCGATCACGAAGCGAATAAAGCCGTCCTCACCGACCGCGCCATCGCCGGTCAGGAAGGGCTCGCCGGTGCGGGCGTAAATGCGGAACCGGTAGGCGACCTCATCGCCGTCGGGGTCGACGACGGGCTCACACTCCAGCACCGGACGCAGCGCGGAGAGCACGGCGCCGTCCGAAGGCGCGCGCAGCATCGGCGTCGGGGGGGCACGGTTCTCGGCGTTGATGGTGAACTCCCACAAGGGCGTCCACGGGCTGCGCGTGTCGCCGAGCACCGCGCGCGCGCGCCACCAGTAGGTCTGGTCCTCGAAGAGCAGGCCCTCGGGCGGCGACCAGCTCACGGTCGGCGCGTCACCGCGCGCGACGCGCTCGCTCGAGACGACCGCCGACTGGGCCTCGACGTCGTTGAAGATCACGAACTCGAGCGAGATTTCGGCGTTGGGGGTCTCGCCGTCACGGGGGTCGACCTCCAGGACCGGCAACTGCACGAGGAGGTCCTGGCCATCGAGCGGCGAGACGGGCGTTGGCGTCGGCGGGCCGTCGTATGTGTTCGGGTCGCTCCCCCGCGCGAGCTCTGCGGCGTTCGTGAGGCCGTCATCGTCCGGGTCGTCGTTCGGGTTCAGGCACGGGGTGGCGTCCTCGCACTGAGCGGCCTCCCACGTGTCGGGCAGCCCGTCGGCGTCTTGGTCGCGCGGCAGGACATTCACCGTGAACTCATGCGTATCCACGCCGCCATCGCCGTCGTCGACGCGCGCGCTGAAGCGCAGCGGCGAGCTCAGAAAGTTCTCGTAGCTCGGCACCCACAGGACCAAGCCAAACGCGGGGTCAATCGATACGCCCGCGGGCGGGTCGAGCAGGCTGTAAACCAAGGGGTCCGCTGCGCCCGCCGGGTCGTCCGCAGGCACGACGTAGTTGAACGGCTCACCCTCGGTTGCCGTCAGCTCGACGGCGACGTCCGCGATCTGCGGCGGTACGTTCCGCACGACGACGCGCGCCTGCGCCTGACCGACGCCGCCGTCCTCGTCGCGCACGGTGAGCGTCACGATGGTCACGCCGTTATCGAGGGCGGGCAGCGCGCGCTCGAACTCCGGCGCCCCGGTCACGTCCACCCGCCCGTCGCCATCGAGGTCCCACTCGAAGGTCAACACATCGTCGCCGGGGTCGAAGACATTGACGGTCAGGCGCGTCTCGCCTCCTTCGTTCTGCGGTGAGTCGCTCTCCAAGCCGACGGTCGGGTTCACGTTCGCGACCTCGACGCGCTCGAAGAAGCTCGAGAGCGCGCGGCCGTCGTCGACGATGCAGCGCACAATGAAGGCGCCCTGGTCCGGCCAAGTGTGGGGGATCTCGACGATCGGCTGACCCGTGACTGGGTCGGGCGCGCCCGGCAGGCCCTCAATATCGACCACGCCGTCATCCTCGAAGTCGAAGGCGAACACGAGCGCGTCACCACCGGCGTCGCGGGCGCGGCACTGCACGATGGCCTCGCGACCCTCTTCGACCGCGCCGAGCACGCTCACCTGCGCGATCGGCTCGACGTTGCGCACAAGGACCTGCCCCGTGATCACGGCGACGCCGCCATCGCCATCGCGCACGCGGCACGCCACGGTGTACGTCCCCTCGTTCTGGATCACGTTGGCGACTGTCGTGAGGTTCGTGTCCTCAAGGTCATAGAGCCCGTCGCCGTCGAGGTCCCAGTCGTACTTGAGCACGTCGCGCCCCGGGTCAGACGCCTGCACGACCAGCTCGAAGCGCTGCCCCTCGTCGACCGCCTCGGGGACCGTGAGCGTCCCGAACGGGTCGGCGTTGCGGACCTCGACGGTCGTATTGCCGATCGCGCGGCCGTTGTCTTCGTCACGGACCCGCACGCCCACGAAGTAGCGACCCTCGTCGGTGAACGTGTGCTGCCGCGCGCCCGAGGGCTGGTCGACGACATCGAAGGCGCCATCATTGTCGAGGTCGAAGCTGTACGTCAGCGTGTCCGCCCCAGGGTCAGTCGCGGTGACCGTGAGCTGCACGGGCGAGCCCTCGAAGACCGGGCCGCTGTTCTGAACGGAGACAATGGTCGGCGCCGCGTTGATGATCGAGACGAAGACCTCGTCGACGGTCTCCGCGCCGTCGTCGTCCCGCAGGCGCACGACCGCGCGGTACTGGCCGTTGTCGGGGTAGACGTGCTCAACGCGGTCGAGGCCAAGTCCTTCGAGGTCCCACACCCCGTCGCCTTCGAAGTCCCACGCGTAGGTGATCGGGTCTTGGCCCGGGTCCTCGGCCACGAGCTGAATCGACACGGGGCTGCCCTCGAGCACAGGCGCCGTCACGACGTCGAAGATCTGCGGCGCGACGTTACGGACCCGCACGCGGAAGCGGGACTCGCCCTGCCCGCCGTCGTCGTCCGTGACGCGCACGCGCACCTCGTAGTCGCCATCTTCGAAGTAACGGTGCGTCAGGCGGTTCGTGCCCACAGAGAGCTCGTCATCCTGGCCGTCGCCGTTCCAGTCGAAGTCAAAGATGAGCGCGTCCGCGCCCGGCTCGAGCACGCTCACGTCCACGGTGAGCAAGCCGCCCTCGTCGATCGGCGAGTCGGTCTGCACAGAGGTGACTGTTGGCGAGACGTTCCGGACGAGCACGCGGGCGTAGTCGACGTCCGCCTTCCCCTGCGGGTCCGTGACGCGCACGCCGAGCTGGTACACCCCGTCGTCATCGAACCGCACGACGGCGTTGGGATCATTGGAGTCATCGAAGGCGCCGTCCCCGTCGAGGTCCCACGCGTAGGTGAGCTCGAGGGCGTCCTCGGGGTCGACCGAGCGCGCGGCGGAGAGCTGCACAGGATCGTTCTCGTTGGCGTTGTACGGGCCGCCCGCGTCTGCCACGGGGCTTGGGTTGTCGGGGTCGATGTCGAAGTTGAGCACCGCGCGGCGGTCCGCGTCCGTCATCCCGAAGAGGACCTCGCCCGTCATGCTCAGGAGCTGCGCGGCCTCGGCCAGGCCATCGACGCGCGAGGGCTCGACGACCAGCGCCGTCAGGAACGCCACCGTCGCGCCCGGCTGAACGGTGACCTGCCGAAAGTCCCAAGCGAGCGCGTCGGCCGAGTCGATGGGAAACCGCTGCCCGATGAAGGTCACGGGCGCGCGCGCGCCCGCCCCCTGAACGACCGGCGACAGGGACTGCACGCCGCCGACCGCAAGCGCGTCGTCGACCAGGAGCCAGCGGTCGGTTGCCTCGACGTCCGCGTCGTCGTCCTGCGTGCGCCAGACCGTCGCGCCGGCCCCATGGCCGAGCCGCGCGGCCCCGGCGCCCGAGGTGCCGATTCGCACTGACACCGTGATCGGGGCGCCTGTCGGGTTGGTGAGCAGGTCCACATAGCGCACGAAGCCGTTCGCGCTCGCGGGGTTGTTGGGCGGCCCAACATAAATCTTGCGGCGCACCGTCAGCCCAGCGAGCTGCGCGGGCGCGGTCACCCGCTGCAGCCCTGCGAGCTCGGAGAGCGACGCGGCGCCGTTCGCCGTGTAGACATCACCCGCGGCACAGGGCGTCTCACACGCCTGACACACGCGGACACACAGCTGCGGCCAACCGTCGACTGCAGCGGGGCCGCGGAGCTCACCTCCGGCCGTGTCCTCGAAGTCGAACACCACGCCGTTGCCCGCGGTGGCCTGCGTGCGGGCCGCAGCCCAAGCGGGCCACAGACAAAGCAAAGTCAGCAAGAGGCGCTGCGTGATCCCCATGTGGACTCCCCTCGGTGCGTGTCGACCCGGCTCTCCGGGCCAGACTGTAGCACCGCGGGCGCGCGCCCCCAAAATGCAACGAGCCCGATCCGGGTCAGGATCAGGCTCGCTGCCGGCTCTCGCCGGCGCTGGGTTCGTTGGGTCTGAGGTCTTGCTTCAAGGCGGCGCCGTGGTCAGCAGCGCCGTTGTGTTCCTGCCCTTTTCATCGGGCGCGGCGGCTCTTCGCTGAGAAAAAAGCGCGGTGGTCGATTTCCACTGATTTGTCCCAGCGCCGCGACCGCTTGTCGCGCAGGCCTCGCAGCGCGTTGGGCGATGCGGCGAAGGCCTCAACATTTTTCTCATGCCCGCCCCGGTCCGGCCGATGGCTGGATCGGGCGGATCTACGGCGGGATCCGACTAGCGCGCGCCTAAGGCCACAGCGAGGTCGAGCGCAAACTGGTTGGTCGCGTGCACATGCGCGCGGCGGACGTGGTCAATCTCGGCCCGCAATGCGGCGCGCTGAACGATGAGACGCTGCCGCTCAGCGCCGCGCTCCGCCGTGGTCACCGCGAGGGCGGACTGCAGGCGCGTACGCTCGAGCGTCGTCAGGGCGCGGCGCTCCGCGACTCGGCCAAGCTCATCGAAGAGCCGACGCCGCTCACCCTCAAGGCGCTCGACCTCTGCCCGCTCCGCGACACGCTGGCTCGTGGCCTCGATGTGGCCGGTCGAGAGCAGGGACTGCAGGAGCGTCTCGGTCGGGCCTCGGCTGGCTCGCAGCGCATCGAGCAGGGCCGCTGCGCTCTGGTCGAACGTCGTCAGGGCCTGCACCAGCGAGCGGTCACGCTCCTGCAGCGCGCGATGCTGGGCGTCGAGGTCGTGCTCACGCGCCAAGACCTCGAGCACCGTCGCGTTCGTCGCCGCCTCGTCCCGCTCGGCGGCGAGCAGGCGGTCCTCGGCCACCGCGAGCTCGGTCTGCAGCTCCAACAAGCGCTCGGCGAGCCCATCGAGTCGAGAGACAGAGCGCTGGAGCGGCGACGGGAGCGTCCGGTCGGTCCACCGCCGCTCAAGCTCCTCGCGCAGCGCCTGCTCGATCTTCTCGGCGGAGACAGGCTCCGCTTCATTCGGGGCCTCGGTCAGCGCGTCGTGAGGCCGAGCCGTCACGAGCGTCACCGGGCCGGACGGCTCCCCTGCGAAGGGCGTGAGCGCCTCGGCGAGCGCGGCGGCGCTCGAGTAGCGCTGCGCCGGGTCCTTTGCCAGGCAGCGCAGCACGATCTGCTCAAGCTCTGCCGGGAGTGCGGCGTTGAGCGCGCGCAGGCGCGGCGGCGGCGTAAAGCAGTGCTTCTCGGCGAGCTCGCCCGCGCCTCGCCCCATGAACGGCAGGCGCCCTGTCAGCGCCTCGAACAGGATCACGCCGAACGCGTAGAGGTCGGTCGCCGCCGTAATCGGTGAATCCATGGCGATCTCGGGCGGCATGTACTCGGGCGTGCCCAGCACAACGCCTCGACGCGTGTGAACCAGTGAGTGCGGGTGCGCGCCGAGCAGCTTCGCGATCCCGAAGTCGAGCATCTTCACGCGGTCGCGCTGCCCGCCCCGCTCGACGAGCAGCACGTTCTCGGGCTTCAAGTCCCGGTGAATGATCGACAGGTCGTGCGCGCGGCCGAGGGCTGCGAGCATCTGCTGCGCGATCTCGACGACGCGGCTGACGGGCATCGGAGCGCCGTGACCGATGAGCTGAGAGAGCGGGACGCCCTCGAGGTACTCCATCGCCAGAAACGGCAGCCCGTCGTCCGTCCACCCGAGGTCGTACACGCGGACCACGTTCGGGTGGTCGATGCGCGCGATCGCCCGGGCCTCTTGCTCGAGGCGACGGTCGGCGTCGATGTTCTCCGGCAGGTCGCGATGGACAATCTTCAGCGCGACGCCGCCCGCGCCCGGGGGCGAAACGGGCCGCGCGAAGTACACGGCGCTCATCCCGCCGCGCGCGACGAGGCGTTCGACGATGTACTCTCCGACGCGCTGCCCGACCCGCGTCTCAGGCGCGGCCGACGAGAGACGGTCTGTCACGGCAGGAGCTGGCCCACGCCGTCGTCGGCGCGGACCCAAACAGCGTTGTCGGGCGAAATGACGATGTCGTACACGACGCGCCCGGGCAGCCCTTGGCCGTAGGTGCGGCGGCTGAAGGCGAAGCCACCGTTGCCATCCGCGACGCCGACCGCCAAGCCAGCCGACGTGCCGACGAGGACGCGGCCATCGGGGTGCACGGCGACCGCTCGCAGATCCGTCGACGGCAGGCCCGCCGACAGACCGAACTCAGTCACCGTGCCGTCCAGCGCGCGCCGGTAGAGGCCATCCGCCGTAGCCACGAAGAGCGTGCCGTCCAGCGTCACGGCCAAGTCGCGTACGTCCCCATTCCCCAGCGCGCCCTCACCGCGGACCACCGCCGCCCAGGTGGTCGCGACGGGGTCGAAGATGCCGACGCCGCTCGCGGTCGCGGCGTAGAGCCGACCAGAGGCGAATTCGACCGCGCGCACGTCGTCGGCCGGGAGGCCCCGGTTGGTGCCCGCCGAGTTGAACAGCCGCACGTTCCCGCTCGAGATGCGAACAACGCCCTGGGCCGTGGCGATCCACACCGACTGCGCAGCCTCGACCGCGATGTCGCGCACGTCGCCGTCACCAAACTCCCGGATGCGGGTCTTGTCGAGGACAACCCAGTTGTCCGCCGTCAGCCGTCGTCCGATGCCGACGCCCTCGATCGCGCACCACATCTCGCCGCCATCAGGTGGCAGGTCGCAGGCGCGGAGCACGCCCCGAATCGACGCCGGCAACACGAAGGGCGAGACCAGAGGCGAGGCGCCTACGCCACCCGATGTGAGCGTTCGCGAAGCAGGCTCTCCCTCGACGAGGCCGGAGAAGAGCGGCCCGCCGTCCGGCCCGCGCGTGAGCGCAGCGACGCTGCCATCGCCGGGCAAGCCGTGGTCTGCGTCGAGCGTGCGCGTGATGCCCCCCACACCGTCGAGCAGCGACACACCCCCGATGTCGTCGGGCGCGGCGCCACAGACCGAGAACGCAAGCTCACCCGCCGCGTACTCGAGCGCGACCGACCGACCGCGAGCGGAGACAAGGCCCGCGTTCACGTCTGCGAAGACCGTCGTGATGCCCTCGCCCTCGGAGTTTTCGGCGATCGGTACCAGTCCAAGGCGGCGCACGAGCGCGCCTTTGGGCTGGCGCGCGCTGTCGGCGAGCGCGATCCACAGGTGGGTGCCATCGTGCGCGATGGTGCGCGCGAAGT
>CANLBD010000135.1 GCA_947488215.1 Myxococcales bacterium | reverse complement strand
GCGGCCGTCTACGGCGGTGCGCCTATGGACCGTCAGGTGACCGAGCTGCGATCGGCGAACATCGTCGCCGGCACGCCCGGCCGCGTGCTCGACCACCTGCGGCGCGGCACGCTCAAGCTCGCCGGCCTCGAGGTCCTCGTCCTCGACGAGGCGGACGAGATGCTGAGCCAAGGCTTCGCGCGGGAGCTTGAGCAAGTCATGTCGTTCGTGCCAGCGAAGCGTCAGACGCTCCTGTTCTCGGCGACGATCCCCGAGGACATTAAGAGCTACGGTCGCCGCTACATGCGCGAGCCGGAGTTCCTGAGCCTGATCGACCAGAGCGTCGCCTCCGACGGCGTCGAGCACCACTACTACATGGTGAGCGGCGTCGGTCGTCAGAAGGATCTCGTCAAGGTCTTGGAGTTCGAGAACCCCGAGAACGCCTTGATCTTCGCGAACACGCGAGCAGACAGCGAAATGCTCGCGACGTTCCTCAAGCGACAGGGCTACGGGGCGGACTACCTCAACGGGGACTTGCCGCAGCGCGACCGCGAGAAGATTATGGCGGCGACCAAAGACAAGTCGTTGCGATTCCTCGTCGCCACGGACATCGCCGCGCGCGGCATCGACATCAGCGCGCTGTCGCACGTCGTGAACTACACCCTGCCCGAGTCCCCCGAGGTGTACATTCACCGAACGGGCCGAACCGGTCGGGCGGGCCACAGCGGTACGGCGATCAGCCTGATCGGTCCCCGAGAGATCGGCGTGTCGTACCAACTCAAGAAAATCTACAAGGTCGCGCTGCAGGAGCGCAGCGTGCCCACGCAGGCGGAGATCGAAGTGAAGCGAGCGGAGCGACGCACAGACGTGGGCGTGAGTGAGATCTTGGACGCTGCGGCAGACGCGATGGGTCGTGACCCGGCACGAAAGGCGCTCGCGCTCCGCATTCTGGAGCGCGACGACGCCGCCGAGGTGATTGAAGCGCTGCTCGCCCTGCGGGGCGGGGCGGCGCAGCCCGTTGAGCGAGCCGAGGTCGAGTGGGGCGGTGGCGGGCCTACCCGGGCTGTCGCCGCCACCCCGACGCGCCCTGCGCCCGCGCCCGCACCCGCTTCACGGGCGGTTGAGCCTCGCGTGACCGCGCCCCGCACCACGCCTGCCGCGCCCACGCCGCCTGCCCCAGTCGCGCCGCCTGCCCCTGCCGCCCCCGCGCCGCGGAGCCGTCCAGCGCCGCGGCCTGGCCGCACCCGGATCTGGATCAACATCGGACGCGACGACCGCCTCGACGAGGCGAGCTTGGCTGAGCGCCTCGCCGATCTAGCCGGCCTCGACGTCGAAGACTTCGATGCGCTGGAGCTCAAGCCGCGTCACAGCTACTTCGAGGTCGCGAGTGAGTTCGCGAACGATGTCGTGCAAGCCGTCGCCGGGGAGCGCCTCGGCTCAAAGTCCATTCGTTTGGAGGTCGCCCGAAATGACGCGTAAGAGCCCCCTCGGAGTCCTTTGCGCCGCTCTACTGGTTGCGAGCAGCCTCGCGACAGGGGCGTGCAAACCGCCTGAGCCGCCCAAGGTTGAGGACTTCGAGGCGCCGGCGCTCGCGTCGAATCTACCGCCGGCGCGGGTCGATTTGCCCCCCGCCCAAAAACTTGAGGGCTCGCTGCCGCCCGAGACGCATCCGGACGGGAAGATGCGCGTCGACGGGCTCATGACGCGTCGAGAGAAGTACTTCGGCCAGAAGGTCGTCGTCCGGGGCTTTCTCGTAGAAAAGTACGAGTGCCCGAAGGACGCGAAGCGGTGCCAACACCCGCACGGCTACCTCGCGGACACGCCCGCGGGCGGTGACAAGAAGCTCTTGCTGGCTGGCTTGACGGAGACCGTCAACGAAGCCCTCGAAGCGGGCAAGGAGTACGTCGTCACCGGGACGTTCGACCAGCGCACCCAAGACGGGTTCGTCGCCTCGATTGGGCTGATGGTCTTCGAGAGCGCGGAAGGGCTCGTCTTGCCTGACCCGAAGGACGCCAAAAAGCGCCGCTAAGGCTTCTGAGCGACGACTATCAGGCGAGCGCTCTCCGCGCCGAAGAACGCGCCGGGCGTATGACGGTGACCTGAGACCTCTCGGATTTCAAAGCCCGCCACCTGCAGCATGCGGGTGAGCTCGTGAAGGGCATAGAGCCGCACCGAGATGTTGCTCTCCTGCTGCGTGCCGTCCGCAAAGACCGAGAACCGCTTGATGGCGACTCGGCTCGCGACGTAGTCGAACTCCACGTCTTCTTGGACGAGGCAGCCGTCGCCCTCCCACCAGTTGCGCGTCGGGACGCTCTTGAGACAGTAGTCGCGGTTGGCGACGTCGAGCAGCAGGCGGCCACCCGACTTGAGGGCGTCACTCAGCCCGCGCAAGACCATCAGGTTCTCCGGCTCCGAGAAGTAGCCGAAGCTGGTGTCGACGCAGTACGCGCCGTCGAAGACCTGCTGAAAGTTCAGATCGCGCATGTCACCATGAACGAACTTAATCGCGAGTGAGGCTTTCTGAGCGCGCGCGAGCGCGGCCTTGAGCATGTCGAGGCTCAGGTCAAGCCCCACCAGGTCGTAGCCGCGGGCTGCGAGCGCGATTGCGTGGCGGCCATATCCGCACGCCAAGTCCAAGAGGCGGCCGCCAGACGCGACACCGAGGGCGCGCGCGATGAACTCCGCCTCGCGCTCCGTGTGAGCGCTCGAGGTCGCTGGGGCCCCAAGAAAGAAGTCCGCGTTGAAGAGCTCTGAGAACCATGCGCCCGCGCTGGGCGTGCGCTTGACGGCTGCGTTGTGGCGGGCGAACCCAAGCACGGCGTCGACCGCGGTCCCAGGATCGATATCGACTGGAAAATCCCGCAGATCCACGCGCGAGCCCGGCTCGGTGTCGTCGGGGACCTCGATGCTGTCCTCGACAAAGTCCAGGTCGATGTCCGCCGTGGGCAGGGTCGCTTCCTGCGGAAGGGGCGGCGATGACGCCGCAGCGGGCGGCGGCGGCGGTGGAGCGAAGGCAACGGGGGGCGGTGCCGCCTCAGCAGGCGGGGGGGGCGGCGGTGCCGCAGCGAAGGCGACAGGCGGCGGTGCGTCTGAGGCAACAGGCGGCGGCGCCTCTGCGACACTCGTCAGCGCGGACTCCGTCGCGGGCTGGGCCGCCCCCGGGTCGACGCGGAACGCATCGGTCAGGACGATATCCCAAGTCGGCTCTGCCGCCGCGCTCACGGCGACTGGCAACGGCTCAGTCGTCGCGCCCCTGCCCTTGCGTCGCTTGATGACCGCCGCGAGCGGCGTGCCTTGCGCGCTGACCGCAGGTGGTTCCGTCGGCGCAGGGCTGACGTCTACGGAGTCGTCCGTCATCGCCTCATCGAGGCTCCCTGTGTCTCGTCGTCTTCGACCCAAACCGTCCCCCCGAGTTCCAGAGCGATACTAGCACGCCCGCAGTGAGCACCCTACTTTTGCACGGCGCTGCGCGCCAACGCCTGGCCCATTCGGATGGGCTGGTCCGGCTCGAGAGCCTCGAACGTGAGGTCGCGCGCCTCGAAGACGACGACCGCAGTCGAGCCGAGGTGAAACGTCCCCAGTTCATCCCCTCGGCCCACGTCGATCATGGGCTCGTAGCGCTTCAGCGTGCCCGCGCCGCCGCGGTTCGTCTCTAAGCTCTCATCATAGGCCGCCGTGATGTCCCCCACCGAGGTCGCGCCCACCATCACGGTCGCGACGCGACCGAGCGGCCCCTCGACCAGCGTCACGAGGCGCTCGTTGACGCAGAAGAGGTCGTCCACGTTCTCAACCGCTGCACGATTCACAGGCCACAGGTGCCCCGGGATGTGCCGCGCGAGCGTGATCTTGCCCTCGCACGGGTGGTGAACGCGGTGGTAGTCGCGCGGGCTGAGGTACACCGTCGCGAACGCCCCCCCCTCGAAGTGGGCGCCGAGCGCTGCGTCACCGAGGAGCTCCGCGACGCGATAGTGGCGGCCCTTCGCCTGCACCAGAGTGCCCTGCTCGATACGACCGAAGTTCAAGATGCGGCCGTCCGCGGGTGAGACTACGACGCCCTTGCGCCGGTCAATCGCCCGGGCGCCGAGCCGTAGGCGCCGCGTGAACAGCGCGCCGATCGTCGGATAGGCCTCGATGTCGTGCTCAGCCTCCTGCATGTCGATTCCGTAGGCCTCAGCGAAGCGCCGCACGCTGTACGCACCGAGCGGACCCGGTAACGGCATGTGCGCGAGACGCCCAATGCCGCGGCTCCATGCGTTACGCGGCAGAAGCGAGAGCGCCCCGATGAAGGCGCGGTCCTTGAACGAAGACATCCGGTGTTCCTCTCAGAGCGACTCGAGCGCGGCGCGGCTCGGTGCGTGGTCGGGGTCGATCCCGAGCGCGCGGTTGAACATGTCCTTCGCCTTGCGAGCGTCGTCCGTCTTCAGGCGCAAGACACCCAAATGATAGAATATTTCGACCCGCTGCTCGGCCGACTCGATGTTGTTTTGGTGCAGCAGCATGGTCGTGAAGACCTTGAGCGAACGGTCCCACTGTTCGAGCTTGAAGAGCAGCTTACCGAGGCGCATCAGGTTCGGCAGATACGTCGCGTCGTAGTCGAAGCACTCTTGGTAAAGAGCTAAGGCGGCGACGTCATCACCGCGCTCTTCGGCGACTCGACCGAGCTGGAAGTTGTAGGGGAAGACTTCTTTGAAGCGGCGCTCCGCCTTCAAGCGTTCAACGGTCCGACGGAGCACCGGCTCAGCGTCCGAGGCACGGCCCGCGGCGATGTACGCCTCGAGGAGCGCGTCGCTGATGCGGGCGTCTTGGCCGTTGAGCGCCGTGGCCGCTTCCAGACATTCGATGCGCCGGGCTGCATCGCCCGCGGCGGCGTGTATCGTGGCGAGGCGCACCCAGTCAGCCGCACGCGCGCTCGTGTCTCGACTGACCTGTCGAGCGCGCGCTTCGAGCCACTGGGACAACGCAGCGTCGTTGCGCTGCTCCTCAGACAGGCGCACCAGCGCGTCGAGCGCTTGTGCGTCACCCGACTCAGCGACGGCAGACTCTAACGTGGCCCGCGCTTCCTCCGGGCGGTCGAGACGCTCGAGATACAAGATGCCCAGCCGGCGCTGGGCATCTGCGCGCTCCTGACCCGGCGCAGCGTGCGCGAGCGCCCGCGTCAGCGTCTCCGCGCAACGCGACCACTCACCGCTTCGTTCGTACAGTTGCGCCAGGACGGTGAGCGCCCGCGCGTTCTCGGGCTCCAGGTCGAGCACGACGTTCAGCGACTCGATCGCAGTATCGGCATCCTGCAAGTGCGAGTGCGCGATGTCCGCGAGCAGCGTTCGGAGGGCCAACAAACGCCCGCGGTCACGCACCGCGTCGAGGGTCTCGATGTGCTCTCGGAGGGCCTCCACGAGATCGAACCAGCGCTCACTCGACGCATACAGGCGCGTCAGAGCGTCCATTGCGCCGTGGTCGGCGGGTGAGATCGATAGCCGCTGCCGCTGGTACTCAATCGCCGTGTCCACGCGCCCCAAGCGTGCCTCGGCGTTCTCGCTCAAAGCGGCCAAGAGCGGCATCCGAGCGTCGTCTGAGTCTGCCGCTGCGAGCGCCTTGACCAGGACATCTTGCAGCCGATCCCAGTCCTGCTGGTTCGCGTACAACGCGCGGAGGTCCTCATAGACGCTGGCGTCGTCGGGTTCGTACTCCAGCACCTTCTCAAGTGCCTCGGCTGCGTCGGCGGGGCGCCCCAGATCGTCCCGCGCGATCACGGCCATGCGGCGGTAGATTCCGGCGAGCTCCGTGGCGTCATACGTCGCCTCAGTGCGACGACGCAGCGTGTCGAAGAGGGCGTGCCCGTTTCCGTGCATCTCGTAGAGCGCCTCGAGCGCGGACAGCGCTTCGTTGTCGCTCGGATCGAGGGCGAGGACGTCGTTCCAAGCCGCGGCTGCCTGTGTCGCGTCGCCGAGTCGGTCGGCGCATAGTTCAGCCAGCTGAACCAGACGCTGCCGCTTCTCGTCCGCTTCAAACGCCAAGTCGGCTTTGCGTCGATAGACCTCCGCAAGCCGCGGCCAGACCTCGGCGTCTGCGTAGATTTCTTCGAGTGCGTCGAGGGCTCGCGCGTTCTCGGGCTCAATCGACAGAACCTCGACGAAGCGCGCCGCGGCCCTGAGCGGGTCTCGGAGACGACCACGAGACCAGTCCGCGACTTGGAGCAGGTCGCTCACGCGCAGCTCGGGGTCAGAGACGCGGCTCCTCACGGCGTCAAAGGCGTCGGCAAGTCGGGCCCACGCGCCCCGCTCTGTCGCGACGCGCACGAGGCGCTTTCGCACGTCCTCATCCTCGGGCGCCTCCTCGAACGCGCGCAGCATGCACTCAAGCGCGCCGTCGGCGTCCTGAAGCTTGCCCTCGCGGAGCTCGGCCGACGTCATCCAAAGTTCGGCGCGCTCCCGGGCGTTCGTCGCGAGCTCGATTCGCATCTCCGCGAGCACGCACAGCTTGCCGAACGCGCCCGCGTGCCGATAGACCGGCTCCAAGACCTCGGCGATGGCACCGCGAAGCTCGACGTGAACGGCCAAGCGCTCCATCGCCTCGACGGCATACGCGTGCTCGGGGTGGTCGAGCAGGATTCCGCGGTACAGATCGAGCGCGGCCGGCAGGTCACCCCGCACGACCTCAAGCAGATAGCCGAGCCTGAATCGCAAGTCGCTTTCGTCGGTCTGGCCGCCGAGGTCAATCTCGCGTCGCAGCACCTCGATCAGCGCGTCCCAGCGTTGTGCGGCCTGGTACAGGCGGTCGAGCGCCGTCAAGGCCTCTCGGTCGTAAGGATCGGCTCGCAGCAAGCCGTCCCACGCCGCCACCGCTCGCTCGGGGTCAGCGAGCTTGTCCTCGCACAGACGCGCGAAACGACGCGTGACGTTCGAAACGACCGTCGCGTCGACCGACGCGCTGCTTTGGCGTTCGAACGCCTGCGCCAGCGCGGCGTGTGCTTGCAGCTCATCCGCCAAGCGCTCGAGAGTGACGACCACCATCTCGTCGCTCGGGTCCTCTTCAAAGGCCCTCAACGACGTATCAAAGGCGCTGCGCTGGTCGGTCAACTGCTCCGCTTGCAGAGTCGCCAGACGCTTGAGCACCTCGACGCGCTCTGAGCGGTCATCGAGGGCGACGAGCTGCGCCTCGAGCGCTTGACCGAGTCGCTCGAATTCGAACGTACCCGCGTAGTGGACCTCAAGGCACTTCGCGGCTGCGAGGCGATGTTGAGGTTCTCGGACAATCCGTTCCAGCGCGTCGACGGCTGCTTGCTCACCCGGACGCCGAGCCAAAAGCTCTGCGTACAACTCGACGGCTTGGTCGATCTGCCCGAGGTGGCGCTCAAGCGTGTCGGCGATGCGGAGATCGATCGCATCCGCGTGCGCCTCGGCGTCGTCGGCCGGATAGGCCCGGTCCTGTTCGAGCAGGTCCACGAGCTCGCCCCACCGAACCTCGTGGCTATAGAGGCGGTCAAGCGACTCGACGGCGAGCCGGTCTTGCGGGTCCAACTCGAGGACCGCGCGGTAGGTCTGAATCGTCTCGTCGACGTCGTTCAGATGTTCTTCACAGACGCGCGCGATCCGGAACATGACCTGCTTGCGCGCAGACGCGTCGCTCGCCAAGTCGAGCTTCTCTCTCAGAGCACCGACGAGCTGCGACCACTGGCCTGAGCGCTCGAACAATCGGATGAGCGCTTCGACGGCGTTCTGGTCTTCGCTGTCCTCGTCGAGCACGCGCTGATAGGTCGAGATCGCGCGCTCGATGTCACCCAGCGACGCCTCGCACAGCTCACACACGCGGTAGTAAAGCTCCTTGCGCTCCAGCACGTCGCGAGACGCCTCAGCCTTGCGGACGAGCACCTCGACGAGCTCGGCAGGCCGGCGCTCCGAAGCGAGAAGCCGCTCGAGCGCGCCGATGGCCTCCGCGTTCGCGTCATCGAGCGTGAGCACCTGTTGAAAGACGTCGATCGCGTCCGCAGCTCGGCCGAGCCGCTCGTCGAGGACACGCGCGACCTTGCACCGGAGCGCCACCGCGGATTCGACGTCACTCATCGCGTCGAGCTGGC
>CANLBD010000134.1 GCA_947488215.1 Myxococcales bacterium | reverse complement strand
GTCGGCGCTCGTGCCGCGCTTCATGCGCTTGAGCACGCTCTCGCTGATGTGCTGCAGCGGCATGTCTAGATAGGGCGCGATGCGGGGCTCGCGCGCCATCAGGTCGACAAGGCCCTTCGGGAAGTTGCGCGGGTACGCGTAGAGCAGTCGAATCCAGTGCACGCCGTCGACCTGCGCGAGGGCCTCGAGCAGCGTCGTCAGGTTGCTGCGGGGGGTCAGGTCGTAGCCCCACGCCGTGAGGTCCTGCGCGATCAGGTTGAGCTCGCGCACGCCCGAGCGCACCAGCCGCTGCGCCTCGGCCACGCACGAGTCCACGCCGCGGCTGCGCTGCGGCCCGCGCAGCGTGGGGATGATGCAGAACGCGCACGTGTTCGAGCAGCCCTCGGCGACCTTGAGAAAGGCGGAGTGCGTGCCCCGCAGGTTGGAGCGGTCGCCCTCCCAGTTGTAGCCGATGCGGTCGGGGTTGCCGACGTGCACGCGGGCCGTCGTCGAGCCGTCGAGCAGCGCCGTCACCTTGGTCAGGTCGTTCGTGCCGACGAAGTGGTCGACCTCGGGCAGCTCGCGCGCGAGCTCCTCGGGGTACCGCTGCGCCAAGCACCCCGTGACGACGAGCTTCTCCATGCGCCCGGCGTCGCGCATCTCGGCCATCTCGATGATCTTGTCGATGCTCTGCTCTTTGGCCGACTCGAGGAACGCGCACGTGTTGACGACGATGACCTCGGCGTCGCTCGCGTCGTCCGTGAGCGTGTAGTGCCCGGGCAGGCCGGCCAGCATCGTCTCGGTGTCGACCTCGTTCTTCGAGCAACCGAGCGTGACGAAGTGAATGCGCTTGGGCGTGTCGGTCGTGTTCACGCGGTCTCCGCGGCCAGATTTGGGGCGCGGGAGGTTATCAGCGGCCGCCCAGATCGTCGATGACTTTGACCCCCGCCGGCGGGCTGAACTGAAAGCCCTTGTCGGGCAGGTTGCCGTTCGTCTTCACGTCGGTGAAGTCGATGGTGTTGAGGTTACCGACGGGGTCGACGACCGTGCTCCGCAGCACCGCGAAGGTGCGCGCATCAACCTCGAGGCGCAGGCTCTGGTAGTCGGCTGCGGACTTGCGCGGCACGAGCTCGACGGCGAGGCGGCCCGCGGCCGGCGCGGGCAGGAGCTTGGCGTCGAACTCGTCCTCGAGGCGACCTTGCCCACTCATGAACGTGAGCGCGACGGGCAGCTGCGAGGCGGCGAGAGAGCGCTTGAAGACCTGCCCCTCCTCCGGCTCGTAGACCCAGAGCGTGGCGCCGTCCGCCACGAAGAGGCGCGCCTGCGGGGTTTGGTAGTCCCAGCGCATTCGCCCCGGCTTCTTGAAGAAGACCTTGCCCTTCGAGACCTGGCGACGGTCGTAGACCTTGTAGAGATAGGTCTGCGTGAAGTCGGCCTTGAGGTCCGTCGTGGACTGGTAGAAGCCCTGAATGCCGCGCACGACGTTGATGGCGGGCGCGGGGGCGGGGGCGGGCGCGGCGGGGGCCGCAGGCGCGGCGGAGAACAGCGACAAGAGCGCGGCGAAGAGCGTGTTCATGGGGCTCCGTTTCGGGCGTTTGGGGCCCGATGTCAAACAGGACGTGCCCCCGGAGATGTTCATTCACCCGCGATTGACAGTCATGTCCCACGCTCCTAGTGTGACTCGCATGTCACAGGGTCCAGACGACAAAGCCGGAGGCCTCATCGAGCGCCTGCCGCCCGAGCGCGACGAGGCGCAGGACGACCGCGCCTACACGGTCGAGGTCAATATCGGTCAGGCGACCGACCTGATTCACCTCGACAAGTGCAAGCTCGTCGTCATCGACGGCCCGGACCGTGGCAAGACGCTCGTCGTCGACAAGCCGATCATCCGCATCGGCACGAACGAACGAAACCAGCTCGTGCTGACGGACAACACCGTCAGCCGCTTTCATTGCGAGATCCGGCTACAGGGCGAGGAGTACGTGCTCGTCGACCGCGAGTCGACGAACGGGACTTACGCGGGTGAGCTGCGCCTGCGCGAGGTCGTGCTGTACCCGAACTGCGAGCTGCTCATCGGCAACTCGCTCGTGCGGTTCGAGCCGATGGTCGAGCAGATCCCGGTCTTCCCCATCGCGCGCAACAACTACGCGGGGCTGGTCGGCGGCTCGCCGCGCATGCGCGAGGTCTACGGCGTCATCGAGAAGGTCGCGGGCTCCGAGCTCACCGTGCTCATCGAGGGTGAGACCGGCACCGGCAAGGAGCTGATCGCGCGCGCTGTGCATGACCGCTCTCGCCGCGCGAAGAGCCCGCTCGTGATCTTCGACTGCTCCGCTTTCCCCGAGAACCTGCTCGAGAGCGAGCTCTTCGGGCACGAAAAGGGCGCCTTCTCAGGCGCGATCCGCACCCACAAGGGCGTCTTCGAGCGCGCCGACGGCGGCACGCTCTTTCTCGACGAGCTCGGCGAGCTGCCGCTGAACCTGCAGCCGAAGTTCCTGAGAGCGCTTGAGAACGGCGAAATCCGGCGCGTCGGCGGCGAGCGGGCCGTCAAGGTCGATGTGCGTGTGGTCGCCGCGACGAACCGCAACGTCGCGACCCTCGTCGAGGAGGGCAAGTTCCGCCAAGACCTGTTCTATCGCCTCGCGAAGGTCCGCCTCACCCTGCCGGGCCTGCGCGAGCGCATGGACGACCTGCCGATGCTGATCGACCACTTCCTGACGGAGCTGCGCAAGCGGGGCGACGTGCCCCCCCGCGTGGCGGGCTTCGCGCCCTCGGCCCTCGACGCCCTGCGCCAGTACGATTGGCCGGGGAACGTCCGTGAGCTGCGCAACGTCGTCGAGCGCGCGGCCGCCTTCGTCGAGGGCGAGCGCATCCAGGTCGAGGACTTGCCGTCCGACCTGCAGGCGCGCCTCGGCCACAGCGAGCCCTTGGGTCTGCCTGCTTTCACTCAGTTCGATCCGGACGAGAACCTCAAAGACGCCAAGGAGCGCATGGTCGCGCTCTTCGAGCGGGAGTACCTCGTCAAGCTGCTCGAGCGACACAACATGAACATCAGCCGCGTCGCGCGGGACGCAGGCATCGACCGGCGCCACGTCTACCGCCTTCTCAAGAAGTACGAGATCGACATCCCCGACCGAGAGGAGTGAGCGTGCTCACCGCGCTCGCGCTCGCGCCGCTGGTCGCGCTCACGCCGCACCCCGAGGGCACCTTTGCGGTCGACGCCGCCTTCGGAGACTGGGCGCAGGTGCGGCCGGTTCTCGCGGACCGCGTCTCGCGCGGCGCGCTCTCGGGCGCCGACGACTGCGTTCCGCGCGCGCGCTGGGCCGTCTCAGGGGACACGCTCTATTTCGCGCTCGAGGTCCGCGACGACGCGCGCACCTTTGGTCGCGACCGCACCGGCGACGGCGCAGCCCTGGTCTACGCCCAAGGCGGGCAGCGCGTGCGCGTCGACTTCGTGCTCGCCGACCTCGAGGGCGACGCGCCCGTGACCGCGCGCGTGAACGGACGCCCCGCCAAAGGTGTGCGGGTCGCGGGCACGCAGCGCGTCGACGGCTGGGCGTTCGAGGCCGCGCTCCCGCTGGCGAGCCTGCCGGGCTTTCGCGACGCGCCCTTTGGCCTCGCGCTGACCGTTCGCGACGCCGACACCGAGGGGGGCCAGGCCGAGGCCGTGCTGTCGACGACGGCGGTCGACGAGGGGGGCGCGCCGATTGAGGCCGACCTGCGCTACGAGCCGACCGCCGGGCTCTACGCGCTCTACGTTCAGGACGTCGGCGAGGACGCCGAGGTCCTCGGGCGCACACAGGGTGACCTCGCGGGCGACGCCGAGCGTGAGGACGTCGTCGTCAACGCGCGCGACGTGGTCGTGCTCGGCCGGGGTCTGCCCGAGGGCACCGTCTACTACCTGTTCAACCACGGCTGGCCGCGGGGCGCTCGACTGCTGCGCTTCGACCTGATGGAGCTCGACGGCCGCCCCGGCCGCGAGATCCTACTTGAGCGCGAGGTCCCTTACGACGGCGTGCGCGTACAGGTGCTCGAGGTCTACGGCGTCGTGGATGGCGTGCTCGCCCGACGCTTCGCGCACAAGCTCGGCGAGGTCTTCGACGACCGCGGCGGGGCGAGCGCGCGCAGCCGTTTTCGCATTCTGCCTGGCGCGGCCTCGGCCCCGCGCGTCTTCGAGGTCTCTACCGCCTCGCTCACGGGGCTCACCGAGGCGACCTACCCGCCCGAGCCGCCGGGGACTCGGTCGTACCAGCCGCTGCGCCTGCCGTGGCAGGGCGCCGCGCCCGAGCGGTTTAGGCTCGACGGCGCCTACTGGCTACCCGCGGCGCGCTGATCAGCGCCCGGCTGACCGTCGACGCCGACCGACCGCGCCGACGAGGGCGAGCGCGGCGGCCATGAAACCGAGTGTCGACCCACCTCGGCCCGGACGCGCCGTGCAGAGGCCGTCATCGCCCGAGGACTTGGTCCCGCGCGGCGCGTAGTCCTGCCCTGCGCGGTTGTCTGTCAGGATCTCCGCCGAGGCGGCGTCCGGCGTGATGCGCTCCACGACCAACGCCGCTTGGGCCTGCCCCATGGTCACGGTCTGCCCGGCGCTGCGCTGAATAACCTGAGGGTTCTGGCCATCGACGAGCTGCACGCGCCCACCCGACGCGGTCTCGATGACCGCGCTCGCGAAGTCGGGCTCGCTGTTCGGGCCGCACGCGACCAAGCGCGTTGCGGTCCGCACGTTCGCCACATCGGGCTGGTTCGCGTTGAACGCGAAGAGGGGGTCGCGGTCCATCTCGGCGGGGCTCATCGTGGTGTAGAGCCGCGTGACATAAGGCTGCGCCGTCAGGAGGGGCAGCAGCGCCTCGCGCGGCGCGTTCACCTCGGCCCGGAGCTGCGCGGCGAGCGCGGCGCCGTCGAGCGGGCTCGTCAGGTCGACCTGCCCGCAGTCGGGGCAAGAGAAGAAGAACGCCTCGTCTGTGCCCTCGGGGAGCGGCGCTTGACGCGCGACGCGCAGGACGTCTGGATCGCTGAAGCCGAACTGGTACAGGAGGTCGACGAGGCCTTGCAGGGTGCGCGCCTCGGCCAACCGATTGAGCACCTCGTCGGGCAGCGGCGCGAGCTGCTGCGCGAGCGTCCCACCGAGCGGGCCGGCGAAGTCGGTCGTGAAGGCGCGGCCCCCCGCCTCGTCCGCCGCCTGACTCACCACATCCGCGTAGTTCTGGCCGCCGCCCACCCAGTCGATCGCGGCCTCGTTGATCTGCACGTGCAAGTAGTTGAGGGGGATGGCCCGGCGCTGACCGAGGACATGCACGATCACCCCCATATCGGGGTTCGCCGCGACGGACGTCGGCACGATCGGGATCGTTGGCACATCGCCGGGGAACCGCATCTGCAGCGGCACGATGTCGCCCGCGTCCTCGCCGGGCAGCAGCTTGATCGCCACGAACACCGAGCCCGCGTCGATGTAGGGCTGGAGCTTGGCGTCCACGTCCGCGGGCACCTGAAAGTTGTTCTCGTCGAGCCACGCGCGCAGCGGCGCGACCGCGTCGGCGTCGAGGATCGCGCGGTCGTACGGCCCGATGTTCTGCCGCGACAGCACCTCGACGCCCGGCTCACCGCCCGAGCTCCCACCCGCGCCCGAATCAGACTCGGCGCTCGGTGCGGAGAGCGGGAGTTCGCAGCCGTCCTCGAACACGGTGTTGAGCTGGAACACCGGCGCGGCGTTCTGGTCGAGCCGCGCGAAGAGCGTCTCGCTCGACAGCTCGGTCACGACGCCGCGCGGCACCGGGAGCAGCCAGCCGAAGTCCGTCGGCGGGCCCTGGTACGTGATGCGGACGTGCATCGTGACGTGGTCGCCTTCGACGGCGAAGAGCACGCGCTCCGCCGCTTGGTTGACCGGCTGCGCCGTGTTGCAGAACAGGCCGCCGCAAGCGAGCGCCGCGGCGGGGGTGAGCGCTGCGCCAAACGCGAGCGCGGTCAGCGGGCGAACGAGACGCTGCATAGACAGTCTCCTCTCTGCTCGAAAAGGGGTTCGATGACTCGCGGTGACCCTACCGGAATGTCACGTCCAAAAGGAACGAGCCCCCGGGCTGACCCGGGTGGTCGACGACCAGCCAGTACGTCACGCCCGCCTCGACGTCGACCGCGAGCGTCACGCCATCGCCCGCACGCGCGGACACAGTCGAGCCGACGCACCCCATGTCGACCGCGCCGCAGTTCGTCGTCAGGCTCAGCACATACCGCAAGTTCGCCGGCCCGGGCGTCAGCGTGAGCGTCATGCGCCCCGCTCGCGGCGGCTCAAGTCGAAAGACCTGGTCGGGGCCGCCGCTCAAGCCCGCGCCGCCGCTGCACTGCTGGCTCGCGATGTCGCTGACCCGCTCCTCGGTCGTCCCAACGAAGCGGCCGGGCACGTTGAGCGGCACGGCGCGCCCGCAGTCCTCACCGTCTGCTTGGGGGCGCGCGGTGACCAAGAACGGGCCGCCTTGCCCGAAGACGCGACCGTCCACCATCACGTGATAGGTGCCGGCCCGCGGCACGCTCACGGCGCGCGCCTCGGGCCGCCCTGCGCCGAAGAGGTCGCGGCCGCCGTTCAGCACGCAGCTCTCCGGCTGGCTGCAGTCCGCGTTCACCCAAAAGAGGGCGTCCATCGCCGCGTCGAGCGGCGCGACGCCGATGACGTACCGCCCGCTGGCGGGGGCGTCGATCCGAAACACTTGGTCGGGTCCAGGCGAGGCGCCGAGGCATGCGCTCCGCGAATAGTCGTCCGCGAGCGCGGCCGTATTGCCGACCGCCGCTGCGTCAAACGCCAGCACCGGCGCGGTCAGGCAGGTGTCGCCGCCACAGGCGCCGCCGTCATCGACCGCGCCGTCACAGTCATCATCCACTCCGTTGCAGGCCTCGGGGGCAGACGCGTCCGCCGTGCCGCCCACATCGGTGGAGCATCGCGCAGCCGCCCCGTCGCATTCGACGACGCCCGCACCACACGCGCCCGCGCCGTCGCAGGCCGAGCCCACGCCGAAGCCCTCGTCTGAGCGGCCGTCGCAGTCGTCATCGACGCCGTTACAGGCCTCCGGCGCGCTCTCGTCCGCAGACGCGCCCGGCGCCGTGCTGCAGACCGTCCGACCATCCGCCGCGCACTCGAGCACGCCCGCGCCGCACGCCCCGACCGCAGGGCAACCCGCGCCAACGCCCGTGCCCTCGTCCACGCGGCCATCGCAGTCGTCGTCTGCGCGGTTGCACGCCTCAGCGCGTACACCCGTCATCGAGCCGGCCGGGTCCGTCGAGCACACCAAGCGCCCGTCCGCACCGCACTCGGTCCGGCCCGCGCCGCAGGCTCCGACGCCCTCGCACGCGACGCCGACCATGAAGTCTTCGTCCGCCACGCCGTCGCAGTCGTCGTCCGCCCCGTCGCAGCGCTCAGGCCCAGACGCGTCCGCGCTGCCGCCGAAGTCCGTGCTGCACCGGGCCGCCCCGTCGTCCGCGCACTCGCGGGTGCCCGCGCCGCACGCCCCGACCCCATCGCACGCGGCGCCGACGTCGAAGCCCTCGTCGACCCGGCCATCGCAGTCGTCGTCGTCACCATCGCAGCGCTCGTCGCTCGGCGCGTACGCCGTGCCCCCTGGATCGGTCGAGCACACGAGCACCGCGCCTGCGCTGCACTCCAAGCGGCCGGCGCCGCAGCGGCCGTCGCACCCCCGCCCGACCATGAAGGCCTCGTCCACGCGGCCGTCACAGTCGTCGTCCTGACCATTACAGGCCTCTGCGACGTCGCCCGCACGGCTGCCGCCGGGGTCGGTCGAGCAGCGCGTCAGGCGGTCGTTCCGGCACTCCACAGCGCCAGCGCCGCACGCGCCCACGCCGTCGCACGCCCCACCGACCTCGAAACCGTCATCGGTGACGCCGTTGCAGTCGTCGTCCGCGCCATTGCACACCTCATCGCTCGGCCCGACCTCGCCCTCGCAGGGCCCCCAGGCGCCCTCGGCCACGCAGCGCTGGCGTCCGGCCCGGCAGCGGCCGCGCGTCACGCCGCACGCACGCACCTCACCGACTGCGCACGGGGCGCTGGCGTCTGGCGCGGCGTCGGGGGTGGCGTCTACG
>CANLBD010000133.1 GCA_947488215.1 Myxococcales bacterium | reverse complement strand
GGGGGGCTCCTGAGGTGTCTGGGTGTGCGTAACGGACGCCGCATTTGGGCGTCAGTCGCGCGATTTCGCAACCCCTCGGCGGTTTCTGGCGAGCGGGGGCGCGCCGCAGGGCGTCAGGGCGCGCCGTACGGCTTGAGGAACTCAACGGCGAGCGCGGCCGCGAAGTAGGGCTCGCCGGTGCGGTAGCGGTCGTCGAGGAAAACGCCCGTGATGCCGGCGAGGGTCGGGTTGCCCGTGGACCACAGCGCGGCCGGCGGCTTCCAGAGGAGCGCGCCGGCCAGGGTTTGGCGGCGCACGTCGAGGGCGTCTGTCCGGAGCGTGTCGAAGAGCGCGGCCACGATGAGGCTGTCGGGCGTCTGCGGCTGGCCGAAGACGGCGTAGCCGAGCGTGGCCTTCAACGTGAACAGGTCGTCGTCGGGCGCAAATGGAACTTCGTTGACGGCCTCGTAGACGGGCCCGTCGACGTCGAAGTGGAACCGCTGCCAAGCGCCGACGACCGACGCGACGACCGGGCCGACCTTAGCGCGGAGCGTCTGCTGCAGCGTGAACGTCGAGCCGCCGACTCGGGCGTAGCGGCCCGCGTCGTCATTCGCCTCGATACGCTCGGGGCTCCAGTCGTCGGGCGTGACGGACTGCATCGAGCCGAGCACGCCGAAGTACTGGACCTTCTGGACGGAGAAGCGCGTCTTCCAGACCGCGAGCGGCACGAGCTCGACGTAGAGCCCCGGGTGCAGGTTCGCGGGGCTCAGCTGGGTGACGACGCCCCCCTCCAAGTAGGTGCTCTGCAGGAGCACGCTTTCGCCCGACCAGAGGGAGCGTCGAAAGCCGGTGTCGCTGAACACGCCCAAGCCGAGCTCGTTGTAGCGCACGCCCAAGAGAGAAGCGTGCCGGAACGTGACATCGGCGGCGTGAACGGCCGATGCCGCTCCGACCACTGTCACGAAAGTCGCCCACCCGACACAGACCTGTCGCATCGTTTTTCCCCCCGAGATCGTCCGCTGCAGAAGAGCACCGCGCCCTCACGCTGGCAAGGCTCGTTAGACCGTTGCGTGGGGGCGTCGCGCGTGGCTCACTGCGCGCATGGGGACGCAGGTGAACCTCGTCGTAGCGCGACGCTACGTGCTCATGGACCGGCTCGGCGTCGGTGGCATGGGCGAGGTGTGGCGTGCGCACGACCTGGTCACGCAGAGCCTCGTCGCGGTCAAGGTCCTGCTCGCGTCCATCGCGGGCTCGACGGCCGCCGAGGTCCGGTTTCAGCGCGAGATCGAGGCGATGGCGCGGCTCGACCACCCGAGCATCGTGCCGGTCATCGACGCGGGCCGTGACCCGCAAGTGGGCCTCTACTTCGTGATGACGCTGCAGAGCGGCAAGCCCCTCAACGAGGTGCACCCCCGCTACCGCTCGTGGCGGACGCTCTGGCCCGTCGTCGACCGCGTGCTCGACGCGCTCGGGCACGCCCACGCGCGGGGCGTGATCCACCGGGACATCAAGCCCGACAATGTGCTCATCGACGACGACGACGAGCCGGTGCTGCTGGACTTCGGCGTCGCGAGACTCAAGGACCAAGCGCGCAGCGGCACATCTGCCCACGACATGCTCGGCACGGTCGACTACGCGGCGCCGGAGCAGGCCACCGGCAGCCGCCGTCGCATCGGTCCGTGGACGGACATCTACGCCTTCGCGATTGTGCTCTTCGAGATCGTGTGTGGGCGTCTGCCGTTCTCCGCGCCGAGCGCCGTGCAGTCGCTGATGATTCGCTTGGACCATGGTTGCCCGCCGCTGGAGCCGCGCCCCGGCTTCGGCGCGCCGCGGGGGCTCTGGAAGGTGCTGGACGACATGATGCGGCCAGACGTCCACCAGAGGCTGCAACACATCGCCGAGGTCCGCGAGCGGCTCGGGGCGCTGTCGCTCGACGCCGACTATGTCGAGGCGCCTGCGCCCGCGACTTCGCTGGTCTCCGTGCTGACGCCCGGTCACACGGCGGAGAACCCCCCGGTGAATACGGCGCCCACGGGGATTGAGGACGACGAGCCCGACTCGCTGGTCGTGCGGCGCAGCGCTCGGGGCACGCTCGACCTGACGCCGGACTCCAGTCGGAGCTTAGAGCCGCCGTTGCGGCCACACGCTTTGCTCGGACGCGACGAGCTCCTGATGAGCCTGTCGCGCGGGCTCGACCGGTGGCACCGCGCGCCGCAGCCGGGCGTGCTGGTCATCAGCGGCGCCGCAGGGACCGGTAAGTCGCGTCTGTGCGAGGAGCTGCTCGTGCCCTTCATCGCGGCCGGCCAGATCGAGGCGCACCGCCATGTGTGGCAGCAGGGCCCGGACGCAGGGGACGTGCTGCGCGAGCTCGCGCTGTCGATCGCGGGCGCGCTGGGGCTCGAGCGCAACCCGATGCGGGACCAGCTCGACTGGTGGCTCCGCGGCCGGCGCGTGGAAGACGCTGCCCGGCGCGCGCTCATTGACTGGCTCGTGCCCGACGCAGATGTCTCGCTCCATGAGCCGCTGGTGACGCAAGCGCGCCGAACGGTCGAGTTCTTGCAGACGTGCACGCAGCGGCCGCGACCCTTCGCCCTGACCATCGACGGGCTGACGCACATCGACCGCACCCTGATGGCGCTCGTCAGCGCTGTGCGCGACGCCCGCTTGCCGCTGGTGCTGCTGATCGCGACACGCGACGCGAATCCGCCGCAGGGCGTCGACACGCCGACATGGCTCGGACCCGCGACGCGCCCGCTTGCCCCCCTCGACGACGCGGCGATGCGGTCGATCATCGACAGCATGGTGGCGGTCGAGACGGGCGAGGCTCAGGTGCTCGTCGACGCCGCAGCGGGCAACCCGCAGCGCGTGGTTGCGACGCTCAACGCCCAGCGGGGTCGGGGCCAAGTGGTGCCGGCGCACCCTCGTTGGGTCAAGGCGCCCGCGTGGTGGCGAACGCCTACTGTCCCGCCGACATGACCTCGAAGCGCACCACCGGGCTGCTCTGAGCGGCCTCGCCCGTCGCCGGCTCCAGCCACGCGCGCACCTGATGTTCCCCCGCCCTCGCGGGCCACGCGAGCCCCCCGCCCGGCACTGACGGACTCATCTCGCCGTCGACCTCCCACAAGACGCGCTGCTCAGCATCCATGGGGTGCCCGTCGAGCTCGACGCGAAAGTGCAGGCGCGCGTGCTCGGCGGGCACGTCTGGCATGAGAGAGAAGACGTCCCCCGCGTCGGGATAGACGACGCGCAGGCCACCACGCTTCGGTGGCGCCGACGGCGCGGCGTCCGGTCCGGTGCCAGGGACGAAGCGCTCTACCCAGGTGTGCGCGCACGCGGTGTCCCCCGGGGCCGCCTCGGCGCAGACGCTGCGCTCCTGGAGCGCCGCACGGGAGAACGTCGAGGGCGCCGCTCCGGCGTGGAGGTCACGCATGACGCGGTGCCATAGGCGCCCGGCGCCAGCGATGCCGCTCACGCCCTCCATGGGCTGGCCGTCGAAGTTGCCGACCCACACCGCGACGGTGAACTGCGAGCTGGCGCCGATCGTCCAATTGTCCGTGAAATCCGTGCTTGTGCCCGTCTTCGCGAAGGCGTCGAACGGCATCTCCAGGGCATTCGGACGGCCGAACGCGGGCGCGCGCGCATGCGGGTCAGCCAAGACGTCGATCAGCAGCTGCGCGACCGCGCGCGGGACGACCTGAACGCCCGGCGTCAGGGCATCCGCAGCGCGCCACCGCGGCGGCGACCACGCACCTTCGTTCGCGAGCGCGCGGTAAGCGTTCGCAAGCTCCAGAAGCGTGACCTCGCCATTGCCGAGCGCGAGACCCAGGCCGTAGTGCGCGGGCCCATGCTCAAGGCTCGCGAAGCCGATGGCCTTGAGGCGTTCGTAGACGCGCACGAGGCCGACGCGGTCAGCGAGCCAAACCGCAGGCACATTGTAGCTGCAGGCCAAAGCCTCGCGCAGTCGGACCCAGCCGCGGAACTGTCGGTCGTAGTTGCGCGGCCGATAGTCACCGGTCAGCGTCTCGAAGAAGAGCGGGACGTCCGGCATGAGGGACGCCCCCGTGAGGCCGTCCTCAAGGCCCAGCGCGTACACGAAGGGCTTGAGCGTCGAGCCGGGCTGACGACGCCCCAGGACCATGTCGACTTGGCCGTCGTCCGGGTGCGAGAAGTCTCGACTGCCGACCCAGGCGAGCACGTCACCCGTCGCGGTCTCCAGGACCACGACCGCCGCCTGCCCAACGCGGCGGTCGGCCAGCGTGGCCAAGACCTCGTCGACCGCCTCCTCGACCTGACGCTGCGCGCGCAGGTCGAGTGTGGTCACGGTCTCACCCGGCGGCGGCTCGCCGCGCAGGATGAAGCTCGTGAAGTGGGGCGCGAGGAAGGTCTGCGCGCGGCGCGCAAAGTTCAGCGGCTCCGCGAGCGCCTGCGCGTGGGTCTCTTCGTCGATGAGACGCAGCGCGCGCATGCGGTCCAAGACATCCCGCTGCCGGTCGCGCGCGCGCGCTGGGTTCGTCCAGGGGTTCGCGCGGGACGGCGCGCGGGGAATGCCAGCGAGCAACGCGGCCTCGGCCAGCGAGAGCGCCGAAGCGGGCTTGCCAAAGTAGAGCTGCGCGGCCGCCTCGACCCCGAAGGCGCCATGGCCAAACGGGACGCGGTTGACGTACTGCTCCAAGATGGCGGCCTTGCCGTGCGAGCGCTCGAGGCGAAGGGCCCAGATGGCCTCATCGATCTTCGCGCCGATAGAGCGCGGCGCAGGCCGAAGCAGGCCGATAAGCTGCTGCGAGATTGTGCTGCCGCCCGCCACCACGCGCCCGGCGACGACGTTGTCTCGCGCCGCGCGAGCGACGCCGATGACGTCAATCCCCGGGTGACCGTAGAAGCGATGGTCCTCGATCGCGACGAAGGCTTGAGCCACCCACGGTGAGGTCTGCGCCTCCAGCGAGACCCACTGCCCACGGCCCGATTGGTCGCTCAGCGCCTCGCGCAAGAGCCGGCCGTGGCGGTCGAGCACACGTCGGCTCTGGATCGCCCCTTGGTCGAGGAGGGGCTCAGGAAAATCAACCAGCACAACCGCCAAGGCCAGCGCGGCCGCGAGGCCCGCCAGCAGGCTGAACGCGGCGACGGCAGCGCGGCGCAGGCGGCGTGCCCAGCGGCCCGTTTGTGCGCTATGATCCACGACCATGCCGACCTCGCTGACCGCCTCGCCTGCCCATGTCCTGCGCGTATTCACCTTCAAGGAAGGCCTGCTGTCGACCGTGGCGCACGACCTGCGCCTGACGCTCGTGCGCTGGCACATTGACGTGGACGACACCGGCGCGGTCAAGGGGTCGTTTTTTCCCGCCACGCTCAAGGTCGACGGCGTGATGCGCGGGGGACAGCTCGACGCGGACGCGCTCAGCGGAGCGAACCAGCGCGAGGTCTTGGCGAACGTCAACGACAAGCTCCTGCAGACCGGACGCCACCCCGAAGCGACGCTCGTCGGACGGGTCGTGGGTGAAGGCGCGCGGCGGCAGTTCGAGGGGACGCTGACGCTGGCGGGGCGCGCAGCCTCGATCACCGCGCCCATCGAGGTCACGGACGCCTTCGTGCGGGTGTCGCTAGAGCTGCAGCCCACGCGGTGGGGCATCGCGCCTTACAAGGCGCTGATGGGCGCGATTCGGCTGCAAGACCGCGTGCGGATTACGCTCGACGCCCCCCGCTGACGCGACGACGGCGGCGCAGGACGGCGCCCAGCGCGACCCACAGCGCGACCCACAGCGACGCCGCGTGCGGAGACGTCGCGGCGCACCCGCAGCCGTCGGTCGGTCCACGACGCAGGCGCGGGTCGGGCGGCGCGGCATCGAGCGTCTCCTCTTCGGCGTCGCGGTCAAGCGGCAGAGCGTCGAGCGGCTGCGCGTCGATGATCGCCGTGTCGAGCGGCTGCGCGTCGAGCGGCTGCGCGTCGGTGCTCGCCATGTCGAGCGGCTGGGCGTCGGTGGTCGCCAAATCGAGTAGCTGCGCGTCGGTGATCGCCATATCGAGCGGCTGCGCGTCGAGCGGCTGCGCGTCGACGGTCGCTGCGTCGACGGTCGCTGCGTCGACGGTCGCCACGTCGACATCGACCGCTGCGTCGAGGTCGACCGCCGGGTCACCGCCCGCGTCGATGAGGGCGGCGTCCGGGGCGCCGAGCAAGGTGAGCGGTCCAGCGCCCAGGCCGAGCTGCACGCCGAGGTCGTCAAAGGCGGTCGCGACAAGGGTCAGCTGCGCTGCGGCCTCGCGGGTCAGGTCGAGCGCCCCTTCGAGCGTCTGCGGGGCATCCACGGTCAGTCGGGCTTCGACCTCGACCTCTGCGGCGACTCGCCCTTCGGCAGGCGAGACGGCCGCGACACGGACCCGCTCGACCCACAGCGGTGGCGTGGGCCACGGCGCGCTCAGCGTGATGCGTACAGCGACGGGCGTGTCGCGCTCGGCGCGTTCTGGCGCGACGTGAAGCTCGAGGCGCGCCCCTGGGCCGCTGCTCGCGCGTGTGAAGTCGAGCGCGCGCTCGCTCAGCACGCGCCCGTCGACGTCGACGAGGCGTGCGAACGCCCGGAACGTGCCGACCACGGCGGAGGTGTCGATGACGCGGCGCACATCTTCGCTCCGCGGCGCGTCGAGTGATGCGAGGACCGCTTGGTCCACGCCGATTTCAAGCCGGGCGCCCCCCGAGCCCGTGGCCTCAAGCTGGACGGACTCGCCCGGGAGAGCGAGGCGCGGCGCCACGCCGAGCGTGACCGACGGCGCGTCTTCTTCGGGCGTTGAGAGCTCGCCGCAACTGGCCTCAAGGGGCGGCAGCGTGAACTCGACCGCCTGCGCAGTCAGGGTTTGCGCTGTCCACCCACCGTCGCGGGCGCGGTCCTCGTCGCTCGGCCACCACCTCGCGCGCCCGTCGTCGTCGAGACGAACCCGCGCGACCTCACCGAGCGCGTGCGTCAGCGTGACCTCGGCGGCGTCTGCGGGGACGAGAGAGAGGTCCACGCCGACCGCCTCGCACCGCGCGGCGGCCGCCTCGTCGACCGCAACGGACAAGTCAGAGCCCGGCTCAGCCGCAGCGACGTGAACGAGCGTGTCGAGGGCGTTGTCGTCTCGACGCGCCTCGTCGAGCGCGTCCTCAGGGTCAACCATGAGCGAGACAGATGCCTGACCGCTCGAGGTCGGGGTCCAGGGCAGGCGTGCCTGCGCGACCTCACCCGGCGTCGCGTCCAGCGAGACACGGCCGAGCGATGCACCGTCGACGCGGACGACCGCGACCGCTTGGCGGACGGGGACGCCCCCGGTGTTCTCGACTGAGACTGTGAGCCAGCCCGGCACGCCGACTTGCGGGGCCTCGGCGTCGAGGCGCGTGGCGGTCAGGTTGAGGGGGGCACCGATGCGCGCGACGTAGACGTTGTTGTCCTCGTTCGTCTCGGGGACCACACCGTCGGGGTCGACGCGCACGGTCATGACCTGCGGTCGGTCCGCAGCGGACACCTCAAAGGTGAAGGCTGCGGGCCGCCCCGCGTCCAGACGACTCAGGTGCGCGTCGAAGAGCGGCGGCCCGTCGGGGGACTCGCCAGCGCGCACGGTCACGCCGAAGCCCCGAGCGCGGCGTGCGCCCGCGTTTTCGACGACGAAGTGAACTTGGACGGTCTCCCCCGCTTGCGGCGAGGCGGACGTCGCGCGCCAAGCGGCCACGCGCAGGTCGGGTCGGTGCGCCGATGACCACAGCATCGGGGCGAACTCGGCGCCCTGGTCGCCAATGGCCTGGAAGACGGCGACGGGCCCCTCGCTCTGGACAATCAGGCGCCGTCGATCGAGGCGCGGCGTCAAGAGCGCTGCGTCGAGCAGGTCTATCGCGCCCCCGCGCTGCACCGTCGTCGAGATCAGCGTCTCTCCGGTGTCGGGCGAAGTCACAGTGACCTGGGTCCCATCGTAGAAACCCAAGACGGCGAGCGTGTCGTCCGCGCCTGTGTTCGGCGTCACCGGTACGACGAAGGACGTGTCGATCATGCGACCAGAGGCGCCCGGAATGTAGAGTGCATGCACGTAGCCGTAGGCCACGTTGGCCGTGAGGGACATGTTCAGCG
>CANLBD010000132.1 GCA_947488215.1 Myxococcales bacterium | reverse complement strand
TGCAGTCGCCCGTCCCGCGCTCCAGCGTCTCGGCTGCCGAGCGCGGTCGAAATGCGCCGATTCCGAGCTCAAGGCCGAGGTAGTCAATCTCCCGCTCGACATAGTCGAAGGCCGCCGCGATGCGGGCGCGCCGCGTGGGGGCTGCGCGCTGAAGTCGCGTTGCGAGCGCGCGGACAGGCTCGGTCGGCGATGTTGCGGGCATGAACAGCCGCGCGTACCACGCGTCCACGTCGGACCAGGCGCGCGTGCTCGCGACGGAGACGGTCGGGACACGGTCGGCGTCTCGAACCTGCCCCTCAAGCGCAAAGGCCGGCAGGTCTTCGGCCGTGAATCGCGAGACGCGCCGACCTGCGGCGACCTCCGCTGGGAGAGGCTGGACGCCGCGGACACTCAGCGTCGGCGGGGGGCCAGCCTCTGGACCTTCGAGCCGATACTCGGCGCGCACGGTGGGGTCGACGTTGCCGAGCACGTAGCGATCCCACCACACGCCCAAGTCGTCGGGGTGCGGCCTCGGGACGCGCACCGCGTACTCAACGACCGCGCCGGGGCCGACCCGACCGAATCGAAGCCGGAGCTCTCGGGCGTCGGACTGCATGGGGGCGTCTGAGTCGGGAATCTCCACGGTCTGCGCATCATCCGGGACAGCGAGCGTCGTGCCCTCCGGCGTCAGCGTGCGCGCCACCAGGACCTCCGCCGCGCGCTGCGCGTTGAAGGGTACGCCGACCGTCGAAAATCGTCGTGCGCCCGCCTCGGTGTGCACCAGGATCGCGCGGCGGTGAATGATCGACTCGATCCCGTCGTGGTCGTACGCGACCACGCGTTCATCCCGAAGCACTGTGGCCTCGCGCTCGTCCTCACCGGCGACCACGCGCGCAGCGAGCGTGGCCAGCTCGGGCATGGCCGAGACGGCAGGCCAGCGCGTCAGGGGGGGGGGCTCAGCGCCCGTGAGCGCGGAGAACATTCGACGCGCTAAGCGGTCGTCGGGTCGACGCGCGAGCACCGCCTCCAAGTGCCGACGCGCGGTCGCTGGGTCCTCGACCTTGAGCGCGACTGCAGCCGCCGTGCGGTGCAGGCCAACGTCGTCCGGCGCGAGCATCGATGCGGTCTCGTGTGCGTCGAGCGCCTCGAGCCACCGCTCCAACGCCGCCAGGCTCGCGCCGCGCATCGTGTGAGCGAGTGGGTCATCGGGCGCGGCGCGCGCGGCCTCGTCGGCGTGCACGAGCGCGACGTCGGGTCGGTCACACTCCAACAACATCTGAGCGAGCCGAGAGCGCAGCCCGGCGTCCAGGGGTCGCTGGTCTACCAACGGCTCGAGCATTCGGGCGGCCTCGCGCGGTCGCTTGAGCTCCGCCAAGAGCTGAGAGGCTCTCAGGCGCGGCCTCATCGCGTCGGTAGTGCTTGCCACTAAGCGTGTCCAGCGAGCGAGCGCGGCGTCTGTGTCGCCCGCGTGAGCCTCGCCCAGCGCGAGCTCGTCCTGCGCCTCGACGTCATCTGGCGAGTGCTGCGCGACCCGCTGCCACGCTTCGGCCGCGTCGTCCGACCGCCCGGCGTCCCCATAAGCGCGCGCCGTTGCCCTGAGGACACGCAGGCTCGCAGGCAGCGCCTGCCGCGCGCGCGTCAGCACATCGAGGGCGCGCTCCGCTCGACCCGCCCGCCGGTGCCACTCGCCATAGAGCGCCCATGCGCCCTCGCTTGCTGGGTGTGCGCGCGTCAGCGTCGAGAAGGCCGCCTCCGCCCGCAGGGGCGCCCCCCCGCGCCCCGCAGCCAACGCCCACTGGGCTTCGTCGTCGACCTGCGTGGCTCGCGAACGCGCAGCCAGAGCCGCTTCGAGGTGGGTCCGCGACGCAGCGACGCGCCCGCTGCTCGCCAAGACCAGCGCGCGCGTCCACAGCCCCTCGGCCGAGGCGCCTGCGATGGGGTCACCGCCGGTGGCGAGCGTCCAGCGCGCCTCGGCCGCGCTCGCGTCGCCCCAAAGGGCCTCGAGGCGGGCGAGCCGCAGATGCGAGAGCGCGTCGTCGGGGTCGCGCTCGAGCGTGACCTCGAGCGCGCGCATCGCCTCTTCAGGGCGCGTCTCGGGGGCGCTGAGCGCGTCGTCAAGCCATTCGGGCGGCGCATCGGTGGCCGCCCTCTGCGTCGGCTGGGTCGACACCGTGCGCGTGGTCGAGGCCTCAGGCGGTCCGGCCACGAGCGGCGGGGTCGACCGCGCGGGCGCACCGCACGCGGTCGCGACGAGCACCCACAAGAGCGAAGTCTGAAGCGCGCTTCGTGTCATCTCGCCTCCGTGCCTTCGCTTGCGCCGCCTCTCGGGCTCAGGTGCGCCTGCGCCGCCTTCGCGCGACGGCCAGCGCGCACATCACCGCTGCGCCCCACAGCGACAGATGTCCACTCGGGTCCGCGGGATGCGTGCTGCACCCACTTTGCGCCCGACGCCTCGGAGGCGAGGAGATGCCGGCATCGCCGGTGGTCGCGTCGGCGTCTCCCGCGTCGACAAGGTCTCCCGCGTCGGCAAGGTCTCCACCGCCTGCGTCGGGGAGCGCGGCGTCGGTTTCGCCGCATGCCACGCCGATACTTTGGCCGGGGCACAGCCCGGCGCATTGCCGCGCGGCCGGACTCTCGGGGGGGCACGCCCACAGGCCAGCGATGTCTTGATAGCGCCGCAAGCCGGGCGCCCAAGTTCGGCCCCCATCGTCACTTCGGCCGACCACCCAGGGCCCTCGAATGAAGACGTTAGAGCAGGCCCAGAGTGTCGCTTCGCCGGGTGCGCGGGTCAGGCAGCCCATGAGCGGCACGCGTTCGTCTTCGGCCGACCATGTCTCGCCGCCATCGACGCTCCGCCGCCACCCCTCGAAGTACGTCGTGATCAGGGCTTCAGCGCCGTCGAGCGTCATCACGAAGCCCGTCGGCGCGTCCGGGACCTCAAGCACCGGCGTCCAGGTCTGACCGCGGTCGCGCGAGCGAATCACAGTGGAGTCGGGAAACCGCTCAATGGCGGCCCATACTTCGTCTGCGCGCGTGGGATGCGTGCCCAAGAGCGTCAGCTCTTCGGGCGCGGCCCCGAGCACCTCTGGCCCCAAGGGCAGCGGCACAAACGTCGCGCCCCCATCGTCGCTGCGGGCGAGCCCTTCGGAGTGCGCCAGATAGAGCACGTCGGGCGCGGCCTCGCTGCGCGTGAACCAGCGCGCGCGTTCGATGATCTCAAGGCCAGCGGGCGCAAAGGTCTCGCCGCCGTCGGTCGAACGCCACAGGTCGTCCGGGGTCGGACCCGGGTTCTGTGTGGCAACCACGATCTCCAAAGGTCGGGTGGGGTGCTGCCAGAGGCCGAGGGGCACAGCAGTGCCGAGCGGTCCATCGAGGACTGTGAAAGAGCACCCGCCATCGCGGGATCGATACAGGCCGTAGTTCGTTGCGACGACCCACTCGCGCCTCGCCGCATCGAGAACGACCAGGCCTTGAAAGCCCGCGTTCTGAACCACGGCGTCCTCGCACAACCACTCGAACGCGCCCGGGACGCCGGCGTAGAGCCCTTGGTTGTTCGTGAGCGCCCAAGCCTCGTCGGGCGTCCCTGTGCCCATCGACAAGCCGGGGAAGATGATCTCCTGAACGACAGGTTGGCCACCGTGGGCGCGCGCACCCGCCCACGGCGCGACAGCGGCCAGCGCGAGGCCCACGCTCAAGGGCGTCCACAAGCTCCGCATGGGTCCATTCTCCTTGATGGCGGTCGAGCGACCTCGCAAGATCGCAGAGTCACGATCCTGCGCTGGACCGGAGGGACGCGCCACCGTGTTGACGTCAAAACTCCGCAGCTGCGCTCGAACGCTCGGGCTCGCTGCACTGGCTCTCACCGCCGCCTGCGCTCCGCTCTCTCACATCGACCGCTCGACGGGGACGTGCGCCCTCGGCAAGGCTGAGTGTGATGCGCGCTGTGAGCGGCTCACAGACCTCGACGACCGGGCGTTCTGCGAAGAGGACTGTCGCCGGACATCGGTCGCGTGCGAGGGCCCTCGCGCCCAACAAGCGGGCATGGACGTCGACTCGCCTCCGCGGGTCACGGACTACGGCCCCGCGGTCGCCAGCCGCGTGCTGCTGAATGAGGGGCGCCTCGACTCGAACGGCCCGAACGTGGCCTTCACCGGCGGGGCGCGGGCGGTCGAGGGCGCATGGGAGGTCCTCCCGGGTGGCCTGATGCGCGTGACCTTCGCGTTGCCATCGAATACGCGTGAGGCCGAGCTGCTGTTCGACCACGGCTGCGGTGGCCAGCCGTGCTTTGTCACCGCGAGCCTCGGGGACCAGGCGCTGACTGCGCGCTACGCGCCGCCCCGACGTCTCCCCGGCGGCAAGCTCCACCGAGACGTCTGGCCGGTCACGCCCCTGTTGCCCGCGCCGGACGCGAGCGCGCCCGAGGGGGCAACTCGACCGCTCTCGCTCGTTGTCTACAACAACGCCGAGGCGGGGAGCCTCGCGCCGTGGTTGGTCGGCCGCGTCGTCCTCTACCACCGCGCCTTGGCGCGCTGAGGCTCAGCGCACGCCCGAGGTGTCAAAGGCGTCGACCACCCACCGCGCGTAGGTCGCGTTCTCGGCGGGGTCGCTGAGGGGCGTCAGGGTCCCCATTCGGTCGGAGAGCGTGACCTGCCCGCGGCCCTCGGCGTTCCGAGCGACGAAGAGCACGGCGCCCGCGAGCAGCCCACCGCCGGTCGCCATCTGGGGGAAGTCCTCTTCCGTGCCCGCCGATTGCGCCCAGAGGTCTTCGCCCAGCACAGTATCGGTCTCCGCGAGCCCGCAGCGAGCGTCCCCTGAGTAGAGCGCCGCGACGTTGAGCCCAATCCGATGCGTCTGCCCCTTGAGCGCATAGGTCACGGCGCTGAGGTCCACGTTCAACGCCGGGTGCGTCGCGTCGTCGGTGCTCGGCGGCGTCACGGCGCAGGCGTCGCCTGAGTCCAAGTCCGCCAGCCACACCTGCGCGCCGCCCTCGCAGCCTATCCCATCGCATGGCCGCACAAACGTGGCGATGCTGGTGCGTGCGGCCGTGAAGACGTCGCGTGTACCGCCCGCGCTGTCGGTGAGCTGCAACAGGTCTGATCGCGCGCGGGAGCGGACGGCGATCGACGCCCGATAGAGCTGGGGCGCATCCCCGCAGGCCATCGAGAAGACGACTTGCACCTCGTCGCGCCAGCCAAGCCCGCCGAGCCCAGCGTCACACTCGGGCGGTGTCAGCGGCCAGGCGTCCCGCGTCCGCACGTCGATGATCCACACGACGCCCCGCCCCATCGCGTCATCCGCGCCGGCGTCGTTCATGCGCCGTACCAGCGCGATGTGCCGCTTGTCCGGTCCGACGGCATGAAGGCCCCAGGCGCCCTCGTTCGCCGTCAGCCGTTGTCGCAGCGAGCCGTCCGCGAGCAGGCTGTAGACGTGCGCCGACGTCGCATCACCGGGCCGCGTCCACGTCGTCATGGTGAGCTCGCCGGGCACCACACGCAGCGAGGGCAAGGGGCCGGGGTCTACGAGACCCGCGTCCGCGTCCGACGAGGCTGCATCCCCGCCGCCGACCGGTCCTGCGTCCGCAGACGCAGCGTCAACGGCGCTGTCCGAAGCGGGGTCGCCGTCGCAGGCCGCGACGAGCATTGAGAGCGCAAACCACTGACTTTTCACGATGAAGACTCCACTGCATCGGCGAGCGCTTCGCGGAGCGCGACGCGGTGCGGACCACCGGCGGCCTCGACGAACTGCGTATTGACCACGACGAGCATGCGGTTCACCAGCTCGACAGAGAGCACGCTGGACGCCGGGACTGCGGCCTCGACCTCCGGCACGCTCAGGCCCGCGAAGTTCAGCGCGCACCACGCCAAGGCCTCATCGACGCGCACTGCAGGACCATGAGTCCGGCAGATCATGGGCCTCACGGGGTACACGTCGCACAGGTCGTCGTCGTTCAGGAAGGCGCACCGGTCCGAGCGACGCGGTCGCGTCTGCGCGGATGCGCGCACCTCGGGGTGCTCAACCAGCCAGCGCCGGATCGAATCGACCTCGACGGCGAACGCGGCGCGCTCCACCTTGCAGCACATCGCGCAGGCGGCACCGCACTTCAAGTGGGGCGCCTGCGCGCGCTCAGCGTCCGCGACGAAGGCGTCGACGCGCGCGCGCACCGCATTGAGTCCAGCGTGGGCGGCGTCGGCGCTCACCCCGACCTCAGTTCGCGGGGGGCGAGGACGTGAAATAGACGACGTGCGGCGACCCCTGCAGCCCGCTCTCGATCAGCAGCGCACCGAAGTGGTCGTTGCGGTCCATCGCGCCGCGAGCGAACCGCACGCGCACGGTGTGCGTGTCACCGGGGGCGATGCTCGTCGCGCCGCCGCCGTCCACCACGGTGAACTCCGGGTCGCTCGCGGGCAGGCCAGCCGCGTTGCCTTCACCCGCCATCGCGATGCCGGTGACCTCGATCGGCTGACCGCCGCCGTTGCGGACGATGATGTTCGCCGCGCGCTCAGCCCCGAGCGCGACGTCGCTGAAGTCGATCGCGGTCGGGTCGAGCGTGAGCACGCCGGGCAGCGCAGCGGCGTCGCGCACGAGCGGCACCTCGATGACGCCCGGGTCTTGCTGGCTCGCGCCCGGGGCCTTGGCTGCGTTGTCGGCGTCCGTGCTGATGAGCAGGACAGCGTCCGAACCTGTGCCCGTCGTCGGCTTGTACTTGATTTGAAACGACTCGTTGCTGCGACCGGCGCTCAGGGCGAAGCTGCCAATCTCGGGCTTGAGGCTGTAGTCCTCACCGTCCTGCTGCACGGTCATCTCGAAGACCGAGATCTGGCGCGTGCCCGTGTTCGTGAACGTCAGCGGCACGCTGACCTCGAGCTCTCCCGGCGCGATGGGCGCGATGACCGGGTTGGGCGTCACATTGAGCGTGCCGAACACGCGCCCCGTCGTGACGCGCACGACGAAGCTCGGGTTCTCGATGTCGTTGCTCGCGAAGACAAGCTCGGCCGTGTCCGGCAGGTCGTCCTTCGGGTCGTAGCGCAGCAGGACATTCTCGCTGCCGCCCTCGGCGATGCTCCAGGGCAGCTCATTGTCGTAGTCGATGAAGAGCTCGCTGACGACCTCGCCCGTGTTGGGGTCCCGCGGCTGCTCTGTCAGGTAGCGCAGCGTTGGCTCGGCGACCTCGAGCACGCCGCTGCCTGTGTTCTTGATGAGCAGCGCTTGCTGGCCGGGGGTCGCCGGCAAGAAGACGACAGGCGGGGGCGGCGACGCCGCGATCCGGGGCGACTCCGCCGCGACGCTCAGGTCGACGAAGAGCTTCGGGTTGTTGAGGTTGTTGCTCTCTACGACCAGGCGCGCGCCCGACACGTCTGTGCGCGCGCTTGCCAGGAACTGGAGCTTGACCTCCTTGAAGTCGTTCGGCGCGACGGTGACGGGGAACTCGCCCCGCTCCGAGATCGCGAACGTGCATGTGTCGGCCAGCGCGCCGGGGAAGGGCTCGAACGGCCCGAGCGGGGGCACTTGCGTCACGCGATCGCACTCGCGCAGGTCGCCCTCGAGGTACACGGCCTTGATCGTCAGGGGCTGCTCGCCCGCCGAGAAGATCTTCACGGCCTGCTCCGAGGGGGGCCGGCCGGGGCGCACGCGCGAAAAGACGATCGTGCCGCTCGGCTCGATCGAGATGTCGTTCGAGGTCTGCGAGTTGAACTTGTCGTCGGCGCCGCAGCCGATCGCGAAGAGCGCGAGGGCGGCGGCGGTCGTGCGTCGAACGGTCGAGGGTCGGGTCATCACGGTCTCTCTCTCGTCGGTTACTGCCGCTGAAAGCAGGCGGCCTCGTACGTCACGCGAATGCGCTGCCCCGCCTGGGGCACGCTCGCTTCGTCGAATATCACAGAGTTGCTGGCCTCATCGAACGCCCAACCCGCGGCGCGGGCCTGGCCGTCGACCTCGACGGTGATGCGCGCGCCCACCGCGGGGCGAGACAAGAAGAACTGCACGGGCAAGCCGAACGCGGAGTTCGCGATCTCGCGGAGCCCGGCGGCGTAGTTGGCCTCGCAGATGCTGTAGACGGTCCCGTTGGTCCGCTGCGCGACGTCGATGTATCGACGGCCCGCGTCTGCGGCGCCGTCCGCGCTCTGGCAGGCGTCCGCGTTCCCGCGCGCGTCTGCGCCGACAATGGCGTGCGCATGAAACCGCC